>NZ_LBKA01000261.1:0-435477 GCF_028128955.1 Bradyrhizobium sp. CCBAU 11386
GCCGCCTTGACTGCCGAGCACGATGCCGCACACTTACAGCCGATCGGCCCCCTTGACAGACAAGACGGTAGATCTGCGCTCCGCTTCGCTGCGCTTGTCCGGGACGACAGCGAAGATTGGCTCAGGCAGCCCCGCCCCGAAACCCCGTCGCCAGCACGTAGCGTTCGGACGAATCCTGCCGGCTCGCCGCCGGCTTGACGTGACGGACCGTCGCGAAATCGCGCTTGAGCTGGGCGAGCAGCTCGGCGTCGGCGCCGCTCTGGAACGTTTTCGCCAGGAAGGTCCCGCCGGGCTTGAGCACGTCGCAGGCAAACGCCGCGGCGGTCTCGATCAGGCCGACGATGCGGAGCTGGTCGGTCTTGCGGTGACCGGTGGTGTTGGCGGCCATGTCGGACATCACGACATCGGCGCCGCCCCCGAGCATCGCCGTGAGCTTCGCCGGGGCGTCGTTGTCCATGAAGTCGAGTTGCGCGAAGTCGACGCCGGCAATTTCGGGCATCTCCAGCAGGTCGATCGCAACGACCTTGCCCTTGCCGTCCACCGAGCCGACGCGCTTGGCGGCGATCTGGCTCCAGCCGCCCGGCGCAGCACCGAGGTCGACCACGGCCATGCCGTGCTTCAGCAGCCGAAACTTGTCGTCGATCTCGAGCAGCTTGAATGCCGCGCGCGAGCGATAACCCGCCGCCTTGGCTTTCGCCACATAGGGATCGTTGAGCTGCCGCTCCAGCCACAGCTTCGACGACAATTTGCGCTTGCCGCCGGTCTTGACCTGGACGTGCAAGCGGCCGGTGGTGTCCTTGGCCATCTCACCAGCTCCTGAGCGCGCCGTCCTCGCGCATCATCTCGACCAGCATGCCTTCGCGCAGGCCCCGGTCGGCGACGCGCAGGCGCGGCAGCGGAAAGGCGCGGCGGATCGCGTCGAGGATGGCGCAGCCCGCAAGCACGAGATCGGCGCGCTCGACGCTGATGCAGCTGTTGCCGGCGCGCTCCTCGTAGCTCATGCCGAGCAGCTTGTTGATGGTCGCGGTGATGTCGGAATCGTTCATCCAGATGCTGTCGATGCGGCGGCGGTCGTAGCGCGCGAGATTGAGATGGATGCCGGCGAGCGTCGTCACCGTGCCCGATGTGCCGAGCAGGTGCATGTCGGTGAGATCGCGGCCGTGCGCTTCTGCGAACGGCGCGACGTGGTGTGCGACCTCCCGCTCCATCGCGTCGTAGATCTCCGGCGTCACGTCGCGGCCGCCGAACTGCTCGGCGAGCGTGACCACGCCGAACGGGATCGACATCCAGGCTTTTATGCGCGGCTCTGGATTTGCGGGGTCGCGCTCGATCCGCACCAGCTCGGTCGAGCCGCCGCCGATGTCGAACAGGATCGCGCCGCGCCCCCTGGGGTCAACCAGCGGCGAGCAGCCGAGCACGGCGAGCGAGGCCTCGGTCTCGCGGTCGATCACCTCGAGCTCGATGCCGGTCTCGGCCGCGACGCGGCTGCGAAAGCCCTCGGCGTTCGAGGCCGCGCGGCAGGCTTCGGTCGCGATCAGCCGCAGCCGGCGCGCTTTCCGCAAGTTGATCTTGTCACGGCAGATGCTGAGCGCCGCGATGGCGCGCTCGATCGCGGCCTCGCTGATGGAACCGGTCGCGGAGACACCCTCGCCGAGCCGGATGATGCGCGAGAAGGAATCGACCACGCGAAAGCCGTCACTGGTCGGACAAGCGATCAGGAGCCTGCAATTGTTGGTTCCGAGGTCCAGCGCCGCGTAGACGCCGGTTCCCGGCGATTGCGCGGCGACGGTCGGCTCAGCGGCCAATGCCACCGCCGCCATCGACCCCTCGAGCTCACCGTGCGGCCCATGGCCGTCGCGGAGCCGCGTGTGGTCATTCATACAAACTGTCTTTCCGCGGCCCGCTGGGGCCGAGCTGGAATTGCTTTTTCGCCTGAAACATTAGCAGCGCGGCAGGCCTGCGCAACAACGCATCACATGGGACCATGCCCATTCGTGCGTTGTCGTGAACGGGGCCGTGGGCTATTTTTGAGGGGTCCGGCCCCCCAAGCGCGCCCCCAAAACGCGCAATTGCCGGCTTTTCAGGTCAAATCCATGCAAGAACACACCAAATCGTCCACGCTCGAAAACGCTATTGCACTGCAAAAATATGGCGTCGGGCAGCCTGTCCGCCGCAAGGAGGACGACACCCTGGTGCGCGGCAAGGGCCGCTACACCGACGATTTCAACCTGCCCGGCCAGGCCTACGCCGTGGTGGTCCGCTCGACCCACGCCCATGGAATCATCCGAGGCATCGGCCTCGATGCCGCCAAGGCGATGCCGGGCGTGCTGGGGGTGTGGACCGGCAAGGATCTCGATGCGGCCGGTTACGGCCCCTTCACCTGCGGCCTGCCGCTGAAGAGCCGTGACGGCTCGCCCCTGCTCCAGACCAACCGCCAGCCGCTCGCGACCGACAAGGTCCGCTTCGTCGGCGATCCCGTCGCTTTTGTGGTGGCGGAGACGCTGGCCCAGGCGCGCGATGCGGCCGAGGCGGTCGAGCTCGACATCGAACCGCTGCCGGCGGTGACGGACCCCGAGGAGGCCGCGAGGCCCGGCGCGCCGCAGCTCTACGACCACATCCCGAACAATGTCGCGCTCGACTACCATTATGGCGACATGGAGAAGGTGAACGCGGCGTTTGCCAGCGCCGCCCACGTCACCAAGATCGACATCGAGAACACCCGCGTCGCCGTGGTCTCGATGGAGCCGCGCGTCGGCCTTGCCTCCTACGACAAGAAGGCCGAGCGCTACACGCTCCAGGTTCCGACGCAGGGTGTCGCCGGCAACCGCGCCAACCTCGCCAAGAACCTGAAGGTGCCGAACGAGAAGGTGCGCATTCTCACCGCCAATGTCGGCGGCTCCTTCGGCATGAAGAACATCAACTATCCCGAATACATGTGCATTCTGTATGCGGCGAAGGAATTGGGACGCCCGGTGAAGTGGCTGGACGAGCGTTCGACCAGCTTCCTGTCCGACAGCCACGGCCGTGCGCAGAAGATTCATGCCGAACTCGCGCTCGACGCCGAGGGGCATTTCCTTGCGGCCAAGCTCGAAGGCTACGGCAATCTCGGCGCTTACATCACCGGCGTTGCGCCGGGCCCGCTCTCGCTCAACACCGGCAAGAACTTTTCCAGCGTCTACCGCACGCCGCTGATGGGCGTCGACATCAAGACGGTGCTGACCAACACCACGCTGATGGGCGCCTATCGCGGCGCCGGCCGGCCCGAGGCGAACTACTACATGGAGCGGCTGATCGACCGCGCCGCCGACGAGATGGGCATCAACCGGCTGACCCTGCGCAAGCGCAACTTCATCAAGCCGAACCAGATGCCGTTCCCGGCCTCCTCCGGCGTCACCTATGACAGCGGCGACTTCCAGGCCGTCTTCAACAAGGCGCTCGAAATCTCCGACCACGAGAATTTCGCCAAGCGCAAGAAGGAGAGCAAGAAGACCGGCAAGCTGCGCGGCATCGCCGTCGGCTCCTATCTCGAGGTCACCGCGCCGCCGAGCCCCGAGCTCGGCAAGATCGTGTTCGATCCTGACGGCGGCGTGCAGCTCATCACCGGCACGCTCGATTACGGTCAGGGCCATGCCACCCCGTTCGCGCAGGTGCTGTGCGCCCAGCTCGGCGTCCCCTTCGAGAGCGTCAAGCTGGTGCAGGGCGACAGCGACATCGTCCACACCGGCAACGGCACCGGCGGATCGCGCTCGATCACGGCGAGCGGCATGGCGATCGTCGAGGCCTCCAAGCTCGTGATCGAAAAGGGCAAGCGCGCCGCCGCGCACATGCTGGAGGCCTCCGAAGCCGACATCGAGTTCGAAGGCGGCAGCTTCACCATCGCCGGCACCGACCGCAGCATCGACATCATGGAGCTGGCCAAGCGCCTGCATGACGGCAAGGTGCCGGAGGGCGTGCCTGATAGCCTCGACGTCGATCACACCAGCGAGCCGGTGCCCTCTGCCTTCCCGAACGGCTGCCACGTCGCCGAGGTCGAGATCGACCCTGACACCGGCGTGGTGCAGATCGTGCGCTACAGCGCGGTGAACGATTTCGGCACGGTGATCAACCCGCTGCTGGTCGCAGGCCAGCTCCATGGCGGCGTGGTCCAGGGCATTGGACAGGCACTGATGGAGCACGTCCGCTACGACGAGAGCGGCCAGCCGATCACGGGCTCGCTGATGGACTACGCGCTGCCGCGCGCCGAGGACGTGCCGAACATGACGGTCGGCGACCACCCGGTGCCGGCCACGACCAATCCGCTCGGCAGCAAGGGGTGCGGCGAAGCCGGCTGCGCCGGCAGCCTGTCGACCGTGGTGAACGCCGTGCTCGACGCGCTCTCCGACTACGGCATCAAGCACATCGACATGCCGCTGACGCCGGAGCGCGTGTGGCGCGCGATCCAGGACGCGAAGGGCAAGGCGGCGTAGGGCTACGGTCTCTCCATCGTCATGGCCGGGCTTGACCCGGCCATCCACGCGTGAGGGGCGCTCGATACCACTCCGCATACAACTGTCATCACCCGCGAAAGCGGGTGATCCAGTACTCCGAGACAGTCGTGATTGACCGAGAAGCCGCGGCGTACTGGATGCCCCGCCTGCCGCCTACGCTAAAGCTTCGGCGCCCCTCGACCTAAACCCCGGCGAAGCCTTGGCGTAGCCGGGTCGCGGGGCATGACAGCGAGTTCTTTCCAGTCATTCCGGGGCGGTCCGCAGGACCGAACCTCAGGTGCGCAATTGCGCACCGGGGAATCTCGAGATTCCGGATTCGATGCTTCGCATCGCTCCGGAATGACGGTGCTGATGGCTACGCCGCCGCCTGCTCGCGCGGCTGGTAGATCGCCGTATGCTGGCAATGCGCCAGCGGTGTCCTGCCGTTGGCGACGACCAGCGCGTCGAGTTCGACGAAGCGGTGGCCCTTCTTCTCGTAGTTCGCGGTCACCTTGGCCCGCGCAACGATCTCGTCGCCGGCGCGCGCGGGCGACAGCAGCTGCATGCGGCTGCCGACGTGGATCCATGGGCCCAAAATGGTATTGTCGACGAGGACGCGGTTCATCACGCGCTGGATCAGGCCAGGATGGCCGAGGCCCTCACGCGCGAAGATCGGATCAGTCTCCCTGATGTCGGCGAGATAGTCCGCGGCGGCCTGCCCGATCCATCGGCGCGGCTCTGTGCCAAGCCATTTGCCGGTCTCGAACGTCGCGGGGCTGACCGGCTTGCGCTCGGCGACCGCGGGGACCGCGAGATAGTCGCTCAAAGCCACTGCCGGCGCGGCCGCCGGCAGCGAGGCCGTCCCGGTGGCGCAGAGCTCGGTGCGGCTGAACACCTCGATCGTGAGCAGGCCATTGTGCTCGGTCGCATCGACATCGGCCGTCTCGCCGTCATAGACCGGCTTGATGAAGCGGGCCTCCACCAGTCCGCGTGACATGAAATCGCGGCCCCAGTACGCCACCGGCACATGCATCATGTAGGCGAAGACGTCGACACCAGGCACCAGCCCGCCGGAAAAGCCGAAGCGACGCGCCACCATGTCGTCATGCATCTTGTTTTCAGATTGTTTGGCGGTGTTGTAGGCCTCGACGCGGTAGGTCTCGAGCCGGTTCGGCATGGTTGGCCTTCCCCAAAATTCCTGTTGTTTCGGGCCGATCGTAGGCCCAGGGGAACACCGGTCAATCCCCTCGCCTTTGCGGCCCGAATGGGGTACCACCCCGCCAATGACTGACACGCCCACCCGCATCTATGTCGACGCCGACGCCTGTCCGGTGAAGGACGAGATCTACCGCGTCGCGCTCCGGCACGGCGCGCCCGTGAGCGTGGTCGCCGGCAATTTCATTCGCGTGCCGCAGGACCCACTGATCGAGCGCATCGCGGCGGGGGCCGGCATGGATGCCGCCGACGACTGGATCGCGGAGCGCGCCAAGCCCGGCGACGTCGTCGTGACCTCCGACATTCCGCTCGCCAGCCGCTGCGTGAAAGCGGGCGCCGACGTGATCGCGCCGAACGGCAAGCCGTTCACCGAAGAATCGATCGGGATGACGCTGGCAGTGCGCAATCTCATGACGGATCTGCGCTCGGCCGGCGAAGTCACCGGCGGCCCGCGATCGTTCGCACCGCGCGACCGGTCGACGTTCCTCTCGGCGCTCGACCAGACGCTGCGCCGGATCCAGCGCCGCCGCACTGATGCGGCCGCAACGAGCCAGAATTCAAGTCAGGGCTGACGATGGCGCCGCCGCTGATCCAACTCAAGGACATCAAGCTGACGTTTGGCGGCACGCCGCTATTGAACGGCGTCGAGCTCAACGTTGCGACCGGCGAGCGAGTCTGCCTGATCGGCCGCAACGGCTCGGGCAAATCGACATTGCTGAAGATTGCGGCCGGCCTGGTCGAGCCCGACGGCGGCACGCGCTTCGTGCAGCCGGGCGCCACGATCCGCTATCTGCCGCAGGAGCCTGACTTCGGCGACCACAAGACCACGCTCGCCTATGTCGAGGCGGGGCTTGCGCCAGGGGACGACCAGCATCAGGCGCGCTATCTGCTGGAGCAGCTCGGGCTGACCGGCGACGAGAACCCGCAAAACCTCTCCGGCGGCGAAGCTCGCCGCGCGGCGCTCGCGTGTGTGCTTGCGCCCTCGCCCGACATCCTGCTGCTGGACGAGCCGACCAACCATCTCGATCTCTCCACCATCGAATGGCTGGAACAGGAGCTCGACAGCCGCCGCAGCGCACTGGTGCTGATCAGCCACGACCGCCGCTTCCTCACCAATCTCTCGCGTTCGACCGCCTGGCTCGACCGCGGCCGGATCAAGCAGATCGACCGAGGCTTCGCCTCGTTCGAGACCTGGCGCGACGAGGTGCTCGCCGAGGAAGAGCGCGACCAGCACAAGCTCGACCGCAAGATCGTCGACGAGGAGCACTGGCTGCGCTACGGCGTCTCCGGCCGGCGCAAGCGCAATGTGAAGCGGCTGGCCAATCTGCACACGCTGCGCGACCAGCGCCGCAACTATCGCGGCACCGCCGGCAGCGCCAATCTCGCAGCCGCCGAGGCTGAGCAGTCCGGCAAGCTGGTGATCGAAGCCAAGGGCATCACCAAGGCCTATGGCGAGCGCAAGATCGTCGACAATTTCTCCACCCGCATCCAGCGCGGCGACCGGCTCGGCATCATCGGGCCGAACGGCGCCGGCAAGACCACGCTGGTCAATCTGCTCACCGGCGGCATGCGGCCCGACTCCGGCACCGTGCGGCTCGGGGCCAATCTGGAGATGGCGACGCTCGACCAGCACCGCGAAAGCCTCGATCCCAAAGCGACGCTGGCGGAGGCGCTGACCGGCGGCCGCGGCGACCAGATCATGGTCGGCGGCAAGCCGAAGCATGTCGTCGGCTACATGAAGGACTTTCTGTTCGCGCAGGAGCAGCGCGGCACGCCGCTGGAAGTGCTCTCGGGTGGCGAGCGCGGCCGGCTGATGCTGGCGCGCGCACTGGCCAAGCCCTCGAACCTGCTGGTGCTGGACGAGCCGACAAACGATCTCGACCTGGAAACGCTCGACGTGCTCGAGGACATGCTCGGCGACTACGAGGGCACGGTGATCCTGATCAGCCACGACCGCGACTTCCTCGACCGCGTCGTCACCTCCGTGATCGCGCCCGAGGGCAACGGCAAATGGATCGAATACGCCGGTGGCTATAGCGACATGCTGGCGCAGCGCGGCGCGGACTTGAAGCGCGAGACGGCGAAGGCACAGCCTGCTGCGGAGAAGAAAGAGGAGCGACAAGCGGCTCCCGCATCCGCGCCGAAGCGGCGGTTGAGCTTCAACGAGAAGCACGCGCTGGAAACGCTGCCGAAGAGGATGGAAAAATTGCACGCCGATATCGCCAAGCTGCAACGCGTGCTCGATGATCCCAACCTCTACGCCAAGGATCGCAAGAAGTTCGACGACACTTCGGCCGCCATCGCCAAGGCGCATGACGAATTGTCCGCCGCCGAAGAGCGCTGGCTCGAACTCGAAATGCTTCGCGAAGAAATTGAACAGGCTTGAATCGTAGGATGGGTAGAGCGCAGCGAAACCCATCGCGCAACGGGAACTGGTTCTGATGGGTTTCGCTGCGCTCTACCCATCCTACTGGGCCGAAAATAGAGAGATCATATGACCACTCCCCTCGCCGCCAAGATCGCCCGCGAATACGGCACGCCCTGCGCCGTCATCGACATGGACAAGGTCGAGCGCAACATCGCGCGGATCCAGAAGGCCTGCGACGATGCCGGCGTCGCCAATCGTCCCCACATCAAGACGCACAAGAACCCGACCGTTGCGAAGATGCAGGTCGCGGGCGGCGCCAAGGGCATCACCTGCCAGAAGCTCGGCGAGGCCGAGATCATGGCCAATGCCGGCATCGACGACATCCTGATCAGCTACAATCTGCTCGGCGAAGAGAAGATGGCGCGGCTCGGCGCGCTCCAGGCCAAGGCGAACATGACGGTGGCCGCCGACAATTCGACCGTCGTTGCCGGTTTGCCGAAGGCGGCCGCGGCATCAGGCCGCCCGCTCTCGGTCGTGGTCGAATGCGATACGGGCCGCAAGCGCGCGGGCGTCGAGACACCGGCGGAGGCGATTGCGCTGGCGCGCGAGATCGCCGGGTCCAAAGGGCTCGAATTCGCCGGCTTCATGCTCTATCCGACCGAGACCGGCTGGGCCGACGCGCAAAAATTCTACGACGAGGCGCTGGCCGGCGTGCGCGCGCACGGGCTGGATGCAAAGATCGTCTCGACGGGCGGCACGCCGAACCTCGTCAATCTCGGCAAGCTCAAGGGCGGCACCGAGCATCGCTTCGGCACCTACATCTACAACGACCGCATGCAGGTCGCGGCCGGCTCCGCGACGTGGGACGACTGCGCGCTGCACATCTATTCAACCGTCGTGAGCCGCGCCGCACCCGAGCGCGGCATTCTCGACGCCGGCTCCAAGACGCTGACCACCGACACCGGCGGGCTCGACGGCCACGGCCTGATCCTGGAGCACCCCGAAGCGAAGATCGCGCGCTTCGCCGAGGAGCACGGCTTCCTCGATCTCTCCCGCAGCAACACGCGGCCGAATGTCGGCGATATCGTGCGCATCGTGCCCAATCATGTCTGCGTCGTCGTCAACATGATGGACGAGGTGCTGATGGTCCGCGGCGAGGAGATCATCGGCACGCTGCCGGTGGCGGCGCGCGGGAAGCTGCGCTAAGGCGCGCTGCGGAGCGCCCGCGTCGTCCTTCGAGGCTCGCCCTGCGGTGAACCGCAGAGCTCGCACCTCAGGATGACGCTCTCGCTTTAGTCCGTCGTGGCGACGACGCTTTCTCTGAGCCGTCACCCTGAGGTAGCCGCTTCTTCAGCGGCCCTCGAAGGGCGACGGCGTTCTAAGAGCGCTTCAGCCACTCCAAGACGCCCCTGCCCGCGGCAGCCCCCGTCGCAAACGATGCCTGCAGCAGATAGCCTCCGGTCGGCGCTTCCCAGTCCAGCATCTCGCCGGCGGCGAACACGCCCGGCAGCTTGCGCAGCATGAAACGCTCGTCGAGCCCGTCGAAGCTTATTCCGCCTGCGGTCGAGATCGCGCGATCGATTGGGGCAACGCCGGTGAGCCGAACCGGAATGGCGTTGATCAGTTGGGCGAGATCAGCCGGCGAGAACGAGGCCAGCGGCCGGCCGGATGCGATCGCCGCCTCCTGCATCAGGCCGATGCCGACCGGTGACAGCTGCGCTGCCTTGCGCAGGAAATTCGCGAGCGATTGCTTGCCGCGCGTGCCTGATAGCCGCGTGGTCAGCGCGGCAGCGTCGAGGTCGGGTCGCAGTGCGATCGTGAGCGTCGCCTGTCCGAGACCCAGCACCGCCTCGCGCAGCTCCGCCGACAGCGCATAGATCGCGCCGCCTTCGATGCCGCCGCGGGTGATCATCGCTTCGCCGCGCACCGTGTGTGCACCGATCGTCAGCGCGACGCCCTTGAGCGGCTGGCCCTCGAAACGGTCACGGAACAATACGGACCAGGCGACCGTGAAGCCGGAATTGGCCGGCCGCAGCCTCGAGATGGCGATGCCTTTGGCCGCGAGGATATCGACCCAGCTGCCGTCGGACCCGAGCCGCGGCCAGCTTGCGCCGCCAAGCGCGAGCACCGTGGCGTCGGCTGCAACGGTGGAGGTGCCGCTCGGCGTTTGAAACAGCAACCGCCCTTCCCCATCCCAGCCGGTCCAGCGATGGCGAAAGGCAAAGCGGACGCCGGCGGCGTCGAGCCGCCGCAGCCAGGCGCGCAGCAAGGGCGAGGCCTTGAACGCTTTTGGAAACACGCGGCCGCTGCTGCCGACAAAAGTCGGCTCACCCAGTGCCACGCTCCAGGCGCGCAGCGCGTCGGGTGGAAAGGCTTCGACCGCCGCTTGCAGCTTCGGCGCCGCCTCGCGATAGCGCGGCATGAACTGCGGCAGCGGCTCGCTGTGGGTGAGGTTGAGCCCGCCCCGGCCTGCCATCAGGAATTTGCGGCCCGCGGACGGCATCGCGTCGTAAACGGTGACGCGCGCGCCGCCCTGCGCCAGCACCTCGGCCGCCATCAGCCCGGCGGGACCTGCGCCGATGATGGCGACGTGGGATTCGGATGGTGTCATGGCGGGAGTTTAGGCTTAGCTGAACGCCAAACAACAGGTGGTCATGCCCGGGCTTGTCCCGGGCATCCACGGAAATCGCGCACCTCGTGCCAAAGACGTGGATGGCCGGGACGTCTAGCGCGAAGACGCGCTTCGCGCTTCTGCCCGGCCATGACGGAAGGTGTCGTTCATGAGGCATGATGGCTTCCGGGCTCGTCGCTTCCGCCTTCGCTCTACGAGCTTCGGCGGACAAGTTGCGACGCCCCGGAATGACAGTGGAGCTAGAGCTTGATCCCCGCGCGCGCCGCGGCCTGCGCCACATACTTCTGCGTCTGCTCGAACGCTCCCGTCAGCGCCTTCGCCTTCGACATGTCGCTGATCTCGGCGAAATGCGCGGCGACCGCGTCCGGCGTCCATTCGGACTCCGGCAGGTTGATGCCTTCGCTCTCGATAATCTTGATCACCGCGAAGGAGCCGGCGCCGGCGCCCATGATGGTGCGGGTCGGCGCGTCCTCGCTCAGCATGTACTCGACGGCCGGCGTGATCGCGTTCGGCTTCATCAGTTGCAGCGCCTGCGGCGGCAACAGCTCTTCGGTCATGCGGGTCGCCGCGGTCGGCGAGATGATGTTGACGCGGATGTTGGTCTTGCGGCCTTCCTCGGCCAGCACATTCATCAGGCCGACCATGCCGGACTTCGCCGCGCCGTAATTGGCCTGGCCGAAATTGCCGTAAAGACCGGAGGACGAGGTGGTCAGCACGATGCGGCCGTAGTTGCGGTCGCGCATGCCGGCCCAGGCCGCCTTGCAGCAATAGAAGGTGCCGACGAGATGCACGTCTAGCACCTTCTGGAAATCGGCGGCCTCCATCTTGCCGAACGACCTGTCGCGAAGAATGCCGGCATTGGCGCACAAGAGGTCGACGCTGCCCCACTCCCTGGTGGCGCGCTCGACCATGGCGGTGACCTGCTCGAAATTGGAGACGTCGGCGCCATCGGCCATCGCGGTGCCGCCTGCTTTGCGGATCTCCTCGACCACGGCTTCCGCCGGCGACAGCGAGCCGCCGCTGCCGTCGCGCGCGCCGCCGAAATCGTTGACCACGACCTTCGCGCCGCGGCTGGCCAGCCCCAGCGCATGCGCCCGTCCGAGGCCATTGCCCGCGCCGGTGACGATGGCGACGCGTCCGTCAAACCTGATTGCCATGAGTGCGTTTCCCAAATGTTGGATCGTCGTGGCCGGGCTTGACCCGGCCATCCATCAAAATCGAAAAGCTTTTGAGCAGCGATGGGTTGCCGGGTCAAGCCCGGCAACGACGGGCAGCGTCAGGCGAAATAGATCAGGCCGAGCCAATCGGCGACCAGCGCGGGCTTGTCCTCGCCCTCGATCTCCACCGTGACATTGGTGCGGGACTGCAATTCGTTGGGCTTGCGCAGCCTGGCTTCCGCCAGCACGAACCGGCCGCGGACGCGCTTTCCCGAGCGCACCGGCGAGATGAAGCGGAGCTTGTCGAAGCCGTAATTGACGCCCATCGTGGTGCCGGCGATGACAGGCATGACTTCATAAGACATGATCGACAGCAGCGACATCGTCAGAAAGCCGTGCGCGATGGTCGTGCCGAACGCGGTCTCCTTCTTCGCCCGTTCAGGGTCGACGTGGATGAACTGGTGGTCCTCGATCACGTCGGCATAGGTGTCGATGCGGGGCTGGTCGATCAGGTGCCATGACGACACGCCGATCTCCTTGCCGACCATCGCCTGATAGGCGTCCAGCGTAATCGGCGGCTTCTTCCAGACTTCGTTCACTTAGGTCTCACTCCGTGTTTTCGGCAACTCCGGAAAATCCTCCTCGCGGAATTCCCGACCACGCAGCGGATCGTTGCGATCATCGTCGCGCTCGAGACGTCGTAGCTGCACGCGGCGGATTTTGCCAGAGATCGTCTTCGGCAGTTCCGTGACGATTTCGAGGCGGCGGATGCGCTTGAACGGCGCCAGGCGCGTGTGCAGGTGCTTGAAAATCGAAAGCGCCGTCTCCGGCGTTCGCTCGGCGCCCGATGTCAGCAGCACGAAGGCCTTGGGGATCGCGAGCCGGATCGGATCCGGGCTAGGCACCACGGCGGCCTCGGCGACGAGTTCATGCTCGAGCAACACGCTTTCCAGCTCGAACGGACTGATGCGGTAATCGGAGGACTTGAACACGTCGTCGGAGCGGCCGACGAAGGTGAGATAGCCGTCGTCATCTTCGAACACGACGTCGCCGCTGCGATAGAGCGTGCCTTCGGTGCCCGAGAGCTTGCCGTCGTCGCCCTGATAGCCCTGCATCAGGCCGGCGGGACGGCTCGCCCCGAGCACCAGCGTCACCTCGCCTTCCTTCGCCGCGTTGCCGTCGGCATCGCTGACCTGCACGCGATAGCCCGGCAGCGGGCGGCCCATCGAGCCGACCTTGATCTTTTGCCCGGGCGAGTTGCCCGCCAGCGCCGTCGTCTCGGTCTGGCCGTAACCGTCACGGATGGTGAGGCCCCAGGCCGCCTGCACCTGATCGATCACCTCGGGATTGAGCGGCTCGCCGGCGCCGCAGACCTCGCGAAGTGCGACCTTGAACGACGCCAGGTTCTCCTGGATGAACAGCCGCCACACCGTCGGCGGTGCGCACAACGTGGTGACGCCGCAACGGCCGATGGTGGCAAGCAGCGCCTTGGCATCGAAGCGCGGCTGGTTGACCACGAACACGGTGGCCCCCGCATTCCACGGCGCGAAGAAGCAGCTCCAGGCGTGCTTGGCCCAGCCGGGCGAGGAGATGTTGAGATGGACGTCGCCGGGCTTCAACCCGATCCAGTACATGGTGGAGAGATGGCCGACGGGATAGCTGCGCTGGCTGTGCAGCACCAGCTTTGGTTTTGCCGTCGTGCCCGAGGTGAAATAGAGCAGCATCGGGTCGTCGGCGTTGGTGGGGCCGTCGGGCGCAAAACTCTCCGGAGCTTTCGTCGCCTCGTCATAGGCGAGCCAGCCATCGGAGGCATCACCGACCACGATTCGCACGACATTCTCGGCGCCAAGGCTTGCGAACTTCGCGACCTGATCCTGCGCGGCGACCACCGCCCTCGCCTTGCCGCGATCGAGCCGGTCGCGCAGCTCGTCGGCGGTGAGCAGCGTGGTGGCGGGGATGACGACGACACCGAGCTTCATTGCGGCGAGCATGGTCTCCCACAGCGGGACCACATTGCCGAGCAGCAGCAGGAGATGGTCGCCGCGCTTCAAGCCCTGCGCGCGGAGGAAGTTGGCGACCTGGTTGGAACGGCGCGACAGTGCCGCAAAGGACAATTTCGTCTGCCGGTCCTGTGCGGCATCGACGATCCAGAGCGCGGGCCGATCCCCGCTCTCCGCATTCGCCGCCAGCCCGGCGTCGAACCAGTCGAGCGCCCAGTTGAAGGGGGCCGGATCGGGCCAGCGGAAGCCTTTGACCGCTGCCTCGTAATCCGTGCGGTGCTGTAGAAGGAACGCGCGCGCTTCCTGAAATGTCGTCATGATCCGAGCCCGTCGAATTGATCTGCGAGCGTAGCCGGGATGGAGCGAAGCGCAATCCGGGGCCGGCTACGCAATTGGCAGAAGCTGTCCCGGATTTCGCTTCGCTCCATCCGGGCTACGGGCAAAGCCTCGCTATTTTCCAGCGAGGCTGCGAACGTGCTTGATAATTCCGGAAAAATCCACCCCGCCCTGGCCCGCTCTATCGAAGGCCTGATAAATCTCCTGCGCATGCTGGCCGAGCGGCGTGGCCGCGCCCGCGGCCTTGGCCGCGTCCTGCGCCAGAGTCAGATCCTTCACCATCAGCGCCGAGGCAAAGCCCGGCTTGTAGTCGTTGTTCGCCGGCGAGGTCGGCACCGGGCCGGGCACCGGACAATAGGTCGTCAGCGACCAGCACTGGCCCGACGAGGTCGAGGCGACGTCGAACAGCGCCTGATGCGAGAGACCAAGCTTCTCAGCCAACGCAAACGCTTCGCTCACCGCGATCATGGAAATGCCGAGGATCATGTTGTTGCAGATCTTGGCCGCCTGGCCGGCGCCGGCGCCGCCGCAATGCACGATCTTCTTGCCCATGTTTTCCAGCACGGGCTTTGCCGCCGCGAACGCCTTGTCGTCGCCGCCGCACATGAAGGTGAGCGTCGCCCCCTTGGCGCCGCCGGTCCCGCCGGAGACCGGCGCATCCACCGAGAGCACGCCGTTCTTGGCGGCCAGCGCGTGTGCCTGCCGCGCGCTCTCGACGTCGATCGTGGAGGAATCGATGATCAGCGCGCCCTTGGTCATGACAGGGACGACCTCGTTCCAGACGCCGAGCACGTGCTTGCCGGCCGGCAGCATGGTGACGACGACATCGGCGCCCTTCACCGCACCCGCTGCGCTGTCGGCGATGCCGGCGCCATCGGCCTTGGCTTGCGCGCGCGAGGCCTCGACGAGGTCGAACGCCACCACCTTGTGGCCGGCCTTGACCAGATTGGCCGCCATCGGGCCGCCCATGTTGCCGAGACCGATAAATGCGATCGTGGCCATCTTCGTTTCCTCCGCTGAACGTTTCGTTGATTAGTTGAACTTCAATTCGTCGGCGCCAATCTCGGCGAGATACGGCGCAAGCATGTCCGGCGTGACGTCTTCTATCCGAGGCGGCGACCAGGTCGGGTTGCGGTCCTTGTCGATCACGGCGGCGCGCACGCCCTCGCGGAAATCATCGCTGCGGAACACTTCCAGCGCGGCGCGATATTCGCGCACCAGACATTCCTCCAGGCTCGACGCGGCGCGCGCCAGCCGCAGCAGCTTCAGCGTCACCACCATGCCGCGCGGCGATTTCTCGCCGAGCGTCTTCAGCGTGGCCAGAGCGAATTCGGAACCGTCACGCTTGAGCGCCGCGAAGATGTCTTCCATGCGGTCGAAGCCGAACAAAGCGTCGATAACAGGCTCTTTCGCGGCAACCGGCCCCGCGGTCTCACCGGTCGCAAAACCGTCGATGAGCTTGGCGACCTCGGCCGCGGTGACACCAGCGCGAACCTTCGTCAGCGCCTCGCGCAGCTCCGGCCATTTGGCCGCCGGCACCACGGCGTCCGCGAACTTCGCGTGGATCGCATCCGGACCGTTCATGATCTGACCGGTCAGGCCGAAATAGGTGCCGATCTCGCCGGGCGATCGCGAGAGCAGCCAGGTGCCGCCGACATCGGGGAAGAATCCGAGCCCGACTTCGGGCATCGCCAGCTTGGTACGGTCAGTGACAACGCGATGACTCGCATGCGCGGAGAGCCCGACGCCGCCGCCCATCACGATACCGTCCATGAAGGCAACATAGGGCTTTGGGAACTTCTTGATCCGGGCGTTGAGGATGTATTCCTCGCGCCACAGGATCTTGCCGAGATCGCCATGGACCTTCGAGCTTTCCCAGAGCGTGCGGATGTCGCCGCCAGCGCAGAGGCCGCGCTCGCCGGCGCCCTCCAGCAGGATCACGGCGACGGCCGGATCGGTCTCGAAGCGGTCGAGCGCGGCCTCGATATCGCGAAACATCTCCAGGGTGACGGCGTTGATGGCCTTGGGACGGTTGAGCCTGATCACGCCGGCCGCACCCTCGACGCGCGCGACCAGATCGCCCTCTTCCACTGCCGTCATCGCGCGTCCTCGATCAGTTTGCGCGCCACGATGAGCCGCATGATTTCATTGGTGCCTTCGAGGATCTGGTGCACGCGCAGATCGCGCACGATCTTCTCGATGCCGTATTCGCTGAGATAGCCGTAGCCGCCATGGAGCTGAAGCGCCTGGTTGGCGACCTCGAAACCGACATCGGTGCCGAAGCGCTTGGCCATCGCGCACAGCATGGTGGCGTCAGGATCCTTGCGGTCGAGCGCCGCGGCGGCTCGCCACAGGAAGGTGCGCGCGGCCTCGAGCTCGATCGCCATGTCGGCAAGGCGGAATTGCAGCGCCTGGAATTCGTCGAGGCGCTTTCCAAACGCCTTGCGCTCCTTCATGTAGGCACGCGCCTTGTCAAGCGCGGTCTGCGCGCCGCCGAGCGAGCAGGCCGTGATGTTGAGACGGCCGCCATCGAGGCCGGCCATCGCGATCTTGAAGCCGACGCCCTCATCGCTCAACCGGTTGGCGACCGGCACGCGGGCGTCCTCGAACATCACAGCGCGGGTCGGCTGCGCGTTCCAGCCCATCTTGCGCTCGTTGGCCCCGAACGACACGCCGGGCGTCTTGCCGTCAATCACCAGCGTCGAGATGCCGCCGGGGCCGTCACCGCCGGTCCTGACCATTGCGATCAAAAGGTCGGTACCGCCGGCACCCGAGATGAACTGCTTCTGGCCGTTGAGGACGTAATGATCGCCGTCGCGCACCGCACGGGTGCGCAGCGCTGCCGCGTCCGAGCCGGCGCCGGGCTCGGTCAGGCAGTAGCTGGCGATCAGCTCCATGGTGCAGAGCTTCGGCAGCCATGTGTGGCGCTGGGTGTCGCTGCCGTAGGCATCGATCATCCAGGACGCCATGTTATGGATGGAGATGAAGGCCGACGTGGTCGGGCAGCCCGTCGCCAGCGCCTCGAAGATCAGCGCGGCGTCGAACCTGGTCATGGCGGAGCCGCCGACATCCTCGCGGATGTAGATGCCGCCCATGCCGAGCGTCGCCGCCTCGCGCATCACGTCGACGGGGAAATGCTTCTCCTCGTCCCAGCGCAGCGCGTGCGGCGCGATCTTTTCCGCCGCAAACGCCAACGCCATGTCGCGAACCGCGATCTGATCCTCGTTCAGAGCGAACTGCATGGGTGCCTCGCTCTTGAGAGGATCACTTCATCAGCGGGATCGAGAACTCCGCACCTTCCTTGACGCCGGACGGCCAGCGCGAGGTCACCGTCTTGGTCTTGGTGTAGAAGCGGACCGAATCCGGACCGTGCTGGTTGAGGTCGCCGAAGCCCGACTTCTTCCAGCCGCCGAAGGTGTAATAAGCGATCGGAACCGGGATCGGCACGTTGATGCCGACCATGCCGACATTGACCTTGGCCGCGAAGTCGCGCGCAGCGTCGCCGTCGCGGGTGAAGATGGCAACGCCGTTGCCGTAGTCATGATCCGACGGCAGCGCCAGCGCTTCCTTGTAGTCGTGCGCGCGCACGACCGAGAGCACGGGGCCGAAGATCTCTTCCTTGTAGATCCGCATGTCCTTGGTGACGTTGTCGAACAGCGAACCGCCGAGATAGAACCCCTTCTCGTAGCCCTGCATCTTGAAGCCGCGGCCGTCGACGGCGAGCGTTGCGCCTTCCTTGATGCCGATGTCGATGTAGCCCTTGACCTTCTCGACCGCTTCGCGCGTCACCAGCGGGCCGTAATCGGCCGACGGATCGATCGAGGTGCCGATCTTCAGGGACTCGACGCGCGGGATCAGCTTTTCCATCAGGCGGTCGGCGGTGGGCTTGCCGACGGGCACCGCGACCGACACGGCCATGCAGCGCTCGCCGGCCGAGCCGTAGCCCGCGCCGATCAACGCGTCGACCGCCTGGTCCATGTCGGCGTCGGGCATGATGATGGCGTGGTTCTTGGCGCCGCCGAAGCACTGGCAGCGCTTGCCGGTCTGGGCGGCGCGCTCATAGATGTACTGCGCGATCGGCGTGGAACCGACGAAGCCGATGGCCTTGACGTCGGGATCGTCGAGGATGGCGTCGACCGCTTCCTTGTCGCCGTTGACGACGTTGAGGATGCCGGCCGGCAGGCCCGCCTCCATCATCAGCTCGGCAAGCAGCATCGGCACGCCGGGATCGCGCTCCGACGGCTTGAGGATGAAGGCATTGCCGCAGGCGATCGCGGGCGCGAACTTCCACATCGGAATCATCGCCGGGAAATTGAACGGCGTGATGCCGGCGACGACGCCGAGCGCCTGACGCATCGAATAGATGTCGATGCCGGGGCCGGCGCCCTCGGTGTACTCGCCCTTCATCAGGTGCGGGATACCGCAGGCGAATTCGGCGACCTCGAGGCCGCGCTGGATGTCGCCCTTGGCGTCGGGCACGGTCTTGCCGTGCTCACGCGCCAGCAGCTCGGCGAGCTTGTCGTAGTCGCGCTGCACCAGCTCGACGAACTTCATCATGACGCGGGCGCGGCGCTGCGGGTTGGTCGCGGCCCATTCCGGCTGCGCGGCGCGGGCGTTCTCCACGGCAGCGCGGACCTCGGCCTTGGACGCCAGCGCCACCTTGGCCTGGACGTCACCGGTCATCGGCTCGAAGACGTCGGCGGTGCGGCCAGAGGTACCCTTGACCTCCTTGCCACCGATGAAATGTCCGATTGAACGCATGGAATGATCTCCTTGGAAGTCGAGCCTGATCGCTTTGACAAATCCTATTGACCTGCATTTTATAGGATTCAAGTCTGATATATTGCACCATAGATGTGCGAAAATGCTGGATCAAGGTAGCATCGACTGGGACGACTTTCGCTTCGTGCTGGCCATCGTGCGGGGCGGCTCGGTTTCGGCTGCGGCAAAACAGCTCGGCGTCGACCATGCCACGGTGATCCGCCGCGTCGACCGGCTGGAAAAGCACCTCTCGGCAAAGCTGTTTGACCGGCGCAAGACCGGCTATCTCCTCACCGAGGCCGGCCAGCGCGTCGCCGACAGCGCGGAAGCGATGGAATCGACCATCGTCGCCAACCAGGAGCAGGTCGGCGGCTCCGTGGCGCGGCTGACTGGAACGGTGCGGATCGGTGCGCCTGATGGCTTCGGCACCGCCTTCCTGGCGCCGCGGCTGGCGCCCTTCGCGGACCGGTATCCCGATCTCGATCTGCAACTTGTGGCTACTGCGCGACTGTTCAGCCTCTCCAAGCGCGAGGCCGACATCGCGATCAGCCTGACCATGCCGAAGGAAGGCCGCATCGTCGGCCGCAAGCTGCTCGACTACCGCCTCGGGCTCTATGCCGCTCCCGCCTATCTCGACCGCTTTCCGACAATCGTCTCGCGCGAGGTGCTGCCGCAGCACCGCTTTGTCGGCTACATCGAGGAACTGCTGTTCACGCCCGAACTCGATTATCTCCCACAGGTGTCGCCGCGGATTTCCGCCCGCTTCCGCAGCGCCAATCTGATCGCACAGCTCAACGCCACGCTCTCGGGCTTCGGCATCGCGGTGCTGCCGCATTTCATGGCGCGCGAGTACCCGCAGCTAGTGGCTGTGCTGCCCGAGGAGGTCTCGATCACCCGGACGTTCTGGATGCTGATGCACGCCGACAGCAAGGATCTCGCCCGGATCAGGGCCGTGGCGGATTACATCGGCGAGATCGTGGAGCGCGGGCGGGCGTTGTTTGCGGGGCGAACTTCGTAGGGTGGTAGGGTGGGCAAAGCGAAGCGTGCCCACCACTTCTGCTGCAATCTTGGAAACATCGTGGGCACGGCGCAAGAGCGCCTTTGCCCACCCTACGGCATCTCGCCTAGCTCTGCTTCTCGCGCGGCCTTTTCGCCGCCACTTTCGCCGGCTCCCGCCGCGCCCCATCGAGCGCGCTGTCCCTGCCGGCCTTCAGCACCTCATCGGACAGCTCGCTTGTGCCCGCAATCCGCGCCAGCAGCATGGTGCCGGCCATCGTCGCCAGCGTCGCGATCGCCTGCTTGCGCGCGGCCTTGCGCGGCAGGTTCGGGATGTAGTCGGTCATCATCTCGATCATCTCGTCGAGCTTGCCGGCAAAGGCTTTTCGCGTCTTCGGGCTCTCGCGCGCGATCTCAGCGCCGAGCGAAGGGATCGAGCAACCATGGCCAGGATTGTCGCGATGCAGCGCGGAGAGATAGGCCTCGGCGATCAGCGCCAGCCGTTTCTCGGGAGAGACTTCGCCACTGATCTTGCGCCAGTGCTCCATCGAGCGGTCCATGGCGTAGGCAAAGGCCTCGATCACCAGCGCCTCGCGGGAATCGAAATGCGCGTAGAAGCCGCCGTGGGTCAGGCCCGCCTCCTTCATGAGGTCGGCGACGCCGATGCCGTGCGCACCCTTTTCGCGCAGCCGCACGGAAGCCTTCTTCACGATGCGATCGTGGGTTTCCTGTTTGTGTTCCCGGGAATAGCGCATGCGGGTCTCATTGAATGTCGGAGATCATCTCATAACACAGAAATGGACCAGACGGTGGATTAATTCATGTTAAGATATGACCGATCATGGAAAAGGTTGCAGTTGCATGGACTGCGAGCGCACCCTTGCCGTCGCGGACGAAACCCTCGGCGTAGCTGGTCTGCCGTCCCAGCTTGATGATCTTACCTTCGGCCGAGATCAGCCCTGACCGGACCGACAGCGGGCGCAGGAACGTCATTTTCAGATCGAGGGTCACGGACGACTGCCCGGGCTCCAGCCGGGTGGAGATGGCGCATCCCATGGCGGTGTCGATCAGCGCCGCGGCCGTCGCGCCATGCAGGAGGCCGACGGTATTTTCGAGATCCTCGCGCGGCTCCAGTTCCATCACGATCCGGCCCGGCTCGACCACCGCCATGGTGAATCCGATCAGCTTTGCGAAGGGTGGCGGCGGCAAGCGGCCATCGCGAATGCCCAGCATGGCGTCCATGCCCGACAGGCCCATCGCCACTTTCGCGACCGGCGCAGGAACCTGCCAGTCCACCACACGCTCGCGCCGCTGCGCGGGCGAAAACAGGTCGAGTTGATCGTTACAGGTCATGGCAGCCTCTTTGTATGATAGATATCATACTATGCCACGAACTTCGCGCTGGCAACTCCGTCTCCCCGGCCCGCTTGACAAGCAGCGCGTTTCGGCCCGGAAGTGATCCCGACCGGTGCGCCCGCGCAGGTCCAACAAACTTCGAGACCCCACGATGGAAATGCTCAACAACCACTGCGGCGTGACGCGCGATGCGCGCGGCGTCGTCCATGTCGCGATCTGCAACGCCGGCCCGCTGAATATCCTGGGCTCGCCCGTGACCGACGCAGTGCGCGAAGGCCTGCAACAGCTCGCTACCGACCGGAGCATCCGCGTCGTGGTGCTGCGCGGCCAGAGCGAGAAAAGCATGATCGGCGGCGCCGACATCAAGGAGATGGCCAGGCTCGACCAGACGTCCGCCGAGGCCTTCATCAGCCGCCTGCGCGATCTCTGCGAGGCCGTGCGTCAGTTCCCCGCCCCCGTGATCGCGCGCATGCCCGGCTGGTGCCTCGGCGGCGGGCTCGAAGTGGCCGCCGCGTGCGACTTCCGGATCGCCGCGCATGATGCGCATTTCGGCATGCCGGAGGTGCGCGTCGGCATCCCCTCGGTGATCCACGCCGCACTGTTGCCGCGCCTGATCGGCTGGGCCCGCGCGCGCTGGCTGGTGATGATGGCGGAGAACATCGACGCGCCGACGGCGCTCGCCTGGGGCCTGGTCGACAAGGTCGCACCCGAGGGCGGGTTGGATGCAGCCGTCGAGCATACGGTGAAGGCGCTGCTCGAATGCGGCCCCGAGGCGTTGCGGTCGCAGAAGGCTCTGCTGCGGCAATGGGAGGAACTGCCGCTGACGGAGTCGGTGAATCTGAGCGTGAAGGTGTTCGGCGAGTCGTTCCTGACCGACGAGCCGACGCGCCTGATGCAGGCGTTCGTCAACAGGAAGCGGTAGGTCCCTCCAACAACGATGTCATGCCCCGCGAAGGCGGGGCATCCAGTACGCCGCGAGCCATCGGTTCAATCACAACGGCCTCGGCGTACTGGATCGCCCGCCTTCGCGGGCGATGACAGCGAGTTGTGGGGCAACCTCCTCCGATCGAACGACCAAATCTCATCCGAGCCACGACAATTTCTCATCCCGGCCGCGGTTGCATTTTTTGCGCCGCATCATATGATGACTATAATCTTATTCAGCCGTCATCGCAGGGAGTCCCGTCATGGCCGAAGCCGCCGATCCCGTCGTCATCGTCTCCGCCGCCCGCACCCCGCTCGGCCGCTTCATGGGCGAGCTCTCACCCTTAGCCGCGCATAAGCTCGGCTCGCATGTGATCGGCGCGGCGCTCGAGCGCGCAAACCTCGCGCCCGAGAAGGTCGACGAGGTCTTCATGGGCTGCGTGCTGCCGGCGGGACAAGGCCAGGCACCGGCGCGCCAGGCGGCGCGCGCCGCCGGCCTGCCGGACGCGACCGGCGCGACCACGGTCAACAAGGTCTGCGGCTCCGGCATGAAGGCGACCATGCTGGCGCACGACATCATCCGCGCCGGCTCGGCCGAGATCGTCGTCTCCGGCGGCATGGAGAGCATGAGCAATGCGCCCTATCTGCTCGCAAAAGCACGCGGCGGCTATCGCGCCGGCCACGACCGCATCATCGACCACATGATGATGGACGGGCTGGAGGACGCCTACGAGACCGGCCGCTCCATGGGTGATTTCGGCGAGGCTACCGCGGAGGCCTATCAGTTCACCCGAAAGGACCAGGACGCCTATGCGATGGAAACGCTGAGCCGCGCTCGCAAGGCGGTCGAGGGCGGTGCATTCAAGGCCGAGATCGCACCGATCACGCTCGCCGAGAAAGCCGGCCCGCGCGTCATCGCCAATGACGAGCATCCGCTGAAGGTCGATCCGGCCAAGATCCCAGGCCTGAAGCCGGCGTTCCGCGCCAATGGCACCATCACGCCGGCAGCTTCCTCCGCAAACGCCGACGGTGCCGCCGCGCTGGTGCTGACCAAGCGCTCGCTCGCCGATCGCAACGGCCTTCCGGCGCTTGCCGTGATCAAGGGCCACGCGACGCACAGCCAGGAGCCGCAATGGTTCACCACGGCGCCGATCCCGGCGATCCGCAAGCTGCTCGACAAGGTCGGCTGGACCGCCGGTGACGTCGACCTGTTCGAGATCAACGAAGCCTTCGCCGTGGTGGCGATGGCGGCGCAGCGCGATCTCGGCATTCCCCGCGACAAACTGAACATCAACGGCGGCGCCTGCGCGCTCGGCCATCCGATCGGCGCCACCGGCGCGCGGCTGATCGTGACGCTGCTGCATGCGCTCGAGGCGCAGAACCTCAAGCGCGGCGTTGCCGCCCTCTGCATCGGCGGCGGCGAAGCCACGGCCATCGCGGTCGAGCGGCTGACGCACTGGCCGCAATGTCCGAAATTGAGGGAAGTCTGACATTTTAGACTTACAGCAAATTTGCCAGACTACGACGATGACGCGAGTCCCGCGAGGGACCGCCAACCCTGATTGAGGCCCAATGATCTCGAACTGGCTCGCGGCAACACTCAGCCGCCGCAATATCCACTACGGCTGGGTGATGGTCGGCGTGACCTTCCTGGCCGCGCTGATCAGCGCCGGCACGGTCGGCGCGCCCGGCGTGTTCATCGTTCCCCTGCAAAAGGAGTTCGGCTGGAGCACGGCGGAGATCTCGTCCGCGCTGTCGATCCGCTTCATCCTGTTCGGGCTGATGGCGCCGTTCGCCGCCGCCCTGCTCAACCGCTACGGCCTGCGCAACGTCACGCTGACCGCACAGCTGATCGTCGTCTCGGCGCTGGTCGCATCGCTCGGCATGACCGAGGTCTGGCAGCTGATCGCGCTGTGGGGCGTCGTGATCGGCATCGGCACCGGCATGACCGCGCTGGTGCTGGGGGCGACCATCGCCACGCGCTGGTTCGCGGCGCGACGCGGCCTCGTCGTCGGCATCATGACCGCGAGCGTCGCCACCGGTCAGCTCGTGTTCCTGCCGCTGCTCGCAAGCCTCACCGAACGCTTCGGCTGGCGGCATGCGCTCGGCTTCGTCTGCATCATGCTCGGCGTTTCCGCGCTCGCAGTGCTGCTCGCGATGCGTGACCGTCCGAGCGACCTCGGCCTGCGCCCGTTCGGCGACGAAGGCACCGAGCCTCTGCCCGCCCCGCCCGTCAACCACGGCTCGATCACGGCGGTGGCGCTCGGCACGCTGCGCGACGCCTCGAAATCGAGCGCGTTCTGGATCCTGTTTGCGACCTTCTTCGTCTGCGGCGCCTCGACCAACGGCCTCGTCCAGGTCCACCTGATCCCGATGTGCCTCGATTTCGGCATTCCGCAGGTGCAGGCCGCAAGCCTGCTGGCTGCGATGGGCATTTTCGACTTCTTCGGCACGATCTTCTCGGGCTGGCTGTCGGACCGTTACGACAACCGCTGGCTCCTGTTCTGGTACTACGGCCTACGCGGGCTCTCGCTGATCTTTTTGCCCTTCAGCGATTTCTCGTTCTACGGCCTGTCGATCTTCGCGATGTTCTACGGGCTCGACTGGATCGCCACCGTGCCGCCGACCGTGCGCCTCACCGCGCAGAAGTTCGGGCCCGAGCGCGCCAATCTGGTGTTCGGCTGGATCTTTGCCGGCCATCAGCTCGGCGCCGGCACGGCCGCCTTTGGTGCGGGCCTGTCGCGAACGCTGCTCCAGAGCTACCTGCCCGCCTTCTTCATCGCCGGCGCGCTCTGCGTGTTCGCCTCGCTGATCGTGCTGGCGCTGTCGCGGCAGCCGAAGCCGAAGACGCAGGCCGCGATGGCGTAAGCCACCCTAGTACCGGATCGTGGTGGTGACGCCGAAGACTGCGGCGTCACCGATCCGCGAAACGCCGCTCGGATCGTTCGGATTGGGGATGCCGCCCGAGGGGCGGAACACATACTGGAAATACGGCGCCACCAGCCAGCCCGGCTTGATATGCGCCTCGTAGATCATCTCGATCAGGGTCTCGTTGCCGCGCACCGGGCTCTGCACGCCGGTGAAGGCCTGGGTGTCGAGATCGAGATTGCGAGCGGTGTTCGAAATCCGCATATAGGCCATCGCCACGCCGAAGCGGTCGAGCGGACGGCTCGGGACAAATCCGACGAAGCCGATGCCGCCGTCGAGATAAAGATCGATCAGATTGCGGTCCGGCGGGCTGTAGGCGATGCGGCCGAAGGCGGTGATGCCGGGGATGGACGCAGACGTGCTGTTGTCCTTCACCTCCGGCGGACGGTAGAGCACCTGCTCGATGACGGCGAAGATGCCGTAGTTGCCGCGAAGCTTGGCCGGAACGCCGCTTCCAGAGGGATCGGCGATCGACAGGCCCTCCGCGGTAAGACGCTGGCTGTCGAACGAGCCATAATGCTTCCAGGCGCCCGGCGTGAAATTGCCGGCGAGCGGACGGCCGCCGATATCGATGTCGTAGTTGAAGCGGACCTGCCCGATCACCCAGGGCGGATCGTTGACGCGGAATGCGAGGCCGTGATGGTCGCGCAGCTGCGGATCGGCATCGCCCGGCCCGGACGGATCGCCGTTGAACACCGCGCCATAGGCGGTGATCTGGTCCGACAGCGCGGCCTTGACGCGAATGCCGGGCACCGCGATCGGCGGTGCCGGGCCCCCGGCCGGGAGGTTGCTCGCCTTGATGGCTGGCCAGCCGAAGGTGCCGTTGATGAAGAGGTCGTCGGTCTGGCTGTCGAAGAACTCGACATCCGCGGCCTGCTGGCCGGCCCTGATGTTCAACCTGTCGCCAAAGAAGCTCTGCTCGAAATAGGCGTTGTAGAGCCGCTGGTCCGGCAGCGCCTCGATCTCGCTGATGGTGGCTAGGTTCTGCACGTAGTTGCGCGAGAGCCCGCGGCCGTAGATCACGAAGGCGTTGGCGTAGAAGCGTCCCCCCGTCCAGCCGACGAGCTTGTCGAGATCAGCATCGACCGAGAGATCGAGGCGACCGAAATGGATGGCGCCGCGCGCAACGCCGCCCGAGACGTTGCCGATGTTGTCGGCGATATAGGTGGCGCCGAAATTCAGGCCCTTGTTGGCGAGCCCGTCATGCCATTCGTTGAACCATTTTGGCGCCAGCCAGTCGGCCGCACTTTCGTCCTTGGCGCCGGCGCGCGCGCTCGTGCCGGCCAAGGTGCACGCCAGCGCAATTGCAGCCACGCTTGGCAGCGGAGATCTGTCGGCAGTGCCGTTCACGGCTGGTGCGCTACTTGAAAATGCCCGTGCGCCGCATGAACAAATAGGCGGCACCGACGGACGAAGCCATCAGCACCGCCGCCCAGAGAAATCCGCTCTCGACGTCGGTCAGCGGCAGGCCCTTGGTGTTCATGCCGAAGATGCCGGTGATCAGCGTCGGCGGCAGCAGCAGCGAGGTCACGATGGAGAGCGTGTGGAGGTGGCGGTTGCTCTCCTCCTCGTTCTTGAAGCGCAGCTCCTCCTCGAGCAGGCGGCTGCGCTCGCGCAGCTCGACGATGTCGTGATCGAGGCCATCGAGCCGCTGCGCCAGCTTGCCGGCGTGGATCCGCAAGCCCGGCGACAGGTGATCGGTGTTCTTCTGGTCGAGCCGGTGAAACAGCACGCGCAGACCGGTGAGCTGACGATGCAGCCTGACGCAGGTCCTGCGCAGCCGGCCGAGTGTGCGGCGCATCTCCGGCCTCGCCTCGTCGGCGAGGATGCGTTCCTCGATGCCGTCGATCTCCTGCCCGAGCTTGTCGGCCATCCTGTCCAGCGTGTCGGCGACCTCGTCGACGATCTTTTCCAGGAGATGGGCGACGTTGTCGACGCGGTAGCCGCCTTCGAGCACCCGGCGCGTCGCATCCGCCGAGCACAGCGCCTGATGGCGGCCGCTGACCAGCAGGTGCTCGGTCATGGCGAAGCGCAGGAACGCAGTCTCTTCGGTGGCGCTGTCGATGTCGCGCACGAGGTCGGAGAACACGCCGTAGACGCAGTGGTCGATGACATGGAGCTGCTGGAACGTGTCGTTCGACAGCAGCAATTCGCGCGCAAGCGGCGGCAGCTGTGAGGCTGCAATCCACGGCCGCGCCCGCGCGTCGGTCAGATTGAAATGCAGCCAGAGCCGGCCGTCATGGCTGAACTCGATCGGCCGGTCGATCGGCAGCGCCTCGGCGCTGCCGTCGCTGTGCAGGCGGAACGCCCAGACCAGGCCCGGAATGGCAGGCTCAGCCCCCGGTATCGCGCTGACAAGCTTTGCCGGCTCAGCCATGGTCGCCCCAACCGTCAACACATGCCCCGTCTCCGGAAGATGGCTGACGGCATCTTCCGGATCCACGCGGGTACTCAATTACGCCTTTGTTACAGTATGATGATGGCGCCCTACTCCGCGGCCAGCCCCGTCGCGGCCGCCGCCTCGGCTTCCCTGATGTAGTCGTGCACGACGCGGCCGAACGGCAGCGTCAGATCGGCGATGTAGTGATGCGCGCCGACGACGCGGCGAACCGGGAAATCGGCAACCGGCGCATTGACATGCGGCACAAGGTGAAGACGTCCGGGACCCATCCAGGAGCCCTTCGGCACGATATCGGTGAGGTTGATCGCGACGAGCTGGCAGACTTCGAGACGGCCGTCGACGCCCGGGATCATCTTCAGATTCACCTGCGTCTTCGACAGCGTCGCGCGGGTGAGATCGCCGTTGCCGGCCATGCTCTCGTGCTTGTAGCCCATCGTGCCCATGGCGACGAGCTGGCCGGCATATTCCAGCGTGCCCGTCAGCGTGTCCTTGACGATCTCGAGTTTGGGATGAGCGTATTTCTTGGGAAAGCCCCAGATCTCGCGGCCCGCGGCGATCGGCGGATCGTCGTCGAGATATATCTGCGAGACGAAGTTGACCTCCTCGCCATGCAGGCGCGCCGGGATGACGAGGCCGGACTCGGTGTAGCTGCCGAAGCCGGAGGAGTCCGGCATCCTGATCCATTCGTAATGCACGATCGGCTGGTCGATCGGCTCCAGCGGCTCGGGCAGGCCGGCGCGGATCAGGTCCGGATCGGTCTCGTAGGTGATGACGAGGAATTCGCGGTTGACGAAGCGATAGGGTCCGGCCGGATAGCTCGGTCCCGCGGCCGGCATGGACGGAAGTCTCAGCACATCTTCCCTGCGCATCGCTGGTCTCCTCATGTCTGTGATGCCTGCCCGGCAGCGTCGGGCGGTGATGCAGATTGCTAGCGGCCGTCATTGACCGCGCTGTGAAGGATTTCCGTCAGGCGCACGACCTGCGGCCATTCCCGTTGCGATTGACCTGCATGCAGGTGATGCATCGGGCACCTAGCTTGTCATCACGCCGTCACCGCGGGACGCAATCGTTCGGTGAAGGCAGGAGGCATCGCCATGGACGCCCGCACGTCGCAACCGACTTATCAGACCCATCAGGCTCCCGCACGGGGCTGGCGTCCCGAGCGCTGCGACCGCGTCGCGCTGGTGCTGCAAGGCGGCGGCGCGCTCGGCGCCTACCAGGCCGGCGTCTATCAGGCGCTGCACGAGGCCGGCATCGAGCCGGACTGGGTCTGCGGCGTTTCGATCGGCGCGATCAACTCCGCCATCATCGCCGGCAACCGGCCGGAGAAGCGGTTAGATGCGCTGCAAGTCTTCTGGGAGCGCATCACCAACCGCAAGGTCTGGCACTACACGCCGGATGGCGACGTCTTCCGCCAGTGGCGCAACCTCACCAGCGCGTGGATGACGTCAGCCATGGGCCAGCCCGGCTTCTTCGCCCCGCACCAGGTCAATCCCTGGTTCAGCCCGGTCGGCGCCAGGACCGCGACGAGCTATTACGATACGACGCCGCTGCGCGAGAGCCTGCGCGAGCTCGTCGACTTCGATCTCATCAACGAGAAGAAGGTCCGCTTCGCGGTCGGCGCGGTGAACGTGCTCTCCGGCAACTTCATCTATTTCGACAACGCCCATGACGAGATCGGACCGGAGCACATCATGGCCTCCGGCGCCCTGCCCCCGGCGCTGCCGATGGTGCGGATCGGCACCGATCATTTCTGGGACGGCGGCATCGTTTCCAACACGCCGCTCCAGCATCTGCTCGACCAGGAGGACGCACTCAATTCGCTGGTGTTCCAGGTCGACCTGTTCAGCGCTCGCGGCGTGCTGCCGCGCTCGATCCAGGACGTGATGGCCCGCCACAAGGACATCATGTATTCCTCGCGCACGCGCCATAACACCGACGTCTATCGCCGCACGCACAATCTCAAGGTCCTGCTCTACAAGGCCCTGGCGAAGCTGCCGGAGGAGCAACTCTCCGACGAGGAGCGCAATCTCAAGGCCAGCCTCTGCAATATGCCGGAGATCGCGATCCTGCATTTGATCTACCAGCAGAAGGCCTATGAGGGCGACGCCAAGGACCACGAATTCTCGGGCACCTCGATGCGCGAGCACTGGGCAAGCGGCTTTGAGGACACTAAGCGCACGCTGAAGCGGCGCGACTGGATCAAGATGCCCGAGCAAGGCATGGGCCTCGTCGTGCACGACGTGCACCGGGAAACGGAGAGCGCCTGAGGGGGCGCAAACAAAAACCGCGAAAACAACCCCATGCACAGTAGCCGAGGCATGGCGGATCAATGACTTACGCGTCCGCAAGGCCGTTTGACTCGTCGGGCAAGACACCGGCATGATGTCATCATGGCGCAATACACAAGTCGCCGATGCCCTGCCCGACATTGATGCCGGAAGTCTTGCTCAAAGCGTCGCGACGCGCGGGTTGACGACCGTATACCCTCGCAAGGAACGCGCATGCATTCTTGTTGCGTGTCCGCCCGAGTTGGCGTCATACGCCATCCAGATGTCTCCCCCGAGGTGCTGCTCCAGGACGAACACGTGGCCGCGTCGTGCCGCCACCATTCCCGGCGCTGGCGATGTACGCGGAAAGCGCAGCCAGTTAGCCGCGAGATTCAATTGCGGCACCATACGACCGAACACGCGCAGGGCCGCGCCGCAACCGCAGAAGGACGAAGGGCAACCGGCCGGTCGACCGCCGACGACCCGGTCGCCAGGGACATTCACCACGGCATCGGCGTTGCCAGCGGCGGCCATTGTGAGTTGCCTTGAATGGGGCGCCTGCGATGAGTACCTGGAAACGCGCTCGCGGCGCGTTTGCGAATACGACAAGTCGCAGGGCATGATGACATTGCATTCGGGCGCGTGATCAATGCGGTAGGGTCGTGCTTCCGAAGCAATAGAGCTGACGGCAACAAAGAGACACGCAGAAAGAACTGGCTTGAACATTGCAGGACTCCGAATTGAATGGTCCTGCCCCGGTCGATGAGCAACTGATAACAGTTTGGCTGAAATGGGCCTAAAGAACGGCCGAAAATGGCTGCATTTGCGGGCCGCTCTCTTCAATTCTCATAAGCCACACGTTGCGACCGAAATGATTAACTCGCAGAGTACGAACGTCCGCCTTTGACGCTTCCAGCGCTTGCGACAAGCGACCTGCTTCGCGTTGCGTCAGAAGCGGGAGGTCACGACCGCCGGCGACGCCGAAGGCGTTGCGCAGGATCACTGTCCAGGGAGCTCGACTGCGGCCAGCCTCGCGAAGTCACGAGGCACCAGAGCGCCTGGATTCCGAATCGAAACTCTTGCTTTGCAGCACTCAGCGGTGGCCTCGCGCCAGATGCCACGTGCGCCTATCGGACGTTTGGCACGTCGGGCAGCGGCATCACGCCATCATTGCCCGCCTGCATCCCGGTTAACCGCCGCCGCTTTGCTCAGCTAGCAGGTTTTCTGCTGCAGATGCTGAACGCATGTGCACGTCGTCGTCATCGTCGCGGAATACTTCACGTCGTAATATGGAAAGCTCGAGTTGGCCGGGCCGTTCGTCGAGCAGCGCGGGAACAGGTAATAGCTGTCGGTCAGCTTGACGGTGCCGGCGATCGTATAGCCGAGGTTGGGTGTGTAGTCATAGGACACCTCGCTCAGGACGAGTGAGATGTTGGCGTTGTTTGGATTGTTCGCATTGGTGGCGGTGAACTGGGACAAGGTCATCTGCTGACCCACGGTTCTCGCCCCCGACGAGCTCGTCGACGTGCTCCATTGCACCGTCGCATTGCCGTTGCTGTCGGTCGAGACTCCAGAGACCGTGATCGTCATCAGGGAGGTGCTGCCGTTCTTGACGGCATAAGGCGCCATGATTGCCGTCGCGGCGCCAAGAATTGCTTGCATGCGGGCCGCGCTCACCTGCGTGTTCTGCGAAACCATGTCGGCGACACTGTGCGCGGTCGCGCTGACCTTGACGTTCATGGCGAGCCCGTTTCCTAGCTCGACGCCGCCGATATAGAGCAGAAGCATGAACGGGGCGACGATGGCGAACTCCGTCGCTGCAACGCCGCGAACGTCGGTTCGCAGGTGCCGTGCGCGAGACGACAAGACGGCGATCATCAGTCAGCTCCCTGGCTCGTTCTGGAACGCGGCGGACGACATGATCAACCGGTTGCCGTTGGAAAGATTCGAGAGATTGAAACCGAGCGGCCCGAGGAACACCGGCCATTGGTACATCACCCGGAGAACGACGACGTCGCCGGAATCGCCGGGATTGTACTGCCAGGTGTTCGTGACCGCTCCCGTGCCGTCGAAGGTCAAGGTCGGAATGCCCGTATTGGCGGCCGACCAGGACGTCGCCACCTGCATGTCGACCATCAGGCCGCTGCAGTTGAACAGGATCACGACCTGGTCGCAGACCTTCTGCTTGAATACGGCCTGCGTCATCTGCGCGGACTGAACCTGTCCCGTCATGACGAGGCGCGCCGATTGGCGCACGACGGATTCGAGCAATTGCTGGGCAAAGAAAACGAGGAACGTCTGAATGAGCGCGATGATGAGGGCGAGGAACGGCGCGGCGACGAGCGCGAATTCGACGGCCGTGGCGCCCCTGCTGTCCCGGGCGAAAGCTGCGCAGCGACCGCCGCGCCTCCTTCTCGTTGTCGCCTGTGGACCAGTCATGGCGCTTTCTCTACTGCACGAGGCTGGCAGTGCTTGACGCAACCTTGATGAAGAGGTTCGTCAGCGCTGTAGAAATGTCGCCACCGGTTTGAACGGAGGCATAGAAGCCAGGCGAGGCGCATGATTGCAGGTTTTGTGCGATGGTGCCGGTCAAGGAAGTAGGCTCGTTGTACGGGTCCACCCAGCTCATGTACCAGTTGTTCGTGACCGGGATATTGGGGGTCTTAAGTTGCAAGTATTCCGTGTAGAGGACAGCGATCTTAATGCCCCGGTTCTTGATGGTCGTGCAGATCGTCGTGTCGAGCGGCTGCTGGCATCGATTGTTGGAGGCGAGGCTCGCGTTGGGGCAAGTCGAAGCGCCCGAGACGATCTTGTCCTCGACGCCGTCGCTAACAAGGAAGATCACCTCCTGTGGCGTATCTCCCGACGAGTTGCTGCCAAGCCCGGGAGTGGGCATGATGTCGTTGAGGCTTTTAAGCGCGCCGGCGATATCTGTGCCATTGTCGGTCTTACAGTTGGTCGTCACAACGACGCAGTTCTGGTAGGCGACCGGCATCAGCGCGATGTTGGAAACCTGGGTTCCGGCGCTGGTCGGGGTGGTCAGCGTGGCCAGTGCGTTCAAACCCAAATCGAACGTATAGAGCGCCGCTTTGTAGGTGGTGTTGTTCAACGCCGACATGCACTGCATGACGCCGCCCGAAACGCCCGACTGCGGGCAGTTCGACCAGCTATTCAGCAACTGGTTGACGGCACTCGTCACGAGATCGATCCGCAAGGTGATATTTCTTTGTCGCGCGATCGCGAGGTTATCCTTGGTCCCGCCGTCGTGAGCGATATTGGTTTCATGACAGGCGAAGCCGCAGTTCTGCGAGCCCACTGCCGACTGGTACGCGGGGGCGGTGTACTTGATGAGATTGCTGATGTCGGTCGTGGTCGCGCCGATTCCCATGGACGGCGAGTCGTCCATCAGCAGATAGAAATTCATGTTGGGTGCGCTCGACGCCTTCGCCGTCGCGGAACCGCTGACCTGCCAGGTCGTCTTGCCGAGAACGCCGGGGAAATTGTTGATGGACTGCGCGGTGTAGGCAACCGTGATGGTTCGCGCGAGGCCGGAATCGACGACAGTGACCGTCGGTGTCGGGGTCGTCGACAGTCCGGGAAGATTGGCCTTCGCTGCGAAGACGGCTGCGGCGGTGGCCTGGACGACGGTCTTGTCGCTCTGCGTCAGCATCGCCGGCCTCACGGCCGCGATCGCGGCCGCGTCGGCAGCCGCGTTCAATTGCTCCCGCTTGCGCAGGGCCAGCGTATAGTCGAGCGCCATGCCCAGCAGAAAGATGATGGGAATCATCGTGAGCGCGAAGATGATGGCGACGTTGGCCTTCCGGTCTCTCGCGAAACGAAGCATTGCGCGGCGGAGCATGAGTTTCATCCTGGCTGCCGTCGCTACGGCAGCGGCCCTTCCCCTGAAATCGACGGAAAAGACTGCCGGGTTTCGATCCCGGCACTCACCGTCAGGGGCGGAATATGCGGAGGGCTCCCTTAATCAAGACTTACGAGCAATCCACAACATGGGCTGCAACAGGGTGGATGTATCATATTGAGAAGGCATCATTAACGTCGGTTAAACGCGATCGCAGAGTCCGGCGGGTAAACAGTTACAGGTACCCGCTGAGCCTGTCCCGGCCTCAAGACCGGCGCTGGCCGGCACAGCCGCGCCCAGTCTCCCGGACAGGGTCGCAAGCGGCGGGACTCCGTCCCACCCTTGGTCCCACCCTTGGCAAAAGGGCCGTTCGGGGTTTTCGGATGCCCCCGCCTTCGCGACGCACCCGGCCGCTACGGCCTGATCGTCATGTTCTCCGGCGGTCCCGCTTTTCGCAGCGGCTCGGCCAGCCTTGCAAACTCGCAGAGCAACGATCTCGTCCTCCGGGGATCGATGATCTCCTCGACCCAGAACTTCTCGGCCGAGCGGAACGGCGAGCGCAGCTTGTTCAGCCGCTCCTCGATCTCCTTCAGCTTGGCCGCCTTGTCCTCGGCCGCATCGATGTCGGCGCGGTAGGCGGCTTCGATGCCGCCTTCGAGCGGGAGCGAGCCCCAATAGGCCGACGGCCAGGCATAGCGGACCGAGAAGCGGTCGGCCGGCTGATGCACCACGCCGGCCACACCAAAGGCGTTGCGCAGGATCACCGTGCACCAGGGCACGGTGGTCTGGTTGACCGCGGCCATTGCGCGGACGCCGTGGCGGATGGTCGCCGCCTTCTCGGCGTCGAGGCCGATCATGAAGCCGGGGCAGTCCATGAGATAGACGATGGGCAGATGGAAGGTCTCGGCGAAATCGACCCAGCGTACCACCTTCTGGCACGCATCCGCCGTCCAGGACCCGCCATAGTGAAAACTGTCGCTGGCCAGCAGCATCACCGCCCTGCCCTCGAGCCGGGCGAGGCCAACGATGATCGGCTTGCCGAAATTGGCGGCGACCTCGAAGAACGAGCCCTTGTCGACGACCTGCTCGATGATCGGCCGCATCTTGTAGACCTGCTTGCGGTTGCGCGGCACCGCGTTCATCAGCGCTTCCTCGGTGCGCTCGGGATTGTCGGTGCAGGGCAAGGTCGGCGGCAGCTCGTAGACCGACGACGGCAGATAGGACAGGAAACGCCGCGCGCAGGCGAAGGCCTCTTCCTCGGTGTCGACGGCATGATCGACCGCACCGGCGCGGGTCTGGATGTCGGCGCCGCCGAGCTCCTCCTTCGAGAGGTCCTGCCCCAGCGCCTTCACCACCGGCGGCCCCGCGACGAACATCGCCGACTTCCGGGTCATGATGGAATAGTGGCTGGCGGCGAGGCGCGCGGCCCCAAGGCCCGCAACCGAGCCGAGGCCGAGCGCGATCACGGGTACGCGCGACAGGTTTTCCGTCGTGAAGCGATACCAGCGCGTGCCGCCGATGCCGCCGGGCAGGTTCGCCGCGCCCTTGGTCTCGATGGTCTTGACCGAGCCGCCGCCGCCGGAGCCTTCGATGATGCGGACGATGGGCAGACGGAAGTCGTGCGCCATCTCCTCCGCCATCAAGGGCTTGGCCGAGATCGAGGCATCCGCCGAGCCGCCGCGCACGGTAAAGTCGTCGCCGACCACGACCACGGTGCGGCCGTCGACGCGCGCGCGGCCGAACACGCAGTTCGCCGGCGTCAATTTCTGCAGCTCGCCGCTGGAATCGTACTCACCGATGCCGGAGACGGCACCGATCTCGTGAAAGCTGCCTTTGTCGATCAGCTTGTCGATGCGTTCCCGAACAGTCAGCCGGCCCTGGTCATGCTGTCGCTTGACCTTGTCAACGCCGCCCATCTCCCGCGCGAAGGCTTCGCGCCGGGCGAGCTCGTCGAGTTCCGGCTTCCAGTTCATTCACTCCCTCCGAATTGATCGGCTTGTTATTGTTGTGCACGGCCATTGCGACCGGTTTACGCGGGATACGGTTGTTGAAGACATCGCCTTCTGCGCCCTCGATCAGGCTGCCGAGCGAGCGGCCGAGCGCGAGCATCAGCGGCGCGACTTCGGCATGCAGCCGCTGCTCGTCATACATCGCGGACAGAAGGCCGATCGTGATGACGACGAAGGTCTGGTACTGCGGCGACCAGATCGGCACCGCGAGACCGTTGATGTGCGGGCTCCACAGACCGCAGGCCACGACATAGCCGCGCTCGCGCAGCGACTGACGGTTGGCTTCGATGCGGGGCTTCAGGATCTTGGCCGCCTCGGGAGCTTCGCGCTCCATGTCCGCAATGAAGGCATCGCCGACCTCGGGCGCCAATGCCGCGGTGTAGGCCGCGCCTGCCGCGGTCGAGGCCATCGAGATGCGGCTGCCGGTGCCTTCATGCAGGCCAAGCGCGGTCGCCGAGCGCGCGAACTGGAGATAGACGAGATGGAAGCGATCGGGGACGACGAAGCCGACCGTACCCGGCAGTTGCTCGGCGACTTCCTGGAGCCGCTGGCGGATCATGCTGCGCAGCTGCGCGCCCTTCATCATCGAGGCGCTCATCGCCACCGCGCTCGGACCGATGCGATATTTCTGATCGCGCGGCAGATAGACGAGCTGGCCCATCCGCGTCAGCGTGTGCGTGAGCCGCGACACGGTCGAGCGCGGCAGGCCGCAGCGATTTGAAATCTCGAGATTGCCGAGCCGGGCCTCGTGGCCCTCGAAGCATCGCAACACGTCGAACGCGCGCGACACCACCTGGATGACATCACCCTCACCGGCTTCGCCAGCGAGCGCACCTTGCCTACTCAACCGCTCCGAACGTCGTCCCATGATCCCTACCAGTTGTTCCGCTGTGCGGAATTAAATTCCGCTTGCAGAAGAAGCTACCTCAGGCATTTTGCGACCACAACAAAAAGGCGATGGCATGCCAGAAATTAAGATCGTCACTGAAGTCGCGGGACGCGTCTGCGCAACTCCCGTGCAAGTTGGAGGAACCGTCGCGGATGGCGACGACGTTGTGGTGGTCGAGGCGATGAAGATGGAGATACCCGTGCCTTCGCCCGCGAGCGGCACGATCACATCGCTTCTGGTGAAGCTCGACGACATCGTCGCCGAGGGACAGGCGATCGCGATCGTCGCGAGTTGAGCGCTTTATCCGTAGCTTCCGCGACAATCTGTCAGCCTCATTCCTGCGTTGGCGGTACGGCGTTGCCATCGCTTGATCGCGGTGACATGATCTGTTTCAAACAAAATCTGTTTCAAACAAAGAAAGAAAATCTTCGCGGCAAACGCGATGATCATTGGAGGGAAACATGCTTCGTGGGCTGCTCGTGCTCGCACCTGCCTTGGTTGCGGGCATTTCTTTTGCGTCTACACGCTATTCGTTCGCCGAAGACATCAAGCTGCCGGCGACCTTGACGTTCACCGCCTATGACACCGGCACCGCCGGCTTCAACATCGCGGTCGGCGTCGGCAAGATGATGAAGGACAAATACGGCACCGACGTGCGCGTGCTCCCCGCAGGCAACGACGTCGCGCGGCTTGCGCCGCTGCGCGCCAAGCGCGCGGCGTCCGCGGCGATGGGATCGGGCACCTACTTCGCGCAGGAAGGCGTGTTCGAGTTCGGAGCCAGGGAATGGGGCCCGCAGCCGCTGCAGATCCTGCTGTCGAGCGTCGACTGCAATTGCGGCTCGCTCGCCGTCGCCGCCGACACCGGGGTGAAGGAGCTGAAGGACCTCAAGGGCAAGCGCGTCGGCTTCGTGGTCGGCTCGCCGGCGCTGAACCAGAATTCGCTCGCGGTGCTCGCCTTCGCCGGGCTGACGCAGAAGGACGTCAAGGTCGTCGAGTTCGCCAGCTACGGCGCGATGTGGAAGGGCCTGATCAACAACGACACCGACGCCGCCTTCGGCACCACCATCACCGGCCCCGCCAAGGAAGCCGAGACCTCGCCGCGTGGCCTGATCTGGCCGCCGCTGCCGGCCAAGGACAAGGAGGGATGGGCGCGGATGCAGAAGGTCGGCTCGTTCTTCTTCCCGCAACTTGCGACCTGCGGCGCCGGCATCTCGCCGGACAAGCCGATCGAGCTCGGCAACTACCCCTACCCGATCTTCGTGACCTACGCCGCGCAACCGGCCGACCAGGCCTACGCCATCACCAGGGCGATGATCGTGAATTACGACGCCTACAAGGACTCCGCGCCCGGCGCCGGCGGTCTCGCCGCCGACCGCCAGACCAAGAACTGGGTGGTGCCGGTGCATCCCGGCGCGGTGAAGGCGCTGAAGGAGGCCGGGCAATGGAGCGACGCGCAGGACGCGCACAACAACAAGCTGATCAAGCGCCAGGAAGTGCTTGGCGCAGCGTGGACGGAGTACGGCAAGTCCAATCCGCCTGCGGACGACAAGGCATTCCTCGACGGCTGGATGAAGGCCCGCGCGGCGGCGCTTGCGAAGGCCGACATGCCGAACGGATTCGAGGACTAGAACGTGGTGAGATCGGGCTCGATCATTGCCACGCCGGAGATGCGCTCCCTCTCCCGCAAGCGGGAGAGGTTAAGCGAACCCGCGGCCGCATTCGATTCAACCAACAGTCATTCGCCGTAGTTGGCGATTAGCAGCCCACGCGGGGTCGATCATGTCTTCTTCAATCTCCACCGGCCTCGAGGACGAGGCCAAGCGGGTCGTGTTCGACGATCCGCACGGCGCCGCCGCCAACATGCAGGAGGCGGAGGTGACGCGCGTCCGCGCGCTGCACGGCGCCTGGCGCTGGACGCTGGTGGCCGCGACCGCGGCGACCATCCTGCTCTGCATCAACCAGCAGTTCTCGCTGCGATTCTTCATCGGCTACACCCAGCTCAACACGGAGTATTTCTATCTCCTGATCGCCTTGATGCTGCCCTTCACCTTCCTGATCTTCCCGGGGACCGAGCGCGCGCCGCTCGACCGCATTCCCTGGTATGACCTCGTCTTCTTCGTCGTGACGTTCGCAGCCGCGCTGCTCCTGATGTCGAACGTGCGCAAGGCGGCGGAGGCCGGGTGGGAATTCGGCGGCGCGCCGAACACTGTGATCGCCGCAGGCCTCGTGATGTGGGTGATGCTGATGGAGGCGCTACGCCGCACCGGCGGCTGGAGCCTGCTCTTGAGCGTGCTTCCCTTCACCGTCTATCCGCTGTTCGCCGAATCCGGCTGGTTAGGCCCGTTCCGCGGCACGCAATCGACGCTGGAGCAGGCCACCGCCTATCACGTGCTGTCGGGCGAGAGCCTGCTCGGCATTCCCATCCAGGCCTTCGCCGACACCGTGATCGGCTTCCTCGTGTTCGGCACCGCGCTGATGATGACGGGGGCCGGAAAGTTCTTCATCAACCTCGCCTTCGCGCTGTGCGGCACGTTCCGCGGCGGCGCGGCGAAGGTCTGCATCTTTGCCAGCGGCCTGCTCGGCATGATGTCGGGCTCGATCATCTCCAACGTGCTCACCGCCGGCACCATGACCATCCCCGTCATGAAGAAGAGCGGCTTTCGCGCCTCCTATGCCGGCGCGATCGAGGCCTGCGCCTCCACGGGCGCGGTGCTGGCGCCGCCGGTGATGGGCGCGACCGCCTTCGTGATCGCGCAGTTCCTCAATGTCAGCTACGCCGACGTCGCGATCGCCGCGATCATTCCGGCCGCGCTCTACTACATCGGCCTGTTCATGCAGGTCGACGCCTATGCGGCGCGCCACAAGCTGAAGGGCATTCCGCGCGCCGAGCTGCCGCGGATCATGGATACGATCAAGGACGGCTGGTACTACGTCTTCGTCATCGCGCTCCTGATCGTGATGCTGCTCTACTTCAAGCGCGAGAGCCACGCGCCGTTCTACGCCACCGCGCTGCTGCTCGTGCTCAACCAGTTCTTCTCCAAGGACACGCGCTGGACGCTCGGCACGATCGGCAAATTCCTGGAGGTCAACGGACGCACCTTCGTCGAGCTGGTCGGCATCCTCGCCGGCTGTGGCCTGCTGATCGGCGCATTCTCGATGACCGGCGTGGTGTCGAGCCTCGCCAACGACCTCCTGCATATTGCCGGCGACAATCCCTTCCTGCTGCTCGGCATGTGCGCCCTCACCAGCCTCATTCTCGGCCTCGGGCTGACGACGACGGCCTGCTACATCTTCCTCGCCATCCTGGTCGCGCCCGCGCTGGAGAAGCTCGGGCTCAACAGGATGGCGGTGCACATGTTCATCTTCTACTGGGGCATGCTGTCGTCGATCACGCCACCGGTCGCGATCGCCTCCTTCGCCGCCGCCGGCATCGCCGGCTCGCCGGCGATGAAGACGGGCTGGGAATCGATGTGGGTCGGCAGCATCATCTATTTCATCCCGTTCTTCTTCGTGCTCAATCCGGCGCTGGTGCTGCAAGGGCCGAGCCCCTATCTCGCCGGTCTCGGCCTGATGGCGCTGGCCGCGTTCGGCACGCTGTTCATCTGCGGCGGCATCCAGGGCTATCAGCCCTTCGTCGGCGACCTCCGCGGCGCCGGCGTGCTGGAATGGCCGATCCGCGTGCTGCTGGTGATCGGCGGCTTCGTGGTGGCGACTCCCGGCGGCGGGATCATGCCGCTGTCGCAGATGCAGGTCACCATGCTGGGCCTTGCGATCCTCGCGCCAACGGTCTTGATCGCGCTGCTGTTGATCCGACGGCAGGGGCCGGTGCCGGACGGGTTGCGCGTGCCCTGATTGCGTTGCACAAGGAGGCGATGACACCGCCGCCCGCCTCCGCCTGGACCCGCTCGAAGCCGCCCTTGCTGCGGTTTCTCGACACCTGCCTCAACGAATTCTCCGCCGAAACCTCCGGCGCCGTTGCCGACTACATTCCCGAGCTGAGCAAGGCCAACCCTGCCTATTTTGGCATCAGCCTCGCCGCGCTCGACGGCCATGTCTACGAGGTCGGCGACAGCCGGGTGCCCTTCACCATCCAGTCGATGTCGAAGCCGTTCGTGTTCGCGCTGGCGCTGGATCTCTTGGGCGCCGGCCGTGTCGAGAGCGCGATCGGCGTCGAGCCGTCGGGCGATCCCTTCAACTCGATCCGGCTCAACTCCGACAATCACCCGTTCAACCCGATGGTCAATGCCGGCGCGATCGCCTGCACCGGATTGATCTACGACAGCAAGGGCGCGGAGGCCTTCGAGCAGATCCGCCTTGCGCTCAGCCGCTTTGCCGGACGCGATCTCGCCGTGGACGAGGCCGTCTACACCTCGGAAAGCCAGACCGGCGACCGCAACCGCGCCATCGGCTATCTCCTGAAGACCAATGCGGTGATCTCGGACAACGTCGCCGCCGTGCTGGACGTCTATTTCCGGCAATGCGCGGTGCTGGTCACGGCGCGCGACATCGCGGTGATGGCGGCAACGCTCGCCAATCGCGGCATCAATCCGGTGACCGGCGAGCAGGTGATGAGCGCTTACGCGATCTCGCGCACGCTGTCGGTGATGACGTCCTCGGGCATGTACGACTATGCCGGCGAATGGATCTACCGCATCGGCATCCCCGCCAAGAGCGGCGTCGGCGGCGGCATTCTGGCCGCCCTGCCCGCGCGTCTCGGGCTCGGCAGCTATTCGCCGAAGCTCGACAAGCACGGCAACAGCGTGCGCGGCATCAAGGTCTGCGAGGCGCTGTCCTCGCATTACGACCTGCACATGCTCAACCGCAGCGACGACGCGCGCAACGCCGTCATCGCCGACTACGACATCGGCAAGAGCCCGTCCCGCCGCGTCCGCCGTGCGCAGGAGCGCGAGATTCTGGCGGCGCACGAGCAGGAGGTGCGGATCATCGAGCTGGTCGGCACGCTGTCGCTATCGGCGGTCGACTACGTGTCGCGGCGGCTCGCGGGGCGGCCACGGCCGCAATTCGTGATCTTCGACCTGCACCGCGTCACCTCCACCACGCGCGCCGGCGCGCGGCTCGTGGCCGAGGCTTTCGAGGAACTCGCCGCGCTGAACGTCACGGTGGTGCTGTCGGGCGTCAGGCGTGCCTCGAAGGAGTGGAACAGCCTGCGGGAATGGACCGCGGAGCTGAAGAACGTCCGCGACTTCTACCTGCTCGACACCGCGATCGAATGGGCGGAAGACCAGATCGTCTACCGCTATGGCGGCTCGATCGACTTTCACGAGACCACCGAGCTTTCCGAGCAGCCGCTGCTCGAAGGACTCCGCGCCGACGAACTGGCGGAGCTCGGCGCGATCTGCACCATCAGGACCTATCAGTCCGGCGCAAAGATCCTCACCACCGGCGATCCCGCCGACGCCCTGTTCTTCCTGCGCAGCGGCGCGGTGCATGTCACGCTGCCCGACGGCGTGCGGCTGGCGACGCTGACCGCCGGCATGGCGTTCGGCGAGATGGCACTGCTGGAGCAGACCCGTTCCGCCGACGTGTTCGCGGACATGGCGGCGACGGCCTTCGAAGCCCCGCTGAAGGATTTCGAGCGGTTCCGCGAGCAGCATCCGCGGGCCTCCGAGCGCATCATGCGCAACCTGGCGCAGCTGCTCGCCGACCGCCTGATCGTCGCCAATGCCAAGGTGGACATCCTGACGTCGACGTAAGAGCCGGCGCGCTTCACCTCTCCCGGCCGGGGTAATCGCATTTGAACGTTCACAAGAGGTCGTCATGCCCGGGCTTGTCCCGGGCATCCACGTTCTTTGCTGCGTGGCAAGGCGTGGATGGCCGGGACCAGCCCGGCCATGACGCTGTGGAGACTGCTGGTGCCTCCCAGCGCACACCCCGCCGGAGAGAGGTGATCCGGGCCTCCCGCCCATACCGGACTTAGCGGCTCGCCGCCTCGCTCAGTCGCCGATTGATCTTGGCCGCGCTTGCTTTCAGCAATTCGGATGGCTTCTGGCCGGTCGCCGCGCACAGGCAGGCCCAGTAGTAGATGACGTCGCCAAGCTCATCGACGAGGCCCGCCTGATCGAGCCAGTCATCGCGCAGCAGCTTCTTGATGTGATCGGCGACCTCGCCCGCTTCACCGGCGAGGCCGAGCCCGAGATAGGACAGCCGCTCGTTCGACGGATGCTCGTCGACTTTCGCAACGCTTGCGGCCCAGGCCGCATATTCATCGATCGTCATCGGCATCCCTCGCCGCGGTTTTGAATCAGCCCACCACTTCCGTGACCGGCTGAAGATCGATCTCGAACGTCTCCAGGAATTTCGACGTCATGATGTAGAAGCCGACCGAAAGCTGGAGCTCGACCAGCGCGGCCGGCGTCAGCTTCGATGCGATCGCCTTGAAGGTCGCGTCCGTCGGCTTGTTCAATTTCACGATCTCGTCGGTGAAGGCGAGCGCGGCGCGCTGCACCTCATCGAAGCAGCTCGCGCCCTGCCAGTTCTCCAGCGCCTCGTTCTGCTCGTCGGTGACGCCGACATTCTTGCCGATGCGCTTGTGGGCAACGATCTCATAGGGCGCCTCACACAAGATGCCGGTGCGGGTGATCGCGAGCTCGCGCACGACCGGATCGAGCTCGCCCTTGTGGCGGATGGCCCCGCCGAGGCGGCAGTACTGCTCAAAATAGCTCGGCGAATGCGACATCATCCGGAAGATATTGGCGTGGCGGTTCTTGTCGAGGATTTCGCGGGTGCGATCGGACGCCTTGGACGGGTCGCTGTAATCGATGCGGGCCATGATTTTCCTGATGATTTTTTCCGGAGCCTTTGATGCTCATTGTCGTTGCCGGCGAAAGTTCCCCGAAACTGTATGCGCGCGTGACCTCAGGAGCAACATTATCGAGTCAAAATGCCGCCGCATTGCTGATCGACCCTGGCACAGTCGATATTCGCCGCGTGGGGACACATTGCAGCGGATACTCGAAGTGGGGTGTTCCGAGTAAAAAAACAGGACCGTCGGCTGTGCAGCGCGCACAGCGATGAGTCACGCCCAAGTCTAGGGAGAAAAGGCATGAAGGAAGCCACCAAGGGGGCGGCCTCGGGAGCGCTCGCGCATATGCTGGCGGTGACGGCGATGCTCGTCATCGCCAGCATCTTGTTCTACGGGCGCTAGTAAGAGTTGTAAGCGTTGTCAGAGTTTTCGTCGTTCCGGGGTGGCTCTCGCACAGGCCAGGCTCAGAATACCCGTTCCAGGCTCGGTCTTTCGGACCGCCCCCGAATGACGAAATCCCGCTACTTGCTCCTGGTGAAGAACGGCACGAGCTTCCCGGCGAACGGCTTGAAGCCCGCATCGACCTCGTCGCCGATGGCGAGGTCGTTCTCGCCATGGGCCATCATGCGAAAACCCTCGGCGCAATCGACCAGCAGGATGTTGTAGGGCACGTGCGCGCGCGTCTCGGGCGTCGCCGCGCGGCAGACCAGCGAGGTCGCATAGACCCTGCCCTTGCCGCTGGCGCGCTGCTCGGACGGGCCGGACGCACCGCAGGCCGCGCAGAAGGCGCGATGGAAATACTGCACATGACCGCATGACGTGCAGGTCTGGTAGGTGATGGCCTCTTCGCCCTTGGTCCAGTCGGCTAGACGCTCACTCATCGCACCCGCTCCAGGAACATGCTGACATGGGACGACAGCACGCCGCCATCGCCGTGCAAGAGCGCGATCGAGGCGTCGCGCACCTGGCGATTCGCCGCCCGCCCCGTCATCTGCAAATGCGCCTCGACCAGATGCGCCATCGCGCCGCCGACGCCGCAATGGCCGTAGCTGAGCAGGCCGCCATGGGTGTTGAGCGGCATCGCACCATCGCGGCCGAAATGGCCTGATCGCACGCGCCCAGCCGCCTCACCGCGGCCGGCGAGGCCGAGGTCTTCCAGCAGCATCGCGAGAGTGATCGTAAAACTGTCGTAGATCGCGGCATAGCGCACGTCGGACATCGCAAGGCCGGTGGCCTGCCTGGCGCGCGCGACCGAGATCTCGGCGCCGAGCTCACTTAAGCCGGGTGCGGCCGTGACATGCTGATGGGTGTGGGCCTGGGCGCAGCCGCGGATGCGCACACCGGCCTCGCCCGTCCGCTCGCGGCTGATGACGAAGGCCGCGCCGCCGTCCGACACCGGGCAGCAATCGAACAGTTTCAACGGCATCGCGACCGGCTTCGAGTCCATGACGTCGGCGACCGTGATGGGCTCGCGGAATTGCGCGCCGGGATGGGTGCAGGCGTGGGCGCGCATCAGCACCGCGAATTCAGCAAGGTCCTCTTCGGTCACGCCATATTCGTGCATATACCTGCTGGCAACGAGGCCGTAATAGGCGGGAATGGTCGGGCCGAGCGGCACCTCGTAATCGGGATGGCCGACCTGCGCCAGCGCCTGGATCGAGGCATCGCGACTCTGTCCGGTGAGGCGGTTCTCGCCGGCGACGACGAGCACGTTGCGCGCGACGCCTGCTTCGACGAGGTGATGGGCAAGCATCGTCATCGCCAGCCCGGTGGCGCCGCCGACCTGCACGGCGTGGGCGTAGCTCGGGCGGATGCCGAAATGCTCGGCGAAGACGGTCGCCAGCATGATGTGCGGCGACACGGTGGAGTAGCCGCAGAGGATGCCGTCGATGTCCGAGCGCTTGAGCCCGGCATCGTCCAGCGCGGCTTGCGCGGCCCTGCTCATCAGGTCGAGCGAGGATGAGCCTTCGTGCTTGCCGTACGGCGTGAGGCCGACGCCGGTGATGAGGCTCATGCTCTCTCCTCCTCGTCATTCCGAGGCGCGCCCTTTTTAGGCGCGAGCCCCGGTGCGCAATTGCGCACCTGAGAATCCATACTCCCGATGGTGGTTATGGATTCCGGGCTCGCGACTTCGTCGCGCCCCGGAATGACGGACGAGAGAGTTTGCGCCATCGCTTCCTCCCCTATTCCGGCGCTGCACGCGTCACGCCATCGCGCACCATGGCGGCGATCTCGTCCGCGGAATAGCCGATCTCCCTCAGTATCTCCGCGCCGTGCTCGTTGAGACGTGGCGCAAGCCTGATAGGCTCGGCCTCGGTCTCCGACCAGCTCGCCGTCACCTTCATGCTGCGGATCGGTCCTTCGGTCGGATGGTTCACGACCGGGAAGAAATTGGTCGCCTCCAGATGCTCGTCGTGCAGCATCGACGCGAGGTCGTGCATCGGCATGACCGGCACGTCGGCCCTGGTCAGCAGGTCGATCCATTCGGCCGTCGTGCGCGTCTCGAAGATGCGGGCGAGCTCGGCATAGACGACGTCGATATTACCGGCGCGGCCGGCGAAGGTCGCGAATTTGGGGTCGGCGCGCAGATCGTCACGGCCCGTGGCCTTGAAGAAGTTTTCCCACTGCTTGTCGTTGTAGACGATGACGCTGAGATAGCCGTCCGAGGTCTTGTAGGGCCTGCGGTCGCGCGAAAGGTGGCGGGCATAGCCGCCCTTGTCGAGCGGCGGCTCGTAGGTGAGCCCGCCCATGTGGTCGCCCATGACGAAGCCGGCCATGGTCTCGAACATCGGGATGTCGACGCGCTGGCCGCGCCCGGTGCGGTCGCGGTGCACGAGGCTGGCGCAGATCGCGCCGACGGCGGTGAGGCCGACGATGCGGTCAACCAGCGCGTTCGGCACATAGCGCGGGGTGCCGTCACCGGTCTGCGCCATCAAGGCGGGGAGCGCGGTGGCGCCCTGGATCAGATCGTCATAAGCGGGCTTGGCGGCATAGGGCCCGTCCTGGCCGAAGCCGAACACACCGGCATAGACGAGGCGCGGATTGACCGCGGAGACGACGTCATAGCCGAGCTGAAGTCGCGCCATCGCCTGCGGGCGGACGTTGTAGACGAGAACGTCGGCATCCCTCAGCAGCCGCAGCACGGCATCGCGCCCCGAAGGCTTCTTCAGATCGAGGCAGATCGAACGCTTGCTGCGGTTGGTGTTGAGAAACACCGGGCCCATGCCGGCGTGGCGCATCGGGCCGATCAGGCGGGTGACGTCGCCGTCCAGCGACTCCACCTTGATCACGTCGGCACCGTAGTCGCCAGAGCATCTGGGTCGCGTAGGGCCCCATCAGCACGGTGGTCATATCGACGACCTTGATGCCCTTCAGCGGCCCCATTCGTTCGCTCCCGATTGCGCGGGCGCAAAGCGCGGCCCGCGATTTCGGTCCAGCTAACGGCAGCGGTGTCGCGCGCGCAAGGGCGGCCGGCGTATGGCCGCATGCATGGCGACGCCGCCGCTATTTCTTCTCGCGGGATTCGCGGATCTTCAGGAGCCGGTCGAGCTCTTCGTTCTGCTGGCTGATCCGGTCGGCGATACGCGACTCGTTCTGCTCGCCGGAAGCGGCCGCGGCCTGCTCGATGAGCTGCCTGATATTGTCCTCGAGGATCGCGATGCGATCGTTGAGTGCGTCCATCGACAGCGAGTCTTCGTAATCATTGCCCATGATGCATTCCCTGCAAATCAATCAAGAGCATTAAGGAGACCAGATCAGCCCACCATGATCTAGCGCAAAGAAGGTGGACACGGCGCTTTCGCGCCTTTGCCCACCTGACAAGACGAACTTACTTCAGCGGCTCCAGCACGGAGACGTAGTTGGCGACCGCCGCACCGCCCATGTTGAAGATGCCGCCGAGTTTTGCATTTTTGAGCTGCATGCCCTCGGGCGCTTGCCCTGCGAGCTGCATCGCGGTCATCACATGCATGGAAACGCCGGTGGCGCCGATCGGATGGCCCTTGGCCTTCAGGCCGCCGGACGGATTGACCGGCAGCTTGCCGTCCTTGAGGGTCCAGCCCTCCTTGATGGCGCGGGCGCCCTGCCCCTTCGGCGTCAGGCCCATCGCTTCATATTCGATCAGTTCGGCGACGGTGAAGCAGTCATGGGTCTCGACGAAGGAGAGATCGGAAAGCGTGACACCTGCCTGCTCCAGCGCCCGCTGCCAGGCGACCGTGCAGCCTTCGAACTGGAGGATGTCGCGCTTGGACATCGGCAGGAAGTCCTGGGCATGCGCGGTGGCGCGGAAGCCGATCGACTTGCTCATGCCCTTGGCGGTCTCGGCATCGGCCAGGACCAGCGCCGCGGCGCCGTCGGAGACCAGCGAGCAGTCGGTACGCTTCAGGGGGCCGGCGACGTAAGGGTTCTTCTCGCTCTCGGCGCGGCAGAACTCGAAGCCAAAATCCTTGCGCATCTGGGCGAAGGGATTGGCGACGCCGTTCTTGTGGTTCTTGGCCGCGATCAGCGCCAGCGCATCGGACTGGTCGCCGTATTTCTGGAAGTAGGAGCTGGCGATCTTGCCGAACACGCCGGCAAAGCCGCCGACGGTGTCGCCGTCCTCCGGCAGATAGGACGCCTTGAGCAGGTTCTTGCCGATCTCCGGCCCCGGCGTCCGCGTCATCTGCTCGACGCCGACGACCAGCACGATTTTGGCGGCGCCTGCGGCAATCGCGCGCAGGCCCTGGTGCACGGCGGCAGAGCCCGTGGCGCAGGCGTTCTCGACGCGGGTGGCCGGCTTGAAGCGCAGCTTCGGGTCGGCCTGGAGCACCAGCGAGGCGGTAAAGTCCTGCGGCGAGAAGCCGGCGTTGAAATGGCCCAGCACGATCTCGTCGACATCCCCGGCCGAAATGCCGGCGTCCGCCAGCGCCTCGTTGGCGACCCGCACCACGAGGCTTTCCACGGTTTCGGTGTCGAACTTGCCGAACGGCGTATGCGCCCATCCGACGATGCTGGCGGTCATGGTCTTTTCTCCCTGGAATCTCTTCCCTGAGCTAAGTCTTAGCCCAGGGAAGGCAAGACTTCACGCGCCTTTCAGGGCCTTGAGGGTACGCTGGCAGATGGCAGTTATGCCGGCCCAGTTCCCCGCCCTGATCTCCGCCGTCGGGCACAGCCAGGAGCCGCCGACCGCCACCACATTGGGCTCGGCCAGCCAGGTCGCGGCATTGGCCTCGCCGACCCCGCCGGTCGGGCAGAACCGTACGCCCGGGAACGGCCCGCCAAGCGCGCGCAGGCCCTTGATGCCGCCGGCCTGCTCGGCCGGGAAGAATTTTGCGACGTCGAGGCCGTAGGACAGCGCCATCATCAGTTCGGACGCCGTGGCAATGCCCGGCGCAAACGGCAAGGAGCTATGGGCCGCCGCCTTGAGGAGATCGGGGGTCAGGCCCGGGCTGATGCCGAACGCGACGCCGAGCTTCTCGACACGGGTGAAGTCCGCCGGATTGAGAATCGTGCCGATGCCGACGACCGCCTCGGGCACCTCGGCCATGATCGCCCTCGCTGCTTCGATCGCAACGGAGGTGCGCAGGGTCACCTCCAAAGTGCGGATGCCGCCGGCGACCAGCGCTTGCGCCAACGGCACGGCATCCTGGATACGCTCGATGGTGAGGACGGGAATGACGGTCGCGGCCTTGAACAGCGCGACGAGGTGGTTCTGTTGGGCAGTCGTGGTCATCTTGGCTTTCGTTTCACTTGGTCGCTTGACGCGTGGTCGCCGGCCGGTGCCGCCTCTTTGGCGGCATGGCATAGCCCGGAATGATGGCGCCGGGATAGCAGATCACGAGGCTGGCGAGGCGATGGCCGGCCTGCGCCGCCTCGACCGGCTCGGAACCGGCGAGCCGCGCCGCAATATAGGCCGCGGCAAAGCTGTCGCCGGCGGCCGTGGTGTCAACGACGGGCTTGGTCATTGGTTCGGCACGGACCTCGCTGGTCCCGCCGGGGAAGCGCAGCAGGCTGACGGGCTCGGCGAGCCGGAACACCAGTTCGGGCGAAGGAATCCGCGCCATCAGCTGGTCGTGGCTCTCGCCGGGATAGAGCGCGAGGAGATCCTCGGTCGAGGTCAGCACGATGTCGGCGGTCGCGAACGCCGTGGCAAACGCCTCGCGGGCGACATCGCGATCGGGCCATCCCCGCGCGCGAAAATTGGTGTCGAACACGAAGCGGGTGCCGAGCAGGCGGGCGCGCTTGATCGCCGCGAACAGGCGCTCGCGGCCGGGGGCGTCGTAGATCGAGAGCGTGATCGCGGAGAGGTAGACGATGTCGTAGCTCATCAGCGAGTTGAGCAGCTCGTCCGTCTCCGGCAGGCTCATCAGCTGGCGCGCGGCCGCACTGTCGCGCCAGTGGAAGAACTGGCGCTCGCCCTTCGCGTCGGTCTGGATCATGTAGAGGCCGGGCAGCTTGCCCGGCAACCGCACGACGCGCCTCGTGCCGACGCCCTCCGCGGTCCAGGCCGCGATCATCTCGTCGCTCAAGGCATCGTCGCCGAGCGCGGTGAGGTAGTCGACCTTGACCTCGAGCCGCGCCAGATAGACCGCGGTGTTGAGGGTATCACCGCCGAAGCCGCGCGAGTAGAGACCACCGCCCTGCCCGGCGGACTGTCCGGCAGATTGTCCCGCGGAGTGTCCTCCTTGGGCCTGCCGGAGCTCGACCATGCATTCGCCGATGCAAGCAACGCTCGCCATCACCAGATCCACGCTGTTCATCGATTGCGTCAGGCGACGAAATTGCCGCCGAGTTCGTCTTCGATGTGAATGCGGATGATATCGTCGAAACTCTTCTCGGCGGTGGTGAAGCCGAGCTCGAGCGACCGCTTGGCGTTGAAATTGCGCGGCCAGCCGCCGACGATGCCGACGATGAAGGGATCGGGCTCCCGCTTGATGCGGGCGGCGACCTTTTCGCCGGCAACGCGCTTCAAGGCGGCAATCTGCTCGCCGACGGTTGCCGACAAGCCCGGCATGGTCAGGTTACGGCGCGGGCCGACGGTGGCGAGGTCCATGGTGCCGGCATGCAGCAGGAAGCCGACGGCCGAACGCGGCGTGGCGTGCCAGTGGCGGACGTCCTCGGACACCGGGAGGACCGCTTCCTTGCCGGCCAGCGGCTCTCGCAGGATGTTGGAGAAGAAGCCCGATGCCGCCTTGTTGGGCAGGCCGGGCCGGATGCAGATGGTCGGCAGGCGGATGCCGATGCCGTCGAGGAAGCCGCGGCGGGAATAGTCGGCCAGCAGGAGCTCGCCGATCGCCTTCTGGGTGCCGTAGCTGAGCAGCGGCGTGTGGAAGAACTCGTCGCCGATCGCGTCCGGGAACGGGGCACCGAACACCGCGATCGAGGACGTGAACACCACGCGCGGCTTGTAGCCGCCGCCGACGAGGCGGACGGCGTCGAGCAGCATTCGCGTGCCGTCGAGATTGATGCGGTAGCCCTTGTCGAAATCGAGTTCGGCCTCGCCCGAGACGATCGCGGCGAGATGGAAGATCGCGTCCGGACGTCCGGCGATCAGCTTTTCGGCTGCGCCCGGCACGGCGAAATCGCCCGACACCGTCTCGACCGGAAAACCGGCCTTCTCCGGCTTCTTGGGCTCGACCACGTCGTGCATGGTCAGCTTGGTGATCTCGCTCTTGCCGAGCCGGCCGTCGCGCAACAGCCGTTCACAGAATTTGCGGCCGACCATGCCGGCGGCGCCCAGAACCAGAATGTGCAAGAGCTTAACTCCTTCTTATTGGCCGGAACGCGCCGCTCCTGACGCGCCCTCGGCAAGCCCCGCGATCATTCCTTCACGGCGCCGGTCATCGCCGACACATAATGCTCCACGAAGAAGGCGTAAAGGATGACGAGCGGCAGCGAGCCGGCCAGCGCCCCCGCCATCAGCGAACCCCAGCGGTAGATGTCACCATCCACGAACTCGTTGACGATCGCGACCGGCACCGTCTTGTTGCTGGTCGACTGCAGGAAGGTCAGTGCGTAGATGAACTCGTTCCAGCACAGGGTGAAGCAGAAGATGAAGGCCGAGATCAGGCCGGGGATTGCGAGCGGCAGCACGATCTTGATCAGGATCTGCCAGCGGCTCGCGCCGTCGATCAATGCGCACTCCTCAAGCTCGAACGGGATGGTCTTGAAATAGCCCATCAACAGCCAGGTCGAGAACGGGATCAGGATGGTCGGATAGGTCAGGATCAGCGCCATCGGCGAGTCGAACAGGCCGTACTGGAACACGACGGTGGCGAGCGGGATGAACAGGATCGAGGGCGGCACGAGGTAGGCGAGGAAGATCAGCCCGCCGACGAGGTTGGCGCCCTTGTAGCGCAACCGCACGATGGCATAGGCCGCGAGTACCGATGCGATGATCGAGAGCACCGTGGCGCAGATAGCGACATACATCGTGTTCCAAAGCCAGTGCGGGTAGTAGCTCTCGAACAGCAACTTGTGGAAGTGCTTGAAGGTCGGGCTCCAGGTCCAGAACGGGCTGTAGGTCTCCATGTCGAGCAACTGCTCGTCCGGCTTCACCGAGGTCAAAGCCATCCAGTAGAACGGAAACAGCAGGATGACGACGATGATCGCGAGCGGCAAATAGAGCGTCACGATCCGGCGCGGCACCGACTGCAGATAGCTCATGCCCTCACTGTGATCGGCCGTCGGCGCCGAGCCCGACAGTACCTTCCTGAGATCGATGGATCTGGTGGGCAGGTCAGTCATTGCTCTCTCCCTGCTGCCACTTGCGGCGCTGCAAGCCGAACCAGGAGATCATGATGGCCGCGAGCAAGAAGGGAATCATGGCGCTGGAGATTGCAGCACCCTCCCCCAACTGTCCCGCGATGATCGCGCGCTGATACGACAAGGTCGCCATCAGATGGGTCGCATTGACCGGACCGCCACGCGTCATCGCCCAGATCAACTGGAAATCGGTGAAGGTGAACAGCACCGAGAAGGTCATCACGACCGCGATGATCGGGGTGAGCAGCGGATAGGTGATGTAGCGGAATCTCTGCCAGCTGGAAGCGCCATCGAGGGTCGCGGCTTCATAGAGCGACGGGGACACAGTCTGGAGCCCTGCGAGCAGCGTGATCGCGACGAAAGGCACGCCGCGCCAGATATTGGCGAAAATCACGCAGATCCGCGCCCAGGTCGTATCGCCCAGGAAATTGATGTTCTGGCTGATCAGGCCGAGGTGCTTCAGCGACCACGAGATGATCGAGAACTGCGAATCGAAGATCCACCAGAACGCCAGCGCCGAGAGCACCGTCGGCACGATGAAGGGGATCAGGACCATCGCGCGCAGCATCGCCTTGAACGGCATGTTCTCGTTCAGCAGCAGTGCGAGATAAAGCCCGATCGCGAATTTGATGGCACTGGCGACGGAGGTGTAGAGCAGCGTGTTGAACACCGACAGCCAGAAGATGGAGTCGTCCCACAGCCACTCATAGTTCTCGGTGCCGATGAACTGGCCGACCCGGCCGATGCGGGTGTCGGTGAAGGACAGCCAGATGCCCAAGCCCAGCGGATACGCCAGGAAAAAGATCAGAAACGCCAAGGCCGGCAGCATGAACCAGAAGCCGAGCCAGTTGCGGTTGTGCTTGAGCTGGTCCCAGGCGCTCGCTTCGCGGAACTGAGGCTTGGCCCGGGGAGCAACTGCGATATCAGCCATGCCCGACATCCCTGATCGGTGTGAATAAGCGGGCGGCCGAAACCGCCCGCCCCGCGACTTTAGCGATAGATGCGCTTCAACTGCCGTTCGGCCTCCGTCATTGAACCCTTGAGGTCCTTGGAGCCGGTGCAGTAGTTCGCGAACATGTCGACCACGATGAAATCGGCGATCGCGGTCGCCGCCTTCTCGCCAGGCGTGCCGATGCCCGAGGCCGGCAGCGCGCGCTTACTGGCCTGGCCGAACACCGCATTCTTCGGATCGGCCGTCCAGACCGGTGCGGAATCGTAGGCGTTGAGGGTGTGTGTGAGATAGCCGCGGGCGCCGGAAAGCCACTTCTCAAAGTTCTCCTTCTCCAGCATGAAGGCGGTAAACGCCTTCGCGGCGTTCGGATATTTCGTGAAGTTGAACGTCAGGATTGGAACCGTGAGCTGCAACTCGGTCGGCTTGCCGATGGGGCCGACAGGCCACAACGCGTGATAGGTATCCTCCGCCAGATCCTTCTTGGTCGAATCGTCCTTTGCAGCGACATAGATCGAGATGCCGTTCGAGGTGCAATAGAGTTCACCGGCCAGGAACGCCTTGTTGTTTGACGAATCGTTCCACGATGCGACGCCGGGGATGAAGGTTTCCGACAGCGCCTTGCAGTATTCCAGCGCCTTCGCCGTCTCCGGCGAATTGATGATGACCTTGTCGTCCTTGTCGACGGTCCAGGCGTTGTGCCCCCAGAGGATCCAGTGCAGCCAGGCGTTGGCGTCGCCGCTGGCGTGTCCGAGCGCGAAGCCGGCCGGCGTGTTGTTCGCCTTCAGCGCCTTGCACATCTCGAGGAAGCTGGGAAAGTCCTTCGGAAACTCCTTGAAGCCCGCCTTGTCGGTAGCCGACTTCCGGTACGTCATGTAACCGCCGACGGTCGCGACGGGGATGCCGAGCCAGTCATCGCCCTTCTTGCAGGTCTTGGCGGCGGCGTCGGTCCACCCGCCATACTTCTTGCCAAGATAATCCGCGACGTCGTTCATCAACAGAACCTTTGTCGGGAAGAGCTGTGGCAGCGTGTGGAGACCCCAGGCCATGTCCAGGCCCGAGCCGGTGTTCGCGGCGACCGATGCCTTGGGCTGCACGTCTTCGAAGGACTCGCTGAACACGTTCATCTCGGTGCCGGTGGCCGCCTTGAAGGCCGCCACCGTTGCGTTGAAAGCATCGTCCTCCTGCGGCACGAAGCGCTTCCAGCGCATCACGGTCAGCTTGGCGCCGGACTCCGCCTTCCACGGCGCGTCCGCCGCCCAAGCCCTTGCGAAGTCGAACAGTGCCGGCCCGGTCAGTGCGCCGGTGGCAGCCAGCGCCGTTCCGCCTTGAAGCAGAGCCCGGCGGGTAAAGTCTTGCATGTCGTCCTCCCTGTGATGCTTTTTTCTTGTCTTACGTCTTGCGCTACGCGTTGAGGCGCTTGCCCGTCGCCTCGTCGAACAAGTGAACCACCGATGGATCGGGCCTCAGCCGGACCTTGTCGCCCGGGTTGAACTGGTGACGCTCGCGGAAGACGGCGACGACCTGCTCGCCGCCGAGCTTTGCGAACACCTGGGTTTCCGAGCCGGTCGGCTCGACCACGACGATCTCGGCCTCCGCGCCGTCGTCGGCGATGGTGAAATGCTCGGGCCGGACACCAAAGACCACGGGACGGCCGTCGGACCCCGCCGGCGCGTTCCTGAGCGGCAGCTTGACGCCGTTCGGCCCTTCGAAGGTCGCAGCGCCGTTGACGCGCACATGCCCCTTCAGGAAGTTCATGGCCGGCGAGCCGATGAAGCCGGCGACGAACTGGTTTTCGGGCTTGTCGTAGAGTTCGAGTGGCGTGCCCATCTGCTCGACGATGCCGTCATGCATAACGACGATCTTGTCGGCCATGGTCATGGCCTCGATCTGGTCGTGGGTGACGTAGACGGTCGTGGTCTTGAGCCGCTGGTGCAGCTCCTTGATCTCGGTGCGCATGGCGACGCGCAGCTTGGCGTCGAGGTTCGACAAGGGCTCGTCGAACAGGAAGACCTGCGGATCGCGCACGATGGCGCGGCCCATGGCGACGCGCTGGCGCTGGCCGCCGGAGAGCTGGCGCGGATAGCGCTCGAGCAGCGGCGACAGCGCGAGGATTTCGGCGGCGCGCTTGACGCGCTTGTTGATCTCGTCGGAGCTCGCGTTCCGCAGCTTCAGCGAGAAGCCCATGTTCTCGCCGACGGTCATATGCGGATAGAGCGCGTAGTTCTGGAACACCATCGCAATGTCCCGCTCCTTGGGCTGGACATTGTTGACGACGCGGTCGCCGATCGAGATCGTGCCGGAGGTGATGTTCTCGAGGCCTGCGAGCATGCGCAGAAGCGTCGACTTGCCGCAGCCGGAGGGGCCAACCAGAACGACGAACTGGCCGTCCTCGATCGGGATCGAGACGCCGTGCAGGACTTCAAAATTGCCGAACGATTTCCGCACGTCGCGGATTTGCACAGACGACATCTAGCTCCCTCCTCGAAGGTCCACGGCGCCTCGCGCCGCGACCGTCTTGTTTTTTCTGAACTTCACCGAACGAAGCCCGGTCTTACCAGGCGACATTGTCGGCAGTTTGTGCGGTTTTGGCAATTTGTCTTTGGTTAGTCGCTGCTGGTAGCGCTGTCAACGTTCCTTTGTTTGCGACAATGACTGTGTTAAGAGCAGCAATGGGTCGAAAACGCACCAAGTCAGGCAAAATCCGGCTGGCGGAAGTCGCCGAGCTTGCCGGCGTCAGCCCGATCACGGCGTCCCGCTTCTTCCGTAATCCCGAGGCGCTCTCGGTCGCCAAGCGGACGCGGGTCGAGAGCGCGGCCAAGGAGCTCGGCTATGTGCCGAACCTGGCGGCACGGGCGCTCGCCTCGCAACGCACCGAGGTGATCGGCGTCTTGATTCCGTCACTGACCAACAACGTGTTTTCCGACGTGCTGCGCGGCATCTATGACGCCTCCGAAGGCAGCCGTTACTCGATCCAGCTGTCCAACACCCGCTACAGCATCCTCCAGGAGGAGAAGCTGCTGCGCCTGTTTCTTGCGCAGAAGCCGGCCGGGCTGATCGTCACCGGCATCGACCAGACCGCGGAATCGCACGCGATGCTGGAGGCGGCCGACTGCCCGATCGTGCAGATCATGGAGATCGGGCCCAATCCGGTCGACATGATGATCGGCTTTTCCCACTATGAGGCAGCGCGCGCGGCGATTGCCCACCTGTTCGCGCAAGGTCACCGCAAGATCGGATTCGTCGGCGCGCGCATGGACCCGCGGGTGCAGCGGCGGCTGGACGGATATGCCTCGGCCATGAAAGACGCCTCCCTGTTCGAGCAGCGCCTCGTCGTCACGACCGCCACACCGACGTCCGTGACGCTCGGCGGCGCCCTGTTCACCGACCTCCTGGCACGCGAGCCCGACCTCGATGCGGTGTTCTGCGCCAACGACGACCTCGCGCTCGGCGTGCTGTTCGAATGCCGGCGCCGGGAGATCGCAGTCCCCGAGCAGATCGCCATCGTCGGCTTCAACGACCTCGAATTCATGGCCTCCGCCGTCCCCACCCTCACCAGCGTGCGCACCAACCGCTACGAGATGGGCAAGACGGCCGCCACCATGCTGATCGAGGCGATCGACGGACGGCGCCCGGAGCAGCCGGTGCTCGATCTCGGCTTTAAGGTGATCGAGCGGCAAAGCTCGTCGGCGCGGCGTTCGGACAGCAGGCCGACCGCATCGGGTGCGGGCACGGCGAACAAAATGGTAGCGTTACCAAGTAGCCATGACTAGTATCGGATTTGTGAGGAAACGCCCCGCCAGCGGGAAGGCAAATCATCGCTCGCGCCGCTGGGCATCGCACAAGCCGACACCCCAAGACCGACGCCAGTGCGTTTGCATTGCAGGAGAACCCAATGACAAAAAAGCCAACCAATGGGCAGGCGCCCGCCGGTAACGGCGCCCGCCGCCACCTTCGCTCGCAGGAATGGTTCAACAACCCGCACAATCCGGGCATGACTGCGCTCTATATGGAGCGCTATTTGAACTACGGCCTCACCCGCGCCGAGTTGCAGTCCGGCAAGCCGATCATCGGCATCGCCCAGACCGGCAACGACCTCTCCCCTTGCAACCGCCACCATATCGAGCTCGCCCACCGCGTCCGCGAAGGCATCCGCGAGGCCGGCGGCATTGCGATGGAATTCCCGACCCATCCGATCCAGGAGACCGGCAAGCGCCCGACCGCCGCGCTCGACCGTAACCTCGCCTATCTCGGCCTCGTCGAAATCCTCTACGGCTATCCGCTCGACGGCGTGGTGCTGACCACCGGCTGCGACAAGACCACGCCGGCCTGCATGATGGCGGCTGCGACCGTGAACCTGCCCGCGATCGTGCTGTCGGGCGGCCCGATGCTGAACGGCTGGCATGCCGGCGAGCGCACCGGCTCCGGCACCATCGTCTGGAAGTCGCGCGAGCGGCTCGCCGCCGGCGAGATCGACTATGAAGAGTTCATGGAGATCGTGGCGTCCTCGGCGCCCTCGGTCGGCCATTGCAACACCATGGGCACCGCCTCGACCATGAACGGCCTTGCCGAAGCGCTCGGCTTCTCGCTGCCGGGCTGTGCGGCGATTCCCGCCCCCTATCGCGAGCGCGGCCAGATCGCCTACGAGACCGGAAAACGCATCGTCGAGATGGTCTGGGAGGATCTCAAGCCCTCGGACATCCTGACCCGCAAGGCGTTCGAGAACTGCATCGTGATCAATTCGGCGATCGGCGGCTCGACCAATGCGCCGATCCACATCAACGCGCTCGCCCGCCACATCGGCGTCGAGCTCTCGATCGACGACTGGCAGAAGGTCGGCCACGACGTGCCGCTGCTGGTCAACATGCAGCCGGCCGGCTTCTATCTCGGCGAGGAATTCCACCGCGCCGGCGGCGTGCCGGCCGTGGTGCGCGAATTGATGAAGCACAAGCGCATCCATGAGGACGCCGTCACCGTCAACGGCCGCGGCATCGGCGAGAACTGCAAGAACGCGCCGGTCCCCGACAACGACGTGATCTGGGCCTACGACAAGCCGCTGGTGAAGGATGCCGGCTTCCTGGTGCTGAAGGGCAATCTGTTCGATTCCGCGATCATGAAGACCAGCGTGATCTCCAAGGAATTCCGCGACCGCTATCTCAGCAACCCCAAGGACCTCAACGCCTTCGAAGGCCGCGCCATCGTGTTCGAGGGTCCGGAGGATTATCACGCGCGGATCGACGATCCCGCGCTCGATATCGACGAGCGCTGCGTGCTGTTCATCCGCGGCACCGGGCCGATCGGCTATCCCGGCGGCGCCGAGGTCGTGAACATGCAGCCGCCGGCGGCCCTGATCAAGCGCGGCATCCACTCCCTGCCCTGCATCGGCGACGGCCGCCAGTCGGGCACCTCGGGCTCGCCCTCGATCCTCAACGCCTCGCCCGAAGCCGCGGCCAATGGCGGCCTCGCGATCCTCAAGACCGGCGACAAGGTGCGCATCGACCTCAACAAGGGCAGCGCCAACATCCTGATCTCGGACGAGGAACTGAAGAAGCGCCACGCCGAGCTCAAGGCCAATGGCGGCTTCAAGCATCCGCCGAACCAGACGCCGTGGCAGGAGATCTACCGCAACACCGTCGGCCAGCAGTCGACCGGCGCCTGCATGGAGCTCGCCACCCGCTACCAGAACGTCGCCGGCGCGTTTGGCGTGGCGCGGGATAATCACTGAGTTAGGCACACGTAGCCCGGGTGAGCGAAGCGACACCCGGGACGTCCGCTCCCGGATATCGCGCTTGCGCGCTCATCCGGGCTACGGCACTGAGCAAATCGAGGAGAACAAGAAAATGGCAGACCGCCTCAAGGGAAAGCGCGCCGTCATCACGGCCGCGGCAGCAGGCATCGGGCGCGCATGCGCCATCGCATTCGCGCGTGAAGGCGCAACCGTCATCGCCACCGACATCAACGAGGCCGGCATTGCGGGCTTGAGCAAGGAAGGCATCGCCGAAACCGCCAAGCTCGACGTCCGCAACACCGCCGACGTCAATGCCTTCGCCAAGCGCGTCGGCAAGATCGACATCCTGCTCAACGCGGCGGGCTTCGTGCACCACGGCACCATCCTGGAATGTTCGGAAGAGGATTTTGATTTCTCGTTCGACCTCAACGTCAAGTCGATGCACCGGACCATCAAGGCGTTCCTGCCCGAGATGCTGGCGGGCGGCGGTGGCAGCATCGTCAACATTTCGTCCTGCGCCGCGCTACGGCCGCCGGCCAACCGCTACGTCTACAGCTCATCGAAGGCGGCGGTGTCGCTGCTGACGCGCGCGGTCGCGCTCGACTTCATCACCAAGGGCATCCGCTGCAACAGCATCTGCCCGGGCACCGTCGAGACGCCCTCCATGCTCGACCGCGCCGCCGCGCAAGGGCCGCAGGGCAAGGAGATGTTCATCTCCCGCCAGAAGATGGGCCGGCTCGGCACCGCCGACGAAATCGCGTCCATGGCGGTCTATCTCGGCAGTGACGAGAGCGCATTCACCACCGGCGTCGACCTCGTCGTCGACGGCGGCTACATGCTCTGATCACTCCTCATCCCGAGGAGGCGCGACAGCGCCGTCTCGAGGGATGGGCTACGGGCTCTATGGTTCGAGACGCGCGCCAAGTGCGCGCTCCTCACCATGAGGGATAGATGGAGGGATTCTTCGATGAACAAGATCGATCTCAACGGCCGCATCGCCGTCGTCACCGGCGGCGCGCAGGGCTTTGGCCGCGCCATCGTTCAGCGCTTCGCCGCCTCCGGCGCCAAGGTCGCGATCTGGGATTTCGACGCCGCACTGGCCGAGAAGACGGCCAAGGAGATCGGCGGCGAGACCAAGGTCTTCAAGGTCGACGTCACCGACACCGCAGCCGTCGAGCAGGCGCGCGATGCGACGCTGGCCGCTTTCGGCAAGATCGACATCCTGGTCAACAATGCCGGCATCGCCGGCGTCAACAAGCCGGTCTGGGAGACCGACCTCGAGGAATGGCGCAAGGTGCTGCGCATCAACCTCGACGGCCCCTTCATCTGCTGCAAGGCGATCGTGCCGGTGATGCTCAAGCAGAAATACGGGCGGATCGTGAACATTGCCTCGATCGCCGGCAAGGAAGGCAATCCCAACGCCTCGCACTATTCGGCGTCCAAGGCCGGCCTGATCGCGCTGACGAAGTCGCTCGGCAAGGAGCTCGCCGCGCACGACATCCTCGTCAATGCGGTGACGCCGGCGGCCGCGAAAACCGCGATCTTCGACCAGATGACGCAGCAGCATATCGACTTCATGCTATCGAAAATCCCGAAGGGTCGCTTCGTGCTGGTGGAAGAGCTCGCCGCGATGGTGAGCTGGCTCGCATCCGAAGATTGTGCCTTCTCCACCGGCGCGGTGTTTGATATTTCCGGCGGACGGGCGACCTACTGAAGTACTGGCCGCCTCCTGGAAGGGGCGGACCATGCGGCGTCGGGATTTCGTGAAGCTCGCAGCGGGCGCAGGCGCGCTGCCGCTGCTGTCATCGACGACACTCGCGCAACTCGCGCCCAACCCGCCGAGCATCCGCTCGCCCTCGCCGGCCGAGCGCGGCGCCATGGCACGGCTAGCGAACAGCTTCATGGACAAGTACGGCGTGCCGGCGCTGTCCTTCGCGATCGGCTATGCCGGCACTGTTGTCCATGAGGATGCCTTCGGTCTTGCCGATATCGAGCGGAACGAGGCCGTGACGCCGCGGCATCTGTTCCGGATCGCCAGCGTCAGCAAGATGATCACCTCGGTCACGATCTTCCGCCTGATCGAGGAGAACCGCCTCAAGCTGACGGATCTCGTGTTCGGCCCGGGCGCGCTGCTCGGCACCGATTACGGACAGCCGCCCTACTCTGCCGGCATCGACCAGATCACACTCGAGCATCTGCTGACCCACACCGCCGGCGGCTGGAGCAACGACAACCGCGACCCCATGTTCACCCATCCGCGGATGGATCACGCCGAGCTGATTGCCTGGACGCTCGCCAACCGGCCGCTGGACCGGCCGCCGGGCCAGCGCTACGCCTATTCCAATTTCGGCTATTGCGTGCTGGGCCGCGTCATCGAGAAGCTCACCGGCCAGCCCTATGCCGAGCATGTCCGCACCGACGTGCTTGCGCGCTGCAGCGTCACCGATATGACCATTTCGGGCAATACGCGTGAGCAGCGCCAGGCCGGTGAAGTCGTCTATTACGGTCAGGGCGACAATCCCTACGGCATGAATGTCCGACGGATGGATTCCCATGGCGGCTGGATCGCAACGCCGGCAGACCTCGTGCAGTTCCTGATGCGTGTGGACGGCTACACGAGACCGGCGAACATCCTGCGGCCACGCACCATAGAGGTCATGACCACCGCGCCCAGCTACAGCCCGGACTACGCCAAGGGTTTTTGCGTCAACAAGTCAGGCAATTGGTGGCACAATGGCAGCCTGCCGGGCACGAGCACGATTGCTGTGCGCACCCATGGCGGCTTCTGCTGGGCCGCCTTCACCAACACCAGACGCAGGAATTCCGACATGGATGGCGATCTCGACAATCTCAACTGGAACATGGCGCGCCAGGTCGGCGAATGGCGGGTGGCCTGAGCCATGATCCGGGAAGGTGGATGCCTGTGCGGCGCGGTGCGGTTCAAGGCGGAGGGCGAGCCGCTCAACGTCCGCATCTGCCATTGCCGCTTGTGCCAGAAGGCGATGGGCTCGCCCTATTTCGCCCGCGCGCAGTTCGATCAGCGCGCACTGACGGTCGAAGGCGAGACCGAGCGCTATGCGTCGTCCGAGAATATCGACCGCGTGTTCTGCAAGCGCTGCGGCACGCGACTGTTCGCCTGGCGGCGCAACGGGACGCTGGCGGGCGTCTCGCTCACGACGTTCGACGACCGCAACGCCTTTACGCCGACCGAGCACATCTGGGTCTCGGAAAAGCTCGCCTGGCTGAAGCTCGACGATGGTCTGACGCAATATCAGGGAACGATTCCGGCGTGAATTTGTGCCGGCGCGGCGGCTACGGGCCTCGTCGGTCATTTGCGACGTGGAATTTCGGAACCGGCCACCTTATCTTGAGCTGAAGCGTCGCTGTACCGCCGGTTTGGCCGGACGGCTGCAAGGCTGCAGGCACAACCGGGACGGACGAGCCGTGAACATTTCTTTCTATGACCTCTCGGTGTGGGTGCTGCCGCTCGTGCTCGCCATCACCTTTCACGAGGCCGCGCACGCCTTCGTCGCGCATCGGCTTGGCGACAACACGGCCTGGCAGCTCGGCCGCGTCAGCTTCAACCCGATCCGCCACATCGACCCGTTCGGTACCCTGATCCTGCCGGCAATGCTGTTGTTTGCGCATTCGCCGTTCCTGTTCGGCTATGCCAAGCCGGTGCCGGTGAATTTTCGCAAGCTCAACAACCCCAGGCTCGACATGGTCTGGGTGGCCCTTGCCGGGCCGGCCACCAACATCCTGCTGGCGCTCGCCGCGGCCCTCGCCGTCCACGCCCTGCCCTGGGTCCCCGCCAGTTCGGCGCACTGGATCGTCGACAACCTCAAGAACGCGATCCTCGTCAACGCGGTTTTGGCGGTGTTCAACATGATGCCGATCCCGCCGCTCGACGGCGGGCGGGTCGCGGTCGGGCTGCTGCCGCGGCCGCTCGCCCTGCCGCTGGCCCGGCTCGAGCCTTTCGGTATGCTGATCCTGATCGGCCTGTTGATCCTGCTGCCGCTTGCGGGCTCGCAGTTCGGTCTAAATCTTGATGTTATTTCAGCAATACTGCGAACGTTGACCGGTTATGTGATTCAGGCTGTTCTCTTCCTGACCGGCAACGCGTAGTTGAACAGCGACACCCGAACACAAGCCGAAGGGCCAGAGGCCGACTTGGTCAAAGCTGCCGATATGCTGATCGCGCGACGCGCCGACACCCGAGCCCGCGCCGATTTTGCCACCTGGAAGATGATGGCCAAGCTCAACGGCTCGTCCGCGCTGCCTCCGGAAGCCCAGGAGTTCCTCGCGAGCTACAAGAACCTGCTGGCGCAGATGAGCGAGGGCGAGGCCACCGAAGCCACCATCGGCGCGATCTACAGGGCCTACTATGCCGAGATGGGGGGCGCGGGAGCTCCGCCCGACGTCCGTACCCGCCCGCCCGAGCCGGCGGCGGACAATGTTACCGCTTTCCGCCGCCCGGCCCCGAAGCCGAAAAAGGCTGCCTCTTTCGGGGCGGCGACTTTCGGTGGAACCCAGAAACGCCCCCTTCCGGTGGCACTGATCTTCGCCTGCCTGGTGGTCGTCTATGTCGGTATCCGGCTCTACTGGCGCTGAGCCGTCTTCTTCTTTTTCTTCTCGTCCGGCGGCGGGAACTTGATTTCGACGGTACGTTCGAAGCGATCCTCAGTCAGTGCGGCGGGCGGTGGCATAAAGGGATCGGATTTGTGAACCATTGCGATTGCAGCCGCATCGTACGCTGCATCCCCCGACGACTCCACCACATCAACCGACAGCACGTTTCCCTGCCGATTGATTGCGAAGCTTACCTTCACTTTCTGATTGCTATTCTCTTTCCCTTCCGGATTGACCTGATGAAGCTTGAGATGCGCACTGATTTTTCGGTTCCAGTCGGTCGTCAGCTTTAGAATGTCCTTGCCGATACCGGCCACAGGCGCCAGCGCCTTCTCAGCCTCGCGCGTTGCGTCCTCAAACGTTTGCCGGGCCATATCAATCTGCTTTGGTGCTGCCTCCATGGCAGGCGTTTCAACGGCGGCGACCTTCGGATCGTCGTCCTGCTCCTTCTTCGCCTTGTTTTCGCTGACGAGGCGATCGGGATCCTCGGCCTGTTGCGGCCGATCCTGGGGAAGCTCCGTCTCCTTCAGCTCGGCCTTCTGTTGCGGAAGTTCTGGGCGCTCCTCTTGCGCGACGGAGTCGTTCGGTCCGGGTGGCAGCTCGGTTTCCTGAGCCTCCGGCGATGCCATCTCGACCGCGAACTCGGCCCCCGCAGCGCCCAATCCCTCGTCGCCATCGCCCGCCCGCAAGTTCGCGAGCGCGAGCGCGGCCCCGCCCAAATGGAGCGCGAGCGCCGCGACCGCCGCCAAAATCCAAAGCCTCCGGGCTGGTCTGGGTTCGAGTTCGACGTCAGGCATAGCAGTTCCTTGGCGAACCTCTAAGGCTGTGCGGCGCCCGCCGCAGGTGCTCCCGCCGCCGCGGGAGGCCCCTCAAGCGCAACCAGTTTCACCCGTGTGTAACCGCCGGAGCGCAGCAGCTCCATGACGCCCATCAACTCGCCATAGGGCACGGAGCGATCGGCACGCAGGAAGACGTACTTGTCCTTGCTCATGTCGGACATGCCGTCGAGGGTCGCAATTAGATCGGCCCGGTGGACGGAATCCTCGCCGATGGCAAGCCCCAGATCGCGCTTGATGCTGAGATAGGTCGGCTTGTCCGGCTTCTTCTGCGGCGTCGAGCTCGACGTCGGCAAATCGATCGGCAGATCGACCGTCGAGAGCGGAGCTGCGACCATGAAGATGATCAGCAGCACCAGGATGACGTCGATGAACGGCGTGACGTTGATGTCATGCGTTTCCGAGAAGTCGTCGTCGTCATCGTTGTCAGCGAGCGAAACGGCCATGGTTCACTCCGCCGCGCGTGAATGCAGGCTGCCGTGGCTGCGGTCGAGATCGCGCGAGAGCAGCCGCGCCGCTGCGCCCGAGGCACGGCTGACGAGCTCGAGATAGCCCTTCGTCATGCGCGAGAAGTGATTGTAGATGATGACCGCGGGAATGGCGGCCACCAGGCCGATCGCGGTGGCGAGCAGCGCCTCGGCGATGCCGGGCGCGACCACGGCGAGGTTCGTGGTCTGCGACTTCGAGATGCCGATAAAGCTGTTCATGATGCCCCAGACCGTGCCGAACAGGCCGACGAAGGGCGACGTGGAGCCGATGGTCGCGAGCACGCCCATGCCGATGCGGATGCGCCGCGCCTCCGCGCGCACGATCTCGGAAAAGCTCGAGGCTGCGCGCTCCTTGATGCCGGCATCGCTGGACAGGCCGGCCGACATCCGCGCCTCGCGCAGCGCTGCCGCCAGAAAGGACGGCAGGATGCCCTCCTTGGTGCCGAGCGCCATCTGCGCTTCCGCGAGCGACCGTGCCTCCGAGACTTTCCTCAGCGCCGAACGAAGCCTGCCGGACGCGACCGACAGCTCGATCGACTTGGCGATGAGCACGGTCCAGGTCACGAGCGATGCGAAGGCGAGCCCGATCATCACCGCCTTCACGATGACGTCCGCTGACATGAACATCACCCAGGGCGACAATTCCTTCATGGCCGGCGCGACAGCGGTCGCCGTATCGAGCTTCGCAGTCGGAGCGATGGCTGCGGGGGATGCCGTCGGTGCCGCGGGAGCGGTCGCCGTCGAGGCCGCAGGCGCCGGGGCGGCAGGCGCGGTTGTCGATGGTGCCGCGGGGGCCGGGCTGACCGGAGCCGGCCGGGCCAAAGATGGTGCCGGGGCCGCAGGCGGGGTTTGTGTCTGGGCAGAAACAGGGGATGCGAGCCAGGCGGCCGCCAGCATCAAAGCGGCGGCAAGGCTTGCTTGGAAGGACATGATCTTCATACTTCGGCCCAGTAGCGAATGAGGTTGTGATAGATACCCGTCAATTTGACCGTTTCGGGATCGTCACGCCCGAGCCGTTCCACCAGCGCCTGAATCGCGGTGTCGAGGTCAAAGATCATGCTCCGGGCTTGATCGTCTCGTATCATGCTCTGAAGCCAGAAGAAAGACGCAACCCGCGTTCCCCGGGTCACCGGCGTCACGAGATGCAGGCTGGTCGAGGGATAGAGCACGCAGTCGCCGGCTGGCAACTTGACTTCGTGCGAGCCGTAGGTGTCCTCGATCACAAGTTCGCCACCGTCATACTCCTCGGGCTCGGCGAGGAATAGCGTGACCGACAGGTCTGTGCGGATGCGAAGGCCGGTCAGACGGTCGCCGCGGATCGCATTGTCGACGTGCAGGCCGAAATGGTGGCCGCAATCGGCCGCATAGCGGTTGAACAGCGGCGGGAAGATTTGCAACGGAACCGCCGCGGCGATGAAGCGCGGGTTCGACGTCAGCGCCGAGATGATGCGGTTGCCGAGCTTGCGCGCGACCTCGCCGTCCGGCGGCAACTGCTCGTTGCGCTTGACCATGGCCGACTGCGCGCCCGCGGTGGAGCGGCCGTCCTCCCATTGGCTGGCGTCCATGATGCGGCGGAAATCCGCCACATCATCCTTGCTGAGAACGTTTTCTATGCATGTCAGCATGAAACTAGTTATCGCTCCATCAGTAGCGCGCCGAGAGCACCACATAGGCGGCACGGCCCGGTGCTTCGAGCACGAACGGTGCCGCGCTCTGGTACAACGCGTCGTAGTAGCGCTTGTCGAAGATGTTGTTCACGAACAGCTTGACCTGCCAGTTCTTGTTGATCTTGGCCTCCGCGAACATGTCGAAACGCCAATAACTCGGAATCGACGTGCCCTGGTTGGCCGCGAGCAAAGTGCCGCCGTAGATCTTTGAACGGTAGACCGCCTGCCCACCCAGTTCCCAGACATCGGTGAGCTGGTACTTCGTGAGCAAGCTGAAGGACTCGTGCGCGACGTTGGCGAGCGGACGCCCGACATTGGTCGGATACAGCGCCTTGTTGGCCGACGGCGCCAGCGACTGCGTCACTTCCGACTGCATCAGCACGAGACCGCCAAACACGCTCCATTTGTCGGTGATCTTGCCGCCGACGCCGAGATCGATGCCGCGGATGCGATAGGCCGCCCCGGCCGTGATACACGATATGTTGCCGGTCGTTCCGGTCGGATAGACGCATCCCAAGGGGGCGGCAGCGGCCGCACTACCAACATTCTGCGCCTCGCGTGCGTTCTCCTTCGTGGTCTGGAACAGCGCCGCGGTCAGAAGCAGATGACGGTCGAATAGCTCCCATTTGGTGCCGAGTTCGATGGCCTTGTTCTTCTCGGGCCCGAATATCTGGGTGTTGCCGCCGGCGAGGGTCGGATTGAGGCCGCCATAGGCCGTGCTGGTGCCGTCGAACTCGGCGCCGACCGGGTTTGCCGACGTCGCATAGGCCACGTAGACGCTGCCGTTCGGCGCCGGCTTCAAGGTCAGGCCGAGGTTGAAGTTAGGGATCAGGAATTCCGCCGACTGCTGGCCTAACGCCCCATTCGCGGCATAGCCCGTCGACTTGATGCTGTAGTCATCGTAGCGGAAACCGCCATTGAGGATCAGCAGGTCGCGATAGTTCGCGCTATCCATGACGTAGCCGCTGACGGTATCGATACCGATCTTGGTGGGCAGGCCCGCCAGTGCAAGCGCTTTACCGGGCAAAAACGTGTCTTGGGGAACGAAGACGCTGACGCCCGTCGGTGAGCCCGATGGGCTTGTAGGAATTCCGTTCCCCTCCGAGGTAAGCCCAAGATACTTGTCGATCGACGATCTCTCACGATCGACTTCGATTCCCGCCAGCGCGGTATGCTTGAAGCCGACCCCGTCCTGGAACTTGTAGGTCGCCTCCGTCTGGTTGGCGAGCACGTCAGTGATCTGCAAACGGCTCTGCGGATTCATCGTGAGCGTCGAAGCCGAGAGCGGGGTGGCGACTACCGGGCTCTCCGGCAGCGTTCCGACGTAGTTCTGGGTCGAGCGAGACGCGCGAAACTTGTTGCTGACCGACAGGTCGGGCGTGATCTGCACTTCCGCGTTGAGCGTACCGATGTCCTGGCCAGTCCGGTAGAAATCGCGGTTGATCTGGCCATACCAATTGTTGCGGTTGGAGCCGAAGTCCGGAAACGGACCGCCCGCGGTCGACGTCGTGCTCGGCCGATAATAGGGCACGCCGAAGTCCGGAATTCCCGTCAATTCGGTATGAATATAGTTGGCCGTAACCTTGACCGTATCGGTCGGCTTCCACGTCGTCGCGACGAAAGCGCCGTTGCGGTTGTCCTTGACGTAGTCGCGGCCGGCGACATTGGCGTCCTGGAACAGACCGCCGGCACGAACGGCGAGTGTCGGGTCGATCACCTGATTGACGTCGAGTGTGACACGCTTGGTCTGGTCGGTGCCAAACGTGGTGTCCATGTTGTAGAAGCTCTTTGCCGTCGTCGCCTGCTTGGTGACGATGTTGATTGCACCACCGGCGACACCGCGGCCGGAGAAGGTCGAGCCGGGACCGCGCAGGATCTCGACCTGCTCGGTGAAGAAGTTCTCGCGCACACTGACGCCGGAATCGCGCACGCCATCGATGAAGATGTCGTTGCGCGCGTCGAAGCCGCGGATGAAGAAGCGGTCACCGAACGCATTGCCGCCCTCGCCCGACCCGAGCGTCACGCCAGCCGTGCTGAGAATCGCCTGCTTTAGCGTCGTGGCGTTCTTGTCCTCGAGCACTTCCTTGCTGAGAACCGTGATCGACTTCGGCGTATCGACCAATTTCTCCGGAAATTTACCCCCGGCCTGCACGTGGTCGACCTTGTAGGGCGCGGCCGGATCAGCATAGGGATTCGCGTCGGCGGGTCCGGAGGGCGTCGCCGGAGCAGCCTGCTGGGCCTGCTGCCGCTGCGCGGCGCGGCGAAGCGCGTTACGCGCGCGGATCTGATCCGGCGTGGGCTTCGAGGCCGTCGGGCGCGGACGCTGGACTGGAGCATCGACCGTCACCGGCGGCAGGTTCGACTGCTGCGCCTCTGCGCCGCTCGACACCGACGCCACCGCGATCAAGCTCGCGACTGCCGAGACCTTCTTGCCGGAAATGCCCGCGGACTTTTCTTCCGCCAGATCGAATGCTGCGACCGAACGCAACGACTTCGGTGCGACCACCTGCCCCATTATACAACACGCCCCATCTTCATGTCCGCTCATTCACTTCGATGAGCGATTAGGCTGTTGGTATCGGCGGCAAAATAGTGGGTCAATGCGGGCAAGCCGCGAGAACCCTTGAATAAGTCCAGATCAAAATGATTCTAATCTACAGTTTCAAACGGTTCTAAAGAGAGATTGGAGTCGTTCTAAAACGAGCGCGAAAAAAGCCGCGAAATCAGCGATCGCGCTCGCAGCATCAATCACTGCTCGGCGGCTTCATCAGCGAGAACAATTCGTCGACAGTCTTCTGCGCGACGGCCCGCACGCGATCGGTGCTCTCCATGCCGGCGATGTTGACGCCATTGACCACTGACTTGATCTCGTCGCGGAAGTCGGTGAGGAAGCGCAAGGGATCGCGCTGCTCGTTGGCGACGCGGGCGATCAATCCCGTGATCAGAATCTGACACGCGATCAGCTTGCCGTTCAATTCGTCCATCCTGCGCTCCCGTTGTGACGGGCCGATATGAACGATGCCGATTTTCCTGACAACCGAAACGCCGCCCGCGCGATTTAGAACCGTTCTCGGAAAGCGCACGTCCCGCCGCTCCCGGCCGGGCGCTGCGCCAGCCTTGCACCCAACTCGCCGCGCCCGCCCACACCGGCTGCGAGCATTGCCTCATTTTTGCACGCTGATCGCTCGCACCGGGAAAATGCAGCACTGCACACCGGCGCGCCAGAGAGTTGCCTAACGGGTGCAAAGCTTTCCAATTGTTTAGGATTCTCAACCGATAGTGCTGTTTACACTGGAACTTGGCGTGTATTATACAAGCGCCTTGGAACCCAATGATTGCCCCATAATTCGTAAGCTGAGGGCACAAGAGCCGACACGAGCCGATATGAAAAAAACACGGCCGATCCTCTGGATTCTGATCATCGCGGCCGTGGCCTCCGCGGGTTACTATGGTTGGCAGAAATTCGGCTCGCCCGATGCCGGAAAAACCCAGACGGCACAAAAAGGTCCGCCCCGCGCGCCCGCCGTTCCCGTGAGCGTTGCGCCGGTCCAGAAGGTCGACTTCCCGGTCTACCTGACCGGTCTCGGCACGGTTCAGGGTTTCAACACCGTCCAGGTCCGGCCCCGGGTTGACGGCCAGATCGACAAGATCGCCTTCACCGAAGGCCAGATCGCCAAAGAGGGCGAGCTTCTGGTCTCGATCGATCCCCGCCCCTATCAAGCCGCGCTCGACCAGGCCAAGGCCAAGAAGGCGCAGGACGAGGCGAATCTGGCGAACGCCAATCTCGAGCTCCAGCGCGCCATGAAGCTCGGCGAATTCGCCACCGCGCAGCGGGTCGACACCCAGCGCTCCACCGTCGCCCAGCTCACCGCCCAGATCGCCGCCGACGACGCCGCGATCTCCAATGCCCAGACCCAGCTCGACTACACCCAGATCAAGGCGCCGATCACCGGCGTCGCCGGCCTGCGCCAGGTCGACGTCGGCAACATCGTCAATGCCTCGACACAGACCGGCATCGTCACGATCTCGCAGGTCGAGCCGATCTCCGTGATCTTCACGGCGCCGGAAGACCAGCTCGCCTATATCAGCGAGGGCCAGAAGGCCGGGGCACTCAAGGTGATCGCGTTCACCACCGACGGCAAGAAGACGCTGGCCGAGGGCAAGCTCGCCGTCATCAACAACCAGGTCGACACGACCAGCGGGACTGTCCGGCTCAAGGCGGTGTTCGACAACAAGGACCACACGCTGTGGCCGGGACAGTCGGTCTCGACGCGGCTTCTGGTGCGGACGCTGAAGGATGCGACCGTGGTCCCGGATGACGCGGTTCAGCATTCGACCAGCGGTCTCTACGCCTATACCGTCAACCAGGACAACAAGGCCGAAGTGCACAAGATCAAGGTCAGCTACGCGATCGACGGACGTTCGGTCGTCGACGAAGGCCTCACGCCCGGGCAGCAGGTGATCACCGGCGGTCAATTCAAGGTGCAGCCCGGAAGCCTCGTCTCGACGGCGGTGGCGAGTTCGGACCCGGCCCAGAACAAGGTACGACAGGAATGACCGAGGGCGGGATTTCGGCACCTTTCATCCGTTATCCCATCGGCACCTCGCTGCTGATGGCCGGCATCCTCTTTGTCGGTCTCGTCGCCTATCCCCTGCTCCCGGTCGCGCCGCTGCCGCAGGTCGACTTCCCGACCATCCAGATCACCGCCAACCTGCCGGGCGGCAGCCCCGAGACCATGGCCTCGTCGGTGGCCCAGCCGCTGGAACGCCAGTTCGCCCAGATCCCCGGCATCGCCCAGATGACCTCGACGAGCTATCTGGGCACCGCGTCGATCACCATCCAGTTCGACCTCAACCGCAGTATCGACGGCGCTGCCAATGACGTGCAGGGTGCCATCAACGCCGCCAGTGGCCAGCTGCCGAAGAACCTGCCCTCGCCGCCGACCTACCGCAAGGTCAACCCGGCCGATGCGCCGATCCTGCTGCTGTCGGCGACCTCGGAGACGCTGCCCCTGACCAGCGTCAGCGACGCCGTCGACGCCCAGCTCGCCCAGCAGATCAGCCAGCTCTCCGGCGTCGCGCAGGTGTTCATCGGCGGCCAGCAGAAGCCGTCCATCCGCATTCAGATCGACCCGGCGAAACTCGTCGCCAAGGGCCTGTCGATGGAGGATGTGCGCAGCCAGATCGCGATCACCACGGTCGACAGCCCCAAGGGCAACATCGACGGCGACAAGCGTGCCTACACGATCTACGCCAACGACCAGCTGACCCAGTCCAAGGACTGGAACGACGTCATCATCGCCTATCGCAACGGCGGCCCCTTGCGAATCCGCGACATCGGCCAGGCGGTCAGCGGCGCTGAAGATGCCAAGCAGGCGGCCTGGGCCAACGGCAAGCGCGGCGTGTTCCTGGTGATATTCAAGCAGCCGGGCGCCAACGTCATCGAGACCGTGGACCGGATCAAGGCGACCTTGCCTCGCCTCGTGGCGGCGATCCCGCCCGCGATCAAGATCGAGCTCATCAGCGACCGCACCACGACCATCCGCGCCGCAGTCGAGGACGTCCAGTTCACACTGCTGCTGACCATCGCCCTGGTGGTCATGGTCATCTTCATCTTCCTGCGCAGCTTCTGGGCGACGGTCATTCCCACCATCACGGTTCCGCTGGCGCTGCTGGGCGCGTGCGCCCTGATGTGGGTCGTCGGCTATTCGCTCGACAATCTGTCGCTGATGGCGCTCACGATCGCGGTCGGATTCGTCGTCGACGACGCCATCGTGATGCTGGAGAACATCACGCGCTACATCGAGGAAGGCGAATCGCCGATGGCGGCCGCCTTCAAGGGTTCCAAGGAAATCGGCTTCACCATCGTCTCGATCAGCATCTCGCTGGTCGCCGTGCTGATCCCGCTGCTGCTGATGGGCGGCATCATCGGGCGCCTGTTCCGCGAGTTCGCCGTCGTGCTGGCGATGACCATCTTCGTCTCGATGTTCGTGTCGCTGACGCTGACGCCGATGATGGCCTCGCGCTTCCTGCGCGCCCATGGCGAGGTGACCCACGGCAAATTCTACCAGTGGAGCGAGCGCGCCTTTGACGGGATGCTGCGGGGCTACGAATACATCCTCGACCATGCCCTGGCCTGGCGGCGCACCACGCTCACGATCTTCTTCGCCACGCTTGGCTTGTCGATCTACCTGTTCGTCCTGATCCCGAAGGGCTTCTTCCCGCAACAGGACGTCGGCCTGATCACCGCGACCTCCGAAGCCTCGCAGGACATCTCTTTCAAGGAAATGGTCCGGCGACAGGAGCAACTCGGCAAGATCATCCTGGCCGATCCCGACGTCGCCAGCGTTGCCATGTCGATCGGCGGCAGCGGCCGTGCCGGCAACAACGGCAACCTGTTCATCACGCTGAAACCTCGCAACCAGCGCGAGGCATCGGCCCAGCAGATCATCGCGCGACTGCGCCCGCAGTTCGACAAGGTCGAAGGCGCCCGCCTCTACATGCAGGCGGCCCAGGACGTCCGGCTCGGCGGCCGGCCGACCCGCACGCAGTTCGAGTTCACCCTGCAGGACGCCGATCTCGGCGAGCTCAACGACTGGGCGCCGAAGATCCTCGCCAAGATGCAGACGCTGCCGCAGTTGCGCGACGTCGCGACCGACCAGCAGACGCAGGGCACCACGGTTCAGCTCAAGATCAACCGCGATACCGCTGCGCGCTACGGCATCCAGCCGCAGCTGATCGACGACACGCTGTACGACGCCTTCGGTCAGCGCCAGGTCACGCAGTATTTCACCCAGCTCAACACCTACAAGGTGATCCTCGAGATCCTGCCGGAGATGCAGGGCAATCTCGAGAGCCTGAACAAGCTCTATCTGAAATCGCCTTTGACCGGCGACCAGGTGCCGCTGTCGACCTTCGCGACCTGGACCACCGATCCAGTCCGTCCGCTCTCGATCAGCCACCAGGGCCAGTTCCCGGCGATCACGATCAGCTTCAACCTCGCCCAGGGCGTCGCGCTCGGCCAGGCCACCGAAGCCGTGCAGAAGGCGATGGCGGATCTCGGTGCGCCGCCGACGTTGAACTCGAGCTTCCAGGGCACCGCGCAGGCGTTCCAGCAGTCGCTCGGCACCGTGCCGCTGCTGATCCTCGCCGCCCTCGTCGTGGTCTATCTGATCCTCGGCATCCTCTACGAGAGCTACATCCATCCGATCACGATCCTGTCGACCCTGCCCTCGGCCGGCGTCGGTGCGCTCCTGATCCTGATGGCGGCCGGTTTCGACTTCAGCCTCATTGCGTTGATCGGAATCATCCTCCTGATCGGCATCGTGAAGAAGAACGGCATCATGATGGTCGACTTCGCCATCGCCGCCGAACGCGACGAGCACAAGACGCCGGCGGAATCGATCCGCCAGGCTGCGCTGCTGCGCTTCCGCCCGATCATGATGACGACGATGGCGGCGCTGCTCGGCGGCGTGCCGCTGATGCTCGGCCACGGCACCGGCGCCGAGATCCGCCAGCCGCTCGGCTACGCCATGGTCGGCGGACTGATCGTCAGCCAGGCGCTGACGCTGTTCACCACCCCGGTGGTCTATCTCTATCTCGACGAGCTCAACAACTGGTTCTCGGGCTGGGGCCGTTCGGATGACGGCGAAGGCCACGAGACGCCCGCGCACGGCACCGTCAAGCAAGCCGCCGAGTAAGCTTGCGCCGCGGCTCCCGCGACGCTACAGCGAGGCCTCCGGTTCACGCCAACGCAGTCTCGCCATGCCCATGCAATCCAGACTTGTCGCCCTTGCTGCCGCCCTCCTGTTGTCGACCGGTGCCGCGTATGCCCAGCAGAGCGCCAAGAAGAACGCGGCTCCTGCCCCGGCCGCACAGCCCGCGCCTGCCCCGACACAGCCGCAGGCTGACGGCGCGCAGCAGGCCGGCTGGGTCGTGCGCTGCACCAGCGTCAGCCGCGATGCGCCGCTCGAATGCGCGATGGAGCAGAACGCGGTGCTGACCAAGACCGGACAGACCATCGTTCTGATCAACATCCGCATCGCGCCCGACACCCGCACGCCGGTAGCGCTGCTGCAACTGCCGCTGGGCCTCAACCTTCCGATCGGCGCCAAGCTCCAGGTCGACGAGGGCAAGACCGTCGACCTCCAGATCCAGACCTGCGAGAATCGCGGCTGCTACGCCTCGACGCCGATCGCGGCGGACCTGCTTGCGGCCTTGCGGTCGGGCAAGCAGTTGAAGGTCTCGTTCCAGAACATGGCCAAGGAGACGATCGCGATCCCGATGCCGCTGGGCGATTTCGCGGCGGCCTACGACAAGATCAAGTAACGGGCTTCTTCCGTTACTGCCGCGCCATCTGCGCGTTGCCGACGGCTTCGCCGTCGAGCGCCTGGTCGTTGTGCATGGTGACGGTGACGCGGAGCAGCTGGCCTTCGAACGCGAAAGGCGACCGTCGGCGCCTTCTACAGCCGGTTCGAGAGCAAGGAGGCCTATTTCAACGCGCTGATGGCGCTCGCCGCGCGCGACGGCGAGGAGCGGCTTAAGGAGATCAGGCCAACATCACCCGAGACAGGCCTCGACAAGCTCTGCCAGATCATCATCAGCGGCATCATCGCCTGGATGCGCAACCACGAGGGCGTGCTGCGCGCCGCCCTTCAGCACGACGACACACGTCCGGACAAATGGACAGCATTCAAGGCGCTCGCGAAGGCGACCACCGAACGCGCCACCCCTCTCCTGCTGCCGGCCATGGGCAAGGGCCGCAAAGCGGCAAAGACCCGCACCATCGCCTTCGGCTTTCAGGTCGTGCTGGGCACGCTGGTGAACGCGATCCTCAACGATCCCGGTCCGCTGTCGCTTCGGTCGAAAGAGATGGAGACGCGGCTTGCCGGCTGCCTGTTGCTGCTGCTTCAGGCCGAGGTCGGTCACCCCACCCCGAGACTTCCTCTCGTATGACGACCTGTTCGACAAGAACCCGCCGAATCTCGTCACCTACGGCGTCGCGTTGGCAAGACTGCTGGCGAGCGCGACCGTCCACGGGATCGGAGATCTCCTCGCGGGCACACGCAGCCTCGAAGATGTACCGACCCTGATCAGATGGACCGCGGGCATGGTCGCCCAGTGGTCGGTAGATGAGCAATTACAGACCACGCTTCGCAGCGTCGTCCTCGACAAGCTGAAGAACGGCAATTACGACGTTGTCCTGGCGCACAGCCTCGGCTCGCTGATCTGCTATGACACGTTCGTGCGCAATCCGAATGCGATCAAGGACAAAGTCTTCGTTACGTTCGGCTCGCAGATCGGCAACCCCGCGGTGCGTGACATCTTTGCAGGCCGCATTCAGGATCTTCCCTGTCGGAAATGGTACCATCTGTTCAATCGGGAGGATCGCGTCCTCACCTACCCGCTCGAGATTGCCGCAAACAATTTTCAGCAGATTCTGACGCCGTTCGACGTCCCCAACGACGTCCTGAATCACGACGCGACCTGGTACCTTTCGCGCCCCGAGACCGTTGCAACCATCTGGCACGACGTGGTTCCCGTGCAGGCGTCACGCTCCATCGTCGGCGTTGCGCGGGAGATCGCCCGCATCGACACCCGGCCGACCCGCCGCGCCCTGCTGATCGGCATCAACGACTATCCCAACCCCAAGGACAGGCTCGAAGGATGCGTCAACGACGTGTTTCTCATGAGCTCGGTGCTGCAGGAAAGCGGCTTGAAACCAGATGAAATACGCGTCGTCCTCAATGAGCGGGCGACGGCGCAGGGAATCATGGATAGGCTTCACTGGCTGCTCGATGGCGTGCGCGACGGCGACGAGCGCATGCTGTTCTACTCCGGGCATGGCGCCCAAATTCCCGGATACAATCAGAGCGGCGCACCGGATAGGGTTGACGAGTGCCTGGTCCCCTACGATTTCGACTGGACGCCCGCGCACGCGATTCTCGACCGTCAATTCTGCCAGCTCTACTCGCAGCTCCCGTACAACTGCTATTTCGTCGCCATGCTCGACTGCTGCCATTCCGGCGGCATGACACGTGACGGCGGTCCGCGCATCCGCGGCCTGACGCCACCTGATGATATTCGCCACCGGGCGTTGCGATGGGAGGCAAGCGAAGGCATGTGGGTGCCGCGGGAATTCCCGCCCCTGAACGAGAGTCTGAAGAAGCGCAAGGACGGCGCTGACTATCTCGGTGGCAACGGCGCCACGCAGCGGCTTGGCCGCAGCATGGCGCTCCGCACCCAGCCCGACAAGGAATACGACAAGAAACGGCTCGAGCTCGGGCATCACGGCCCTTTTCTGCCGATCCTGCTCGAGGCTTGCCAGGAGCAGGAACTGTCTTACGAGTATCGTGACGGCGTTACGTCATATGGCGCCTACACTTTCTGTATGGCGAAGGTGCTGCGTGAGCTGCGAGGCCGCAGCACCAATCCGTCGTTCCAGGAACTCAGCGATCTCGTCACGGCCAAACTCCGTCGTCTCCAATACAACCAAACGCCCAATCTCGTCGGCGCCAAGAAACGCGTCAGGGCGAAAATTCCATGGGGCGCGGCCGATGCAGGTGGCAGCCAGCGACGCGCGACGAAGAAGCGCGCCGCCAAATCTGGTCGGAAGAGGCGCCGCTGATCATTTCGCGTTGGCCTCGCTGGGCGGGGGCGCGCGGCGCGATGACCAAGGCCAACGCGGCGCGCCCGACGGCTCATCGGCCGGCGGGCTCTCGCAGCCGCGCGTGCGCCTGAAGGAGGACCTCGAAGCCGCCATAGATCATGCGCTTGCCGTCGAACGGCATCTCGGCGCCCTTGAGCCGCGTATCCGCCATCACCTTCTTGTTGACGGCATCGCGGCTCTCCCGGTCGCGGTAGACGATCCAGGAGAACACGACGAGCTCATCCTCCTTCGCCATCACCGCGCGCGGAAACGATGTCAGCTCGCCATAGGGAACGTCGTCGCCGATGCATTCGACATAATCGAGCGCGCCGTGCTCCATCCAGACCGCGCAGGCCGTTTTCGCCAGCGCCTTGTAGGCCTCGATCTTGTCCTTCGGCACGGCCAGCACGAAACCATCGACATAAGGCATCACGGATCTCCTTGGGTTGTGTGCCCCAAGGACGATGGAGCGCGCGGCGATCCGACCCCACAGATGCGCTTTCAGATGAGGCAAACCGTCGCGAGCGGCGGCGCGGTGAGCCGGGCTCCGCAAATGGTGCGGCCCTCGAGCAGATCAATCATTGGGAAAAGCGCCGGAATTGGCTGGGGAACCTGGATTCGAACCAAGACAAACAGAGTCAGAGTCTGTTGTGCTACCGTTACACCATTCCCCACCGAAGCGCTTGATATCACAAGGCTTTCTTCGGAAGTTTTGCAAGCCGCGGCAAAAGTTTTGCAAATCAGCGGCTCGCAGGCCGCTCATATAGCCGCCGCTGCGTTCGCGGTCTAGTCTTATGTAGCAGCGTTCGCGCCATCAAAACGGACAGGCTCGTCACGATCAGTGGACTCATGCAAATCATACAATTGATGGTTAAATGTGATGCTCCACACAACCAGATGCAGGACGGTCAATGACACTTGAGGAAATCCCCAACGTTCTCAGCGCAACCCCGGAGATTGAGGCGGCACCAGACGGGACGGTCAGAGCGATCGTGGTGGTCGAGACTGATTTGGAGATCAACGCTACACACCCAAACTACCACAAGGGTGCAGTCGATAGGCTCTTACAAAACATCTACAATTTTTCTCAGAGCAACCCGCACCACGCGCAAACGATCACGATACGAACGAGGCGGTAAAGCCCCCATGATCGCTCCGATCACGATCAAAAAGCACGAAGCCGTACCCGACACCGGCAGCTATGAGGTCCGTTTCGCCGACGGCCGGCCGAGCGTCTATTTCTACTGGGACGACCTTCCAGGCCGACGACTTCGGCCGGACCTGCTGACGCGCAGCGAGGCCGAGGCCAGGGCCAAAGAGCTGGCCCGCGTCGAGCGCGACAAGCTTGCCGGCGCCAGCACATGAAGCATGTCGAGAACCGCCCCTTCGCAGATCCGCAAGCCGCTGCGCGCAAGCTCCTCGAACTCGCCGCCGGCATCGAGCCGATCAACGGCCGCATCCACATCGAGAAAATCAACGCGCCTTTTCTCTCGAAGTCCGGCTGCAAGGCGACGGGCGCCGAGTTCGGCGCCGGCCTCACGTTCGCCGTCGAGAAGGGCTGGCTCGAGCTGCACGAGAGCGGGACCTTCGTCAGAGTGTTGAAGCCGGGCGAGGACCTGCTGGCGCCGCGCTAGGCTGCCTAGGGAACTTAACAAATGTAGAAGTGTCCGCGATTTACTTCGCGGTTGGGTCCTACGCTGAGGATTCGCAAAACTCGCAGGGCATGACTATCTCCGTTCTCATGCACCGCGCGTTCGAGTTCTGCCTGCCCACAGCCGCCAAAGCCGTGCCTTCCGGGGCCGACTGGATTCACGAAATCAAGTATGACGGGTACCGCTTGCGCGTCGAGCGCAACGGTAAGACCGTTCGGCTGTTCACCCGCAACGGCCACGACTGGACAAAGCGATTTCCCTGGATCGTCGAGGCCGCGCTGAGGAACCGCGAGCAGCAATTCATCATCGACGGCGAGGCCGTTGTGCTCGGTGTCGACGGCGTCTCCGACTTCAACGCCCTGCACTCGCGCCGGCACGACAACGAGGTGCAGCTCTACGCATTCGACGTCCTCGCGCTCGGCGGCGAAGATCTGCGCCAACTGCCTCTGAGTCTGCGCAAGACCAATCTGGCGCGGCTGCTACGCGGTCGGCCGGATGGCATGTTCGCCGCGCCCTTCGAGCCAGGCGAGATCGGCACCGAGCTGTTCGGCGCCGCCTGCCGCCTGGGCCTCGAGGGCCTGATCTCGAAACGGCGCGACCGACGCTATAGCGCCGGCCGTTCGAAGGACTGGATCAAGGTCAAGAACCGAACGCACCCGGCAATGACACGGGTCATGGAGGCGTTTTCATCAGCGGATAGCGAGGAGATAGCCAGATGACGAGGACGAGTTGAGCATCAACAGGTACGAGTTCGACCGGTACCAAAGACTTCTACCGGCTCATCATTTCCCGGATCAATTGCCGCTGTCATACGGTTCGATGTAATCGCAGTGTATGAATATCTCGCGCATCGAATCAAAAATGGAGACCGCGCATCTTTTGCCGAGCGGGCGATGTTCACCGCTGAGGCAGACGATGTACCGTTCATTCAGCAGGCTCATGTGCAAAACGGCCATCTTGTACGCAAGCGTTGGAAAGAAAAAACGCTTTCCATCGAGCCTCTCTAGGTAATTTGGCCGAGAACTGAAGTCGGTTCCAAAATAGTCCTTGCCGTTGGCGTTGATGGCAGCAGTATGCCCGGCGAGATGCTTTTTTATCCGAGCAATAAAAACCAACTCACCCGAACTAAATTCCCATTTGTCAAGGAACTTACTTCCATCGCCGGTCGTGACGAAGATGCAGCGTTCTGCCTCTGACATGTGAATTGCATGAATATGCCGGACATGGGGCGCATCGCAATATAACTTAATGACAACGCACTTCGTCGCGTCAATGCACAGCAGTCGCGCAGAATTATCTGCGTATTCACCCAAAACCAAACGCCCCTGCGTCTCGATGATCGCCTCAAGCCTCGCGCCACTAAAATCGTGAGGGATGTCGTTCACAGCATATCTGTGAGCATATCTTTCTAAGATATTATCTCTATCGAAGTACAAGCCATCGAAACATCGAAGCCGCAGTAACTCGATTGCCCCCCGGCGAATCAAGCTCAAAGCCGACGACCGATGCACCTCCAAAGGCCTGTGGCGCAGCAGGCAGTAAACTGACCAAGCAATCTCAAGGATTCTTTTTTGAGCAAAGGAAAGAACAATGGCCCGAATAAGATAGTTAAATTTTTTTGTCTTGATGAAAAGCGCCAAATACTCCGATATGCATATGTTTTTATTAATAGCCACACCGTCCTCCTGCGCGACGTATCCACCAGAAGTGCCGGTTACCTCAATCGGCGATGTGCCGCTGTCAGTAGCAGGTGAAGCACCCCGACTTTCTGCGCTTCATCCCAAGCGACGCTACGCGGCTCACCTGATCGCCGTTCGAAACGCGGCAGTATCGGCGGAAAACTCCGCCATTTCGATCTCCCGCAAATTTTTGGAATGGCATCTCTGGATGGCCCGAGAATTGGGTTCCCGAACCGGACTTGCAACCAGAAAACGAACATATCCACCATTTCTCGGTGGGTAGCGGCTCGCATCGATGGAATGGCCGGCTACTTTTTAGCCCTGACTCTAGCTGCGCGCCTTGATCAGCTCGGCGAGCAGCTCAGCGCCCTTCTTGACGCTATTGGTCGCACTATGCAGATGCGCCAGCACTTCCTGCAGGCGCTTCTCCTGCTCTGTAAAATCGCGATCGTCGCGGCCGTCATCGATCAGGATCCGGCGAATATTGTTTAGGATCGCCCTCATTTCAGCCTCGCCTTGATTTCCGCTGTCAGCGCCTCGAGCGCCGATCGCAGGCCGACATTGGACTCGGCAATACTGTCAGCCGCTGCGATCCGTTCGTCGTAACTCTCAGTCAATTTGTTCTCGAGCATCTGGATCCGCTGATCTTTCAGCTTCTCCCGCTGCTCGGATTTGTAGATGACCCAGAGCAGCACCAGGCAGATCACGCCGCCCGTGCCCAGCTTCAATATTTCCTGCGCGAGCTCGCTCATTCCAATTCCCAGCCTGCAGCATGTGAAGGATCCCCGCCCCCGCGGAACGAAGATCCCGGCCAACGCAGCACCAGGCCGGGATCCGGCTTACTTGCGCTTCGCCCTAGCACAGGCGCGCGCGATATCGCGATCGCCGATCGCCTCGATCGCGACCTGCGCCAGGGCACTCTGAGGCGCGGCCTTGAGCTCGGCCGCGACCTGGCGCTGAAACTCGCGCGACCAGGTGCGCACCGGCGGACAGACCGCCGCCGGCGGCGGCGAAGCGTCGACGCAGGTCAATTGCGCGACGATGAAAACCCATCCCGTGCATGTGAGCGTCACGCCGACCCCTCCTCGAGGCGGCGGATCGCCTCATCAGCGGAATGCGGCGCATCTGCCTGCGCCTGCAGCTCGGCCTGTTGAGCCGCAATGGTGCCGCGCCCCTGCTCGGCCTCGGCCTGCGCGCGGCCGAGATCCTGGCGTGCCTGGTCGTCGCGATAGGACTGCCAGGCGTCGAGCGCGAGCTTTGCGAGGGCGCCGAGCAGAAGCCCGGCGCCCTTCTCTGCAAACCAGGCCGCGATCGCCGATCCCACGTCAGGCCGCCTTGCTCGGCGTCGCCGGATTGGCGACGTCGAGCGCGATCGCCTGCGCCTGCGAGACCGCCGGCTGCTGCGGCAGCAGGTCGAGGATCCGTTTCTGCAAAACCTCCGGCGTCAGGCCGAAGAATTTCAGCGCATCCGGAATCGCGTGCAGCGCCGTGTTGGCGGCCACCGCCAGCGCATCGCTGCCGACTTCGACCTTGAGGCCCTGCACCTTCACCGCGCCCTTGGCGACCAGGCTGGACGCCTGGCGGTTCAGGAACGCGGTCAACGCCTCGCGATGCTTGGCCTCGATATCGATATTGAACTTGTTCTTGATTGTGATGCAGACCCAGCCGACGAGGGCGGTAGTGCCGGCGGCGACGGCGCCGTTGACGACGTCGACCAGGCCACCCGTGAAGGCCTGGCCGATATCGATCGTGGCCGCCGGCGCGGCCACAGTCAGGCCGATCAGGAACACAGGCACGGCCACAGCCGCGCAAAGAATACGCTTCATCGTTTCACCTCTTGGAGTTGGAGGATCTGCGCCACGGCCCCCGGCGCGCGGGATCTCGGGAGCTCAGAGGCGCGCAAACTGAAAATGCATCCAGTCATAATCGCGCTCGCGGCCGAGGCCGATCGCGCCCTCGTCGTAAACGAACGACCAGAACGGATCATATTCAGGCCCGTCGAGCGTTGCCTGCGCGCGATGCATGTTGAGCTGGTTGTGATCGGGATCGATGTCGACCGCGCAGCCCCAGGAATGGATCGACCAGCTCGAGCCGCCGCGCATCTTGCGCACGTTGAGGCAACCGCCGAACAAATCGAGCCGCAGTTTCTGGATCTGCTCGAGGCCGTAATAGTCAAGCGTGCGCGCAAAGATCCGTTCGAGATTCTCGCGCACCTTGCCGTGACAGGAGAACCGCGCGACCGTCCTCGAGAGATCCCAGGCTAGGCACATCTTGTACGGCGTCACCAGCATGACCTGGCCCGTGCCCTTCGGACCATAGAACTGATCCATCGCCGACTGTTTCGGCCAGACCGGCCTGGTCGCCGGCGCCGCGACCTGGCTCGAGGTGATCGTCGGCAACGGCCTGGCCGGCGCGGCCTGCGGCGCGGTGCCATCGTTGCGCCAGGCCTCGACCGCGGCGACCGGTTGGCCGCCATTCGCCAGCCGGGCATCCCAGACCGTGATCGCGTATCGCGTCTGCGTCCCGGCCAGGCCGTCGATCCGCCCCGCCTCGATTCCGCCGATCCGGCATATCAACTGCTGCGCGGCGACCAAGCGCCGCGCTATCGGCCACATATCGAAACCGTCGACGCCCTGCTGCAGCAGAAACGCCTTGATTGCCGCCTTGGTCAGACCGCCGAGCACGCCGTCGACGGCGCCGTCATAGAGGTGCGCGGCCGCAAGCCGCGACTGCACGTCGCGAAGATCCATCTTCCTATCTCCAAATTTGGATTTTTGTCGTCAGGTTGTCGACGCTAAACGGCGGATTCTAAACTGCAGCAGGCGTTCGCCCTGGCCGACAAATTCACAGCAGGCGCAGCCATCCGCCCCCACCGGCTTGCCGCCGTCCGCTCATTGAATTCGGACGGCACTGATCGTTGAATCTTTGCCCGTGCCACTTCCGTTGTAGAGGATCTTACCCGTCGTCGCGTTCTCGTCGCGACAGCTGATCCTGAGGTTGCCGGCCGGCGACGCCAGGTATCCGGACAACGCAATCGGGAAGTTGCCGGTGATCGCCGCGCTGGTGACCAGGACGCGGGAGGCGGCAATCACCGTCGTCCCGTCCCACAGCTTGCAATTGATATTGGCCTGCGTGTTCGTATCGGTCACCGTTGCGGTGCCCGATACCCACCAGGTTCCGGTCGACCCCTGCGCGACGCTAGGACCGTCGAAATAGTTGCCGACATTGTTGAGCAACACGTCGGCGCCCAGCGAGCTCGTGATCGTCGACAGGCCGACCGCAGGCGTAAATGTTCCGGCCGTCGTCACAGGATTTGTTCCGCTGACTGAAATGCCATAGCCGGCGCCAAGGGTAACGCTGGTCACGGTCCCGGCACCACCGCCGCCAGCCGACGTCGACGCGACCGATCGCCAGCGCGACGACGTCGCGTCATAACGCAGCGTCACCGACGCATTCGCGGCGAGCGTCAGGTCGCCGCCGAACAGAAAACGATTGCCCGCGGTCGAGTTGGCGTCTTCATTGGTCAGAACTGCATTTTGCGAACCGACATTGTGCAGGACGATGACGCGGCCATCGGCGCCGGCGGCGATCCCCGTGATGTTGCGGCTCGCATCGGTCGACAGCCGGATCGTCGACGCCGTCGAAAACCCGGTCGGCGCCCAATTGTGGGTTGCCGCGGTCAACTGCGCCGGCGAGATATCACCCGACAGCGTCAGCGCCTGCTGCACGTCGGCGGCGCCCGTGATGACCGGCGCCGAAATCGTCGGCGCGGTACCGAACACCGCCGCCCCCGATCCGGTCTCATCGGTTAGCGCACTCGCCAGGTTGGCGCTCGAGGCCGTCGCCAACCAGGCCGCGACGCCGCTGCCAAGCCCGCTGATCCCGGTCGCGACCGGCAAGCCGGTCGCATTGGTCAGCGTCACCGAGGACGGCGTGCCGAGCGCCGGCGTCACCAGCGTCGGCGACGTCGCAAAAACAGCTGCGCCCGTGCCGGTCTCGTCGGTTAAGGCTGCCGCCAGATTGGCGCTCGAGGCCGTGCCGAGCCAGGTCGCAACGCCAGAGCCAAGCCCCGAGACGTCGCTCGCGATCCTGACCGTGCAGGCATTGTTGGCGCAATTCAGCGTCTTGTTCGTCAGCGTCTGCGTCGCATCGATCGCGACCACGGTCCTGATCTGCGTGCCGTCGTACCAGTTGACCAGGCCGCCCGTGTAGCCGAGCGCGCCCGACGATGCCGGGCTCGCACCACTGATGACAGGATTGGCAAGCGTCGGCCCCGTCCCGAACACCGCCGCGCCCGAGCCGGTTTCGTCAGTCAGAGCAGACGCCAGGTTGGCGCTCGAGGCCGTGGCGAGCCAGGCCGCGACGCCGCTGCCGAGCCCGCTGATCCCGGTCGCAACCGGCAGGCCGGTCGCATTGGTCAGCGTCGCCGAGGACGGCGTGCCGAGCGCCGGCGTCACCAGCGTCGGCGACGTGGCAAACACCGCTGCGCCCGTGCCGGTCTCGTCGGTCAGAGCTCCGCGCAGGTTGGCGCTCGAGGCCGTCGCGAGCCAGGTCGCGACGCCGCTGCCCAGGCCACTGATCCCGGTCGCGACCGGCAAGCCGGTCGCGTTGGTCAACGTCGCTGATGCCGGCGTGCCGAGCACCGGCGCGACGAATGTCTGCTGACCGGCCCAGGTGTGTGCGGTCGAGTAAACATCGGCGTTGAGCATGGCGGACGTAACCTTGCCGGCGCCGATCGCACTGACGCCGGCCGCAAACGTGACATCGCCGCTCACAGTTCTGCACAGCGGCGTCGCGCTGGTGCGGCCGAACGCGACCTGGTCATCGCTGCAGGCCGCGATCGACGCCGGCGCGGCACCAGCGCCGCCACCCACGACGAAACCATTTTGCGCCAGGACAGCCGAGGATCCGAGGACACCCGAGGCAGAGAAATACGGCACGCCGCCCGAGGTGCCGCCGGTCAGGTATGGCGCCCAGGCATGCGTCGAGGTGTTGATCGAGCCGAGCGTCACCCAGCTTGTGCCGTCAAAGATCTTGTAAAGCGCCGGGTTGCCCGTCGTGTCGACCCAGCACTGATAGGCGAGCGGCGCGCCTGACGGACCATTCGCCGGCGCCGAGCTGCCGTTATGGCAAGTCGCGATCGCGCGCAGCGCCGGGTTAAGATAGGCTCCGGCAAATACCGCCATTGTCATCGGTCCGGAGACCGGCGTCACATAGCTGGCTTGCTCGGTCGCGGCGGCCGGCGCCAGCGTCAACCAGGCAGCGGCGAGCGCGCCGCAAAGGCGTTGCAGTTTCATCGGATCAACCTCGGTTGTAGAGAAATCGTTAAGGCGTCACACGCACGGTGCACTCGGCGATGATCGTCGGATCGACGATCGCGTGCGGATTGCCGCCGCCCGTGTTGTTGGTCTGCGTGATGCCGGTAAAGGCCTGCAGCGTATTCCAGTTGAGATCCGGACCATCGCCGCTCGGCGGCCTGGTATTGCTGACCGCGCTAAAGCTGCTGCCGCTTTGGACAGTGTCGCGCCGCAGCGCATTGCTGTGCACGTGCCCCGGATCCGTAATGCTGTGATTGTGCTGCGGCATTTCGGTCGCGTCGAGCGTATGAAACTCGAGGCCGTTCGCAACCGCCATCACCGCCGAATTGGATCCGAAATAACTCGCCGTCAGGCGATTGGCGAGCGAGCCCGGCAGGTTGTGATCGCGCCCCGCCAGGCCGCGGCCTCGACAATCGGGAACGCCGACCGTGGTGGCACCGCCGCCCGAGCCATAGCCGGTCAAAAACACCGTCACCGTCGAGGTGCCGGACGCCGTCACGCACGACGATGAATTGAGCTGGATCGAGGAGCTGGTGACGACCGCGATCGTACACCCCGCATTGATGCCGGTCCCTTCGACCGGCATGCCGGCACCCATGCCGGACGTGTCGGCTATCGAGGTGATCGTCGCATTGCCGCTGGTGCGCGTGCCGTTCTGCGCCCGCGTCACCTTGGCGAGGTAAGCCGGATATGACGTGCGCGTCAGCGCCTGGCCGTAACCTGCCACATGCAGCGCAGGCACCGCGCTTGCAAAATTGAACTCGACCTTTCCGACCGCGGCGACGTCGACAGGAACGCCGCTGGCGCGCGTGTATTGCGTCACCTCCCAATTTCCGGAACCGAGATGCGTGACGATCGCGCGATCGTTGGCCGCCGTGACCAGGGAAAATCCGCCGGGAACTGTCAGGCTCGAGGAATAGGTCAGCGTCAGCGCATCCGCAAAACGGATGATCTTGACGATACCGACCGGCGCTGAGGATCCAAAGCCGGAAATCGTCGTCGTGCCGGTAATGGTGACGTTCGCCTGCGGCACGGATCCGAGATCGACGGTTGCGGCACTGCTCAACGATGCCACACCGCCGCCGATCACGCCGACGTAGGAGCTATCGGACGGATCGAGCGCCCCCTCGACCGCCCAACCGCCGCTGACATAGCGCTTCCTGAGCCAAGGCGTCGAGCTATCGTCGATCCATTCCAAACCGTCGACCGCACTGCCGCCGACATTGGCCGGCGCCGTCGGCCCCTTGTTTCCAGTTGAGATCGAGCGCACTGAATCGCCGATCAGCTGCGAGAACTGCACGCCGGTATAAATGCCCGACGTCGGCAGCACCCGCTCGGATTGGTCGGCGAGCGCCGAAAACAGCGATTGGACGGCGCCGGCGGCCAAAGCGCCGGCGATCGCGGCGATCGCCACGACATGCAGATGACGTTTCATGGATCGTTGCCTTTGCTTCTAGTAGCCGCGCACCAGGAGATTGACGCCGGCGCGCGCCACGTTGCTGCCGGCGTTGACGACGTGCACCGTGCAGCCCGCCAGCGTCAGGTTTGTCACCTTGACCTCGTCGCCGTTGCTGCCGTCGACGATCGCGCGCTGCACGTGCGGCACGCCGGCGGTATTCGGCCCGCCATTGAACGGCACCGCGGTCGCGCCAGGTTCTGGCTCGCCATCATAGCCGCCCGGATAGAACGTGACGTTGAGTCCCGTGTCGGGCACGTCGAGCTCGGTATAGTCGTCAGTGCGATCAGGCACGTCGACGAACCAGCGGAATTTGGTGCCGGTCGCGTTGGTATCCTCGCGATCGGTAATCAGCACCAGGCCGGGCTGAAAGAACCGCTCGACGCGCGTGCCTGACGCGATCGCGACCCAATTTTTCCACGTGACATCGGCCGAGAAAATGTCGCTCGGCGCGAACACGTCGACCGGCGCGAACACGTCGCCGGCGCCCTCGGTCGCAAAACGCCAGATCGGAAACGCGCGGATAAACCTGGTTGGCGATGCGCCGAGGATATCGCCGGATCCGAGCACGTCGGATTGCGCCAGGAAGTCATCGCCCTGCAGCACGCCGACCGCCTCAAACTCGGTCCAAAACCGGCATTCCGCGGCACGACCGATATCGACGATCGTGCCGGAGACGTAAATCGCGATGTGCGTCCCGCTCAGAGCCAGCTGGTCGACGATCTCCTGCGCCCAGGGCTGGGCGATCGACAATCCAGCGTCGGTCCGGATGAAACTGCCATCGATCACGCCGCCCTCGAGGCTCGACGTCCAGCCCGTCGCCTGCTCATCCTTCGACAGGATGATGTTGCGCGAGATGATCGAGTCGGCGATCGCGATCGTCGCCGTCGCGACGCTGTAGATCCGCACCCCGAACGGCGACAGCACATAGGCGCGCACATGGTAGGTGCCGTCACCCGTTGTCGGCCAGGGTGGCTGCGCAACGACGTCGCCAACGACCAGGCCCGTGTCCCAGGACGTGCCCTTGCGGATCTCGTAAAAGATCGTCCTTTGATCGTCGACCGTGGTCCAATCAAGATGCGTCTGGCCGTCGACCGAACGCTGGTGCAGATTGGTGACGTCGTCAGGCGGCGACGTCAGTGCCTGCAGCGACAGGCCAAGCAATGACGTCCAGTCTGACGCCGTCCCGTCATCGAACAGGCATCGAACGCGGAAACTCCACACGCCAGCCGCGGCGAGCGGCAGCTCGGCCGTGGTTTTCGGCGCCGGCACGCTCTGCACCGTTACCCAATCGCCGCCGGCGTCGTCGTCGCGCTGCTGCACCTCAAAGGATACGATCCGGCCGAACCGCGGCACCTGCCAGGTCAGCCGCACCATTGCCCGCACCGCGGCGTCGGTCTGGTCGATCACCTCGAGATATTGCAGGTCGCGCGGCGGCAGCGTGAACGGATCCGGCGGGATCGTCACATGCGGATCATATTCCGGGATCTCGCCCTGATCTGCGGTCGAGATCTCCGGCGCGTCGTCGACCAGCGTCAGCGTCGCGACCAGGTCTTTCTGGTGCTTGATGCTCTGCACGCGATAATTGGCCGAGACGCGCTCGCTTTCGCCGAACCCGAACAGGTCGCCGGCGGCCAGGCCAGACAGGTCGCCGACCAGCGTCAGGCTGAAGTGCTCGCCGGGCGCGGTTGCCTCGGCGACCGCGCGGTCGATCACCCGGCCATCGGCGGCAACGCGAAACTGCATCGCATAGGTCTTGCCGGCCTCGACCGTCAGCTGCTCGTCAACCGTCACCACCTGGCCGGCGATCGACTTGATACGGCCGGAGGCCAGGCCGATCAGCATCACGTCATGCGTTACCCGCACGCGATCGCCGCGCGTGCAAACCAGATGCTCCCAGCCGACGTTGAGGCTGATCTTTTCCGGCCGCAGCCGCGACTGCGCAATGTGAAAGCGGCCGTGTTTCCAGATCAGCTCCGGATCCGTGACGCCGGGAAACTGCATGCCCTCGAACAACGTCGCATTGGTCTTGTCGAACCCATCGTCATAGACGATGCGCTCATCCGTCGTGTAGCCGTTCTCCTCATTGATGAATGACACGCGCCAGCCGTGCGGCTTCTGCGCATACGGCTTTTGCCCCTGGAACCCCCAGGAATTGCGCGGTGTGAAGTGCTGCACGATGGAGTCGGCCGGACGGTCCCAGATCACGCCCCATTTTCCGTCAATGAAGGTTTTGACGGCGCGGCCGGCGGCGCAGATATCGTCGAGCACGTCCGAGACCGAGGAGACGTTGGCACGGACCTGGTTGAATTTGAATCCGTTCGCCACGCAATAGGCGTGCCACTCCTGCAGGTTTTCCAGGTCGATCGAACTATCGAGGACCGGTCGCGCATTGGCCCCACCTTGCAGCACATGGCGAAACAGATCCGGCGGCCATTGCGATTCCGAGTTGGCGACCCAGGCCGAGCCGTTCCAGGCCGTCACCAGCGAGGTGCAGATGCCGTTGAGTGTGTCGATCACGCCCGACAGCTGGTCGGTTGCGCGGATCCGAACCGCGGTCAGCGCCAGCGGCCGAGGGAATGCGATCGGCGGCGCATGCTTGATCGAGCGCAGCGCCGTCCAGGCGACCTCATCCTTGATCTTGTCATTGTCGGCCGCCGGCGTGAACCGGCGCACCTGGACGTCATACTGGCCGCGCGCCACGGTCACGCGCGCGCCTTTCCGCGCCGGGCCGGTCGAGCGATGAAATACAATCGTATCAGGCGGCGAATAGGCGCCCGACCCGGCAACTGCGTAGCGCCAGACGATCGCGACGTCATAGGGATCGAGGTTGCCCGTGTCCTGGTTGACGCGAAACATGCCCTGCGGCGCCAATAGGTCGATCGAGATCTCATCGGTATCGGTCGCCGTGGTGCGCAGCTCCCAATCCGCCGACCCCAGCGTGATCGACAGCGCCTGTTCGTCGACCGATTCCGGATAGAGCGTCAGGGCGGGATCGCCGATGTAGCCCTCGACGGTCTGGATCTCGCAGTCAGAGAAATTCGCCAGCGGCGTTTCGCCGATCCGCAAGTCGGAGATCTGCAGCGGCCCATATCCCCAGCAGACCACGAAGCGCAGCCATTGGTCGTCGCCGATGATCTCGGTATACGGCTTCGCCGCATAGAACGGCGATTGCCGATGCGTGCCGAGCACGACCGGGATGGTGCCGAACGGATTTGCGCGGTTTTGCGCGCCCTGGATCGAATTGAGCGAGGCCGAATTGACCGCGTCCGGCTCTTTCGGCGGCCGCACCGGAAACAGCGCATTGATCGCCAGCGTACCGGCCAGGATGATGCCGCCGGCGATCACCGCGGTCGCAATCGTCAGCGCGACGCCCGTGATCGCAAAGCCGGCGATCGTCAGCAATCCGGCGAGCGGCCCGGCAAAGGCATAGGCCGCGACCGCGACCACGATCGTTAAGATACTCTTCCAGACCGCACCGCCCTGCAGCCGCGGAACAAAGGTTACCGTCGCGCCGCGCTTGACGCGCACCCGATGCCAGTTTGCCTCGGCGATCACATGGCCGTCGATATGCACGACGAAATCGCGCCGCAGCTGCAAGCCCGGATGATCGCTCAAGGCGGCGCGCAGGATCTCGGCGACCGTAAGCCCCGCCGGCAGCCGGCAATCGATCCGGCCGCCGTTGAGCGGATGCGTCTTGCCGACGACGCGAACCGTGTCGCGCGGCGTCAGGATCTCGCCCTCGAGGACGCTAGTGGTGATCGCGTTCATGCCGCCTTGAACCTGTAGAACCCGACCAGGCGAAACCGCAGCGGACCCGTGCGATAGCGTTCGATCGTCGACGTCGCGCCGCGCTGCACGTGCAGCAGCAGGCCCGGCTGCGTCACGACGCCGATGTGCCGCGGCAGGCCGCATTCCTTCATCAGGACGCAATCGAATGCCTGCTCATCCCCCGGCACGATCGGCAGCCACGGCTCGAGCTCGCCGGCGACCAGACGCGCGATCGACCTGGCGTCATCGGCCGTCACATAGGCCTCGGAATAGGACGGCAGCGCGACCCCGCGCAGCTCGCGGAACACGCGGCAGACCAGGCCCCAGCAATCGACCGCATCCCCGCGCCCCTTGTCGGCGTAGGGGATCCCGACGAACTGATCAAACATCAGGAAAACAGCCCCGGAAAATACGCCGGCGAAAACGTCCCGCTCGGATAAGGCTCGGTCACGAGCGAATCCATCGTCAGATCGAACTGCAGGAACGAGGCGTCATAGGTCAAATTCGACATATCCATCGCCGGCCAGATCATCTCGACGTCGTCTGGTGCCGAGGCCAGCACCGCCTCGATCTTGACCGATGGCGGCGTCGAGACCGAGCGCGCCAGCGGGATCAGCTCGCGCGTGACGTTGGCGATCGTCAGTTTCGACGCCGGCGGCGCCTTGTCCTGCTCGTCGGGCAAGGTGACGTCGACGCCGGCATAGAGGAATTCGACGCCGCGGCTGGTCGTGGCATAGATCAAGGGATCCTCGGACAGCCGCGACGTCGGATCCGTCGTCAAATAGATCGGATCCTCGAGCTCGGCATGCGTGATCGTCAGCAGGAAAATCGGCACCTCGCCGCTTTCCTGCGAAAACAGCGCCTGGCGGAAATTGAGCGACAACACCCTCACGGCAGCACCGTCAATGTCAGGCTGACGCGATAGACGCCGGCGGCGGTCTGCTGCCAGCTTGGCAGGCTGCCCTTGGGAAATTTCACCAGCAAGGTTGCGCCGATCGTGGTCGGATCCGGAAATTCAAACGGCAGCGCGCCGCGATCGAGCGTCACGGCGACGAAGGCTTTTAGCGTCGCAAGCTGCGCGCGCGTCATTCGCATCTGACCGGACAGCGGCCGCGGCGCCGAGCTCGAGCGGCCGCGCGAAATCGGCGGTCCGATGTCCGGCTGCACCTCGGCGACGCCGTCCGGCATTCCCTCGGAATAGCCGAGGATGAAACATTGCGGCAGGGTTGCGGGCCAGGGATCAGCCATTAGCGCGATGCCAGTCTGCCGGCCATGCCGAGCGTTTGCCGGGTTGCACTTCCGGGATTGCCGATGTTCTTCGCCGTGATCGAATCCACGAACACGGTCAGGTCGAAACCGTCCTGGCCGTTGTTCTTCTGCTGCGTCTGGCCGGCGCGGCTGGAATCCTCGACCAGATTGACCACAACCCCGCCGCCGCGCTGGCGCGCGATATCGTTCGGAACGATCTGCGATCCGGCCGGCAGCCTGACCTTTTCCGGCCCGTTCTCGCCGACCCAGGTCTCGCCGCCGCGCCAGTTGTCCGTCCCCGATGCGTTGGCGCCGGTCGGCGCGGTCGGTCCATACCCGCCGATGCCGTCCGTCGCAAAGCTGCCGCCGCCGATCCCGAACAGGCCGCCGAGGCCGCCCTGCAGCGCGCGCATCAGCGGGCCGACGATCAAGAGCTTGATAATCACCTCCTCGATCGCGCGCGCCGCCGACTTGGCAAAGCTGGCAAAGGCCTGCTCAGCGGTCTTGGTGCCGTCGATCGTGTCGGCGATCGACGTCGTCAGACCGCTCGAGACGGTCGAGGCGATTTCGCGGTTGGCATCGATCAGCCGCAACGCCGCGGCCTGGCTCGAGGCCATCGCGGCCGGAATGTCATCGCCATAGATGCCCCGCAGCTGCTGCGCGATCGCGACATCTTCCTGCGTCAGGAACGCCGTGCCGGCGCCGAATTTGATCTCGCTGCCGACCCGCGCCTTTGCCAACGCCTCGCCGGCGGCGCCGGCGGCCCTGGCAATCTCGTCGATCTTTTTCGCGGTCTCGCCCTGCACCGGGATCCCGGCCTGCTGCGCCGCGGTCGCCAGCGCGCTCTTGGCTCGGAATTCTTCGAGCGCGCCGGCGCCGAGGCCAACCGCCTGCGCGTCGGCCTGCAGCCGCGCGGTGTGCTTCTGCAAGGACTCGATCGCGCGGTCATATTGATCGTTGATGTCGGCCTGCGCCTTGGCCGGCGCGATCGATGTATCGCCGCGCACCTTGGTCTGCAGGTCGATCGCGTCCTGCATCGCTTTGCGGACCGCATTCGGATTGTTGAGCCCGGCGGCGAGCTTCGACCTGGCCGGATCATCGGCGAAACCCGCCTCGCCCGGAAAGATGATGCCGAGACTCTTCGGATCCGAGTTGAGGCCGAGCTTTCCGGTCATCTCGGTCAGCTTGGTCCAGAACGATGACGACCCCGCGTCGGCCAGTGCATCCGGAATCCGCTTGATTGCCGCATAAAGCGCGTTGGCCTGCGAAACAGCTGCCGACAGGTTCTCGACGATGCCGATCCAGCTTTCGTGATAGTTGACGCCAAGCTTTGCCAGATCATCCTGGATCGGCTTGAACTTTTCGGCGAGAACCTTCTGCGCCTCCTCGAGCCGCGTTTTCAGTTGGATCGCCTGGCCGACCTGATCGTCGGAAACGATCTTTTCGGCCGAGATCTTGTCGGCCGTCGCGAGCATCTGATCGAGATAGGTCGCATCCTGGCGCAGCCGGTCCGTCACCTCAGGGCCAAACGCGGTCTTGGCAATATCGAGGCCGGCCAGGCGCTGACCGGATTCGAACGCTTCGCGTATCAGCTGCACCGTCGCGCGCAGCTTCGCCTCTGTTTCGGTCGCACTCGCCAGCGCGCCGGCGCCGGCATTGCCGTCGAAGTTTCCAGCTTTCTGCAGCTCATCCACGCGCTGGCCGAGCGTCGAGCCGCCGAGCGCATCGCGCGATGCGCCGTTGAACCGCTCGAGCGCTTCATTGACCTGGTCGACGGTCAGGCGCAGCTGCTCGCCCGACTTGGTGAAGCGCTGGAAAAAATCGGTCGAGACATTGGACTTTGCTGCCTTCTCGGCGATCGCGTTAAACTCCTCGATCTTTTCCTTGGCGAGCTCGGTCGCGTAGCCCATCAGCTTGAACACACCGACGATACCACTGACCGCCAAGGTCAGCGGCCCCAGCACGCCGAGGATCGACCGAAAGCCGAGCACGGCCGCGCCCGTAGCGCCCTGCGTCGCCAGCACCTGCGCATTCATATCGATGAACTGCTTGGCGATGAACTTGGTCGCGGTCGACGTTAGCCCCTTGGCGCTTTCAATGTTCTTTTGAAAGCCGTCCATATTGAGCGTCATCGGAATTCGCAGTGACGGCGCAGGCATCAGTCATCCAACCTTGTGTTTGGCCAGCAGATCGTCGAAATCGCCATCGCTCATCGCCTCCGGCTTGTCCGGATCCGAATTGGCCCGGTTATGGCCGTCGATAAACGCGACGATTTCCCAAAGCGTCAGATCCTCGACCAGGCGCGGCGACCAGCCGAACCTGGCGCCGATCGCGATTATTTCGGAGCGTCGGAGGCGTCCGTCGTCGTGATGGAGCCGGTTTCTTGCGCCCCCGCCGGCTCGGCTTTTCCCTGGTTGTCGCCGTCAGGCTGCTTGCCGACCGGATCATCGGGCACGCCGACCATGACCGCCTCGAGGATCGCATAGGCCAGCAGCACGCTCGACGTCAGCGGATTGTCGTCGACGTGATTGCGGACCGCCTTCATCGCTGCGTCCGGCGCCATGCCGCCGCCGATCAGGCCGAGCCGGATCGGCTCGCGCACGTCGTTAAGGCGCCAGGTGCCCGAGCCAAGCCGCGTCATCACGGTCGCGATGCCGGCCTCGCACTTCGCCTCGAGATCGAGGATCAGGCCGACCTTGGCGAGACAGAACTGATCCTCGCCGCCGGCCCAGATAATCGTCCGCGTTCCGTTTGCGCTCATGTCCCCTCACGCTTTCGCAAGCGCGTCGGCGACGGCCTGCTCGATATTGTCGCGGATATCGGGCATCCGCTCGCGCGCCGTGTTGTAGAAAAACGGCTCGGCCGGATGCTCGGTCGTGCCGAACTCGATCGCCAGGGCATAGTCGTAATCGACGCCGGCGCCCTTTCGGATTTCCTTGCTGGTCGCCTGCCCCCCGGCGACGACCTCGAGCTCGAGCTCATTGCGCCGGCGCCGCACCTTGACGCTGTCGCGCAGCTTGCCGGATGCGACCGGCGCCTCGGCCTTGATCGCGCCGGCGAGCTCGTCGGCCTGCTCTTTCAGCTTGCCGGCGAGCTCGCGTTTCAGCTTGAACGGCAGGCCGAAAAACCAGCTCTGCAGCTCGTCGTCAGGCTCGGCCATCAGGGATTGTCGACCCAGCTGACCTCGCCGTCATTCTTGAACGACAGGTCGACGGTCACCTTGTTTCCGCGCGTGCCGGCCAGCTTAAAGCTGGTCAGCTTGAACGATCCGGCGTAGTGACCGAGATCGGCGTGGTCGAGCTTGATCTGCATGTTCCTGCCCTCGGCGGACATGAACCATTCGTTCCATTTGGTGAACGACTCGACGGCCATGACGCCGGTCCCGGCACCGCTGGCCGACAGCGCATTGATGTCAGTCGCTTCCCAGGCCGGCGCCTCCGGATTTGCGCAGTCCGGGATCAGCGTCGTGTTGGTCGAGGCCGCCAGGTCAAACGACTTGGTCGTCAGGCCGCACGGCTCGGCGAATACTTCCGGGCTGGCAGCATCGCCGAGCAACAGCAGCAATTTGGTTCCGGGCAGGACAGTCGGTTTCGCCATGTTCTTTCCCTTTCATGGAAAACGGCCGCGAGGATCCGCGGACCTGGTCGTCGCGCGCATGGCGCAAACTAGGTTGAGGACTCGAGCAAGGCCCGAAAGGTGATCGCGCCGTGCCGCGTCAGCCCATCGGGATCACGCATGTACTGGACGCCGGACAACTCGAACACGGTGACGTTGAAGCCGACGACGGTCAGCGCCTGGTCGTCGAGCGCAGCGATCACCGCCGCGGCGATCTCTTTGGTCTCAGCGTAACCGACCTTTCGACTCCAAACGTCGATTTGCAGGAACACCTCGACCCCGTCGATGCATTCCGCCTTGTCTGGCAGCACCTGGCCGTCGCCGAGCGACACCAGCGGATAGGTCGGCGCACCAGGCACCTGGTCGTAGACCCGCGCGCCGACGGCGGCCGGCAATACGTTCGGCGCGCGCAGCGCCTTGATCAGCGCATCTTGCAGCGGCAGGCTCGGATCGCTCATTGCTGCTCGACCTCTGTGACGATCTCGCCGGCGCCCGCGGCAATGATTGCGCGCGCCTGGACCTCCGGAACGCGACGATAGGTCTCGCCCGCGCGGTACTGCACGACGACAGCTCGAGCTGCCCGATAAGAATAGTCACGGCGCATCACGATCGTTTTCACGTCGCGACCCCCGACTGACAGAGGAACTCGAGCCACATGCGACCGTCATCGGGATCGACCGGCCCCGAGCGGATATTCCAAATGGTGCCGTCGCGCATGTCCTGGATCCGCCAATCGGTCGTTACCGCCAAGGTCGCGGCGCTGCGCCGGACTACGATGGTCGCGGTCTGCTGGCCTTGCAGGCGCGCGGCGAGCACGGTCTCGCCGCCGAACCGGACCTGCACGCTGGCGCTGCACTCGAATTCCGGCGTATCCGGAAACTCGCCCTCGGCGTTGCCGTGACCATCGCTGACGACCGGCCGGCGGAAAAATCCGATCCGATGCCGCAGATCCCCCGCGCTGGTCATGCGCGGCGCCGAAAGACGAATGAGCCGATATCCTCGCGACCGAGATCGGTCTCGATCGTATTCATTGCTGCCAGGTCGAATCCGCAGCCGTCAAAGGTGCGGATCAATCCCTCGCTGGTGAAATACCAGACGTGCTCATCCTTGCGAAAATGCTTGGACCGCAGCACATGCTGCGCGCTGGTGAAAATCGGGATCGACACGAACACCCACGCACTGACCCGATCCAGCAGCGCGCCGAAATCGGGAATATGCTCGAGCACGTCCCACAGCGTCACGGCCGGCACCTGGACCTGATAGGGATCGAGCCACAGCGATCGCGACTTGAGCCAGGCGGCGGCAACCGGATTGACGTCAAAGCCGAACGTGTTCGGCCGATTGCCGCCGGCGCCGTTGCGCCGCTCGAGGAAGGCCCCCGAACCGATTCCGATATCGACGACGGTCCCGGCGAAATGGCGGTTGACCAGGTCGACCCGCGCCTGCATCAGCGCGCGCCCGATCGGCGTGTCGGCCTGGCGCTGAAAGCGCTCAAAATAGGCCGCGTCATACGGCTCGGCGCCACACTCGACCGGATAGAAGCCGACCCCGAGCTCCGGCCACCAGGTCAGGCGGCGCTCGGCGCAGGCATCAAAGAATTGAGGCCGGCCCGGCTGCAGAACGCCGCCCATTGAGCCGCCAGATCCGGAATCGACTTGTCGCAGTGATGCAGCATGTTGGTGCATTTGCAGAGCTCCCGAGGGGTTGCGAAACCGATCCGCGACAGGTTCATCCGCGGATCCGTAATGACGTGGCGCGCATTGTGGCCGCCGTGGCCGCCGTGAATGACAAAGGCGCGGCGGCCGAGCGCGATCGCGGCCGGAACGATCCAGCCGACGCCGCCGACGATGACATCGGCCGCGCCGGCCAGGGCGAGCAGCTCGCGCACCACCAGCTCGCCCTTGACAAAGGCCTGATGGTGCGGCGGCAGCACGCCCTCGAGCCATTCCTTGCCGGCCTGCAGATCCGCGACGACGACCACGTGATGCGTCGCGGTCAATTCGCGCGCGATCGCCGCCACGTATTCCGGCCGCGGGTTGCGCGCTTCGTTGCGCCATTCGCTGCGGACCGTCACCGGCCGCACCAGCGCGATCGGACGATCGGCCAGCACCAGCGGCGCCCCCATGTCCGGCAGATCCCAGGACGGCGCCGACAGTCGCACGCCGATCGCGGCGACCTGGCGCTCGAGCGCAGCGACGATCGAGCCGCGTGCCAATTCGGAATGTCCGTAGCCGAGTCGGATCTCACGGATCCCGTTCGGCGGCGTCGACCAGCGCGCCGGCGACTGCCGCGCCACGTTGCGCATTTGCGTCCGGAGATCCCGCCTTGCGGCGACGAACCGCAGCGGCAGATCCTCGAATAGCTCCGGCCAAGGCGTCTCGAGCCAGACGTCATATTTTGCCGCGCATGCGCGAATGATCGGTCGCGCAAAAATATTGTCCCCGAGGCCCCACTGGCCGCGGATCAGCAACGACGGCCTCATCGGTAGACCCGCATCTGCCAGATCAGCGCATCGGCCGCGAGCGGCACAACCTTGAGCTCATTCTCGGCCGCCGCCTCGCGATTGCGATACCAGCTGGCCGCGACCATCAGCACCGCCTGGCGCGCGCGGGGCGGAAACACGAGCTCCGGATCGTCGCCGGCGCCGGTCACGTCAGGCACGTCGAAACCGGCCTCGATCTCGATCTGCACGGCGTTGAAGGTGTCCGCCTTCACCGCCGGCGAGGTGAATGCGTCGAGAAACCGGATCTCGGCCGTCCCCAACTTGGTGCGATCCCAGCGATACAGCGCGGGATCGATGATCTGCGGCGCGCCGGCCTCGTCGAGAAAGGTGATCGTGACGTCGCGCACCGGCGTCAGAAGCACGTTGAGGCAACCCGACCACCAATCGCAGCGATCGATGCGAAAGGTCGAGCGGCGCAGCGTCAGCGACGTCCGACCGGCGACAAAGTCGATCGCGGCGTCGAGATAGATTTTCAGCTGCTCGTCATCGTCGACGAAATCGGCGGCGTTGACGTGCTTTTTCAGGTCGGCGAGCGACACCGGCCGCGCGTCACCATCGGCGATAACGTCAATCAATTTCAGCATTGCAGCGCCTCGGAAAGTGACATTTTCGGATAAGCCTCGAGCGCCGAGACGGCGCTGCAGTTGATGACACTCACACCCAGCGCCGCTAGGCGCGACGCCTGCCCGTCAATGATGCAGCGCCACCTGGCGATGTTGGCTCCGTTCGGATTGTTGAGGCCGCGGCCGTGCTTGCCGTGCCAGTGCACGCCGAGATCGAGCCGCATGTCGAAACCGACCAGGATCAACCGCGTCGCGCCACACTGCACGGCGAGGTTGATTGCCTGAAAACCAGAATTGCCGCCGTCACCCAGGATCCCCGGCGCGTCGACCAGGATCTCGTCGCAGCCGCGCGCGATGCCGACCTGGCGCAAGCCTTCGAACATGGCGCAGGCGCCAGGGTCATGCGTCAGCCTTAATCCCGCGAATGTCGCCAGGCCTTGCCGCGCCTTCCACCAGGCGCCGTCGCAAGCATAGGCGATGTCTGCGTCGGGACAGAGTCGCCAGCTATCGTTGACGGCGACGACATGGACGCCTCGGCAGCGGCCGGCGAGCTCGCGCTCGGCGCCGGCGGCGCTCGGTCCGGATCCGACGATGACGGCGCAGCCTCCGCGCCAGGCCGGCAGGTCGCCGGCGATAAAGTAGGGTGGCGCGCACCATGCGCGCTCGCGTCCCCTTGCACTTCGCTGACCAGGCCGCGCTGGATTAATTGCCGCGCGTGCCAATCGGTCAGGTCGAGCACCTGGCCGGCGCGCACCCTGCCCATGTCGTCGAGAAATTCGCGGGTTGCGGTTACAAGCATTGTTGCCATCCGATCGAGAGAGATCGCGAGCGGCACGAATGCCGCCCGCGTTGTCGAGATCACCAGGATCAGACGTTGCCGAAATCGCCGTAGGTCAGCGCCAGGGGACGCTTGACCGCGAGCGCGAGCCGCTTTTCGGCGCGGACCGTGTACATATTTTTGATGAAATTATCCTGGTTCTCCGAGGAGACCGCGACCTCGGCATCCATCCGGTCATAGATGGTCGCCGCCATCTTGAAGGCGCCGACCAGGAACTTGTCGACCGTCATCGCCTGCGTCGGGACGATCGGCAGGCCCCACAGCGACGGGCCGGCGAGCGAACGCGGATTCGACCAGAGATAACGATCCTGGCCGTCCTTCATCAGCTCGATCCGCGCCCAATCGGACGGATGCAGCACCATGCCATCGGCCGGAAACTCGGCGAGCGAGGCCTGCAACATCGCCAGCCGCAGCTGGTCGATCATGGTCGCGCCAGTCAGGACGAACGGCGCCGCATAGGCGGTCGAGTTGGTGATCAGGCCAGACAGGTGCTGACCAGCGCCAGATCCCGACAGCAGCTCGGCCTCCTCGGTCAGATCGAGACCATAGCGCAATTCGCTATCGATCTCGGTCTGCAGCTGCGCCGCATCCTCGAGCGCCTGGCGCGAGACGTTGATCCAGTGCGCGATCGTGCGCACCGCGACCTCGGCCGACGACCAGACCAGGTCGGACTGCGGCTTGGTGCCGCCTTCCGTCACGACCGCGGCATTGTTGGTGCGCGTGGTCTGCTTGGCATACTCGATCATGTTGCTGCTGGTGCGCCCCTGCGTCAGCAAGGCGCGCACCGTCATGCGCCGGCGCGCCAGCGCAACGATCTCCGGATCGCGCTCGGTCACGATCAGGCCGCCGGCGGACGTCGACAGGGACGTGATCGCCTGGTTGACCTGGATCACGACGTTACCCTTGGCGCCGCGCGTCACGTACTGCTTGAGATCATCATGCGTCGAGATGATCTGGCCGGCCGACTTGCCCTGATCCTGCTTGTTCTGGCGCAGCGTGTCGGCGATCTTCTGCTCGATATCGCGATTGCGCGTCTCGAGCTCCTCGAGCTTCTGCGTCAGCTTGGTCTGCGCATCGCCGAGCTGGCCGACCGTGGTGATCAGCTTGTCGGCGGACTGCTTGACCTCGGCCGAGATCGCGCCGGAATCCTTGCTCTGCCGGAGCGCATCCTCGGCGGTCCGCTTGACGTCGCCGGAAATGCGCTCGAGCTCGGCCTTAACCTGGTTGAGCAATTTCTCGACCTCGGCGGGATTCGGCGCTTCATTACGGACGGCGCCGAGCACGGCCGCGGGCTTCGGCGAAGCCAGCAGCGCGGCGAGCGACGCCGAGGACAGAACGGCCGATTTGAAAACGTGATGTCGCTTGGACATGGTGATTCAGTCTCCTGGAATGATGAAAGAGGGAACGCGAAACTCAGATGGCCTTCATGCGCGCGAGCAGGTCATTGACCTGGTCGAGCACGTCGACAGCGCCAGGCGTGTCGGTTGCAGCAGCGTCGCGCGTGCCGCCTTTCATCGCCTGGACAAGGTTGCGCCGCTCGGATCGCGGCACGCCTGCCCTAGCGAGGATCTCGTCAATTCTGAATTCGGCCTTGAGCGCCTGGCCGTTCGCCGCCTGCTTGGCAGCCTCGGTCACGGCGTCGGCCGGCAGGAAACCATCGGCGAAATGCTTGTCGACCGCCTCGGTCCCGCCGATCCAGGTCTCGCGATCGAGCATCTTGGCGATCGCCTTCGGCTCGAGCCCCGTGCGCGCCGCATAGATGTCGACGGCGACCTGGTCGAATGGCTCGAGCCAGTCAGCCGCCTCGCGCAGCGCATTGCGATCGCCCATCGCGACGATCCAGGTGTTGTGGATCATCAGAAAGCCGGCGCGCGCGATCTGCACCTCGTCGCCGGACATGGCGATGACCGAGGCCGCCGAGGCCGCGACGCCGAGGATCTTGACGGTCACCTTGGCAGGATGATCGCGAAACAGGTTGTAAATCGCCAGGCCCTCGAAATAGTCGCCGCCCGGCGAATTGATATTCACGACGACGTCACGCTTTCCGATGTTGCGCAGGATCGCTGAGATCCGCGACGCCGTGACGCCGTTGCCCATCCAATCCTGGCCGATGACGTCCAGGATCGAGACCGTCGCCGGATCCTCGCCGCTATCTGCGGCCTTGACCTCCGGCCGCCAGCGCTCGAGCGCCTTCGGCGTGATCACCGTGCGCAGATCGCCGCGGACGTTGAAGGATGCTTTCGGCAGGTCGCGGTTGCTCATTGCTTCGCCTCGCTGTTGATTCCGAGCCACGCGAGCAGCGACGCCCGCGCCTGGTTGGCGCCGCCGGCCTGCTGGCCGAGCTGCTCGAGCGGCACCAGGTTGGATTGCGCGGTCAGCCGATCGCCGCCCGTTCGCGCCGGCAGGTTGAGCTTGCGGCGGCCTTCATTGCGATCCATCAGGCCGTTCTGCGTCATCTGCGACAGGAACGAGGCTTTCGCCGCGGCGTCCATCTGCAGGAAGGCCTCGCGATTGAACTCCGCATAGATCCGCTTTTGCTCGCCCGGCGCGATCAGCTGCTTGGTGATGCGCCGCTCGATCCGCTCGCAGATCGGATTGATGCCGAGCGCGAGCCAGGCCAGGAACGTCTGCTCGACGCCGGATCCGAACATGGTCTGACCTTCCGGCGCGTGCCCGATGATGATCGGCGGCACGCCGACCCAACGGCAGATCTCCTCGATCGAGAACCGCTGCTGCTGCAGCAGCTGCGCGTCGACCGGGTTGAGCTGCAGCTTTTCGTATTTGAGGCCGCCCTCGAGGATCATCAATTTGCCGGCGCGCTCGGACCCGGCATAGGTCTGCATGATGACGTCGAGCTGGTCGCGCTGCTTATCCGTCAGCACCTGCTCGGACGTCAGCAGGCCTGCCGCCTGCATTCCGTTGGAAAACAGCTTTCCAGACGTCTCGAAAGCAGCGAGCGCGGTCGAGAACGTCTGCACGCCGAACCGGATCGCGGACAACCCGCTATCGCCGCCCCAGCCGAAACCCTTGACGTGAAAAACCTTCTCGCGCGGCAGAGTGTAACTCTTGCCGCGATCCGTATATTTGTAGGTCAGGACGTTGCTCTGCGGATCGCGATAGGGATAGGCGTTTGGCAGGATATGCACCGCCGAGACGCTGCGGCCGATCGACGAGATTTCGGAACAGGCGTCGCCATTGACCAGCAGCCAGGCGACGACCGATTCCCAATATTCCAGCGACGTCTGATCGCTGTTTGGACTTCCGACCAGGATCTCGGCGAGCGAATGATCGACCGCGATCGGACCGCCGCCGGTTTTTTCGAAGAACTGCAGCGGCAGCGTCGACACCGCCTGCGCCGTGACGCGCACGCAGGCCCAGAACGCCGCGAGCGACATCGCCGTGTCGACCGTCACCGTCTTGCCGGCAGCGCCGCGGTTGCCGAACACGCGCGACCAGGCGCCGCCATCCTCGAGCCGCAAGCGGCGCTCTTTCGCGATCTCGTCGGCAACCGACGCATACACGCGATAAGCGCCGGCGGCCGCGCGCGCCGCCGTCCAAGAGACAATGCCCATTGATCAGACCACCATGACGGGTTTTGCGAGGAAGGCGTCGAGGTTTTTGCGGCTGGATTCGGGATTCCAGCTCATCAGGATCCCGGCCTGCAGCAAGGCGATCAGCGGATCGATTTTGGCGCGGCCGGCAACCTGTTTCGTGATCATGTCGGCATTACCGCGCTGCTCGACCTTGGCATTGCCGACACACCAGCTCATGAGCGCCTGGTCGGCGTGCCAGAATGTGCCCTCGGCCAGCTTCATGTCGATTCCATAGACCGCCGGCGCCAGCGCCGGACCCTGCAGCAGCCGGCGGATCTGCTCGTCGGTCACACCGGCGCCGAACAGCGATTCAAACAGCGCCGCGGCCCGGTTCGGATCGACGCCGACCGCATTCTCGGCCGGCAGCAGGCCGCTATTCACGACGCGCGCGGCGTAGCTCGCCAAGTCCGCGTGCGCGGCGCCGATCGGCAGGATCTTGAACGATCCCTCTTTTTCGAAATCCTCGAGGTGGCCGGCAATGTCCTTGCGGCGCTCGAGCACGATCGGATCAGCCCAGCCATAGGACCACGACAGCCAATTGCGGGTTTCCTTTTCGCGGCCGATGACAGAAAAGCCGAGCAGGTCATCGCGGCCGCCGCCATCGGCGCCCATCGTCACCACTTCGCAGCGCTCGAGCAGCTGCTCGAGCTCGAGCTTTTCGATGACCTGCTGATCCCAGAGATCCGCGCCGCTCCATCCGTCGTCGGCCGTGCCCGTGCCGATCTCGATATTGAGATGCTGCGAGGCCCAGATCTGCACGGCCTCGGCGCCCTTTTCGCGCTCGCTCGAGAACTCCGCGAGCATCGAGGCGACCGTGATCGGCCGGTTGATGTTCGGCATCACCATCGGCCAATATTTCGGGTTCATCCAGCGCGGCTCGACGTTCGCGCGGCGCTCCTCGCGCGTCAGCGTCGCGATGTCGCGCGGCAGCTCATAGAGCAGCGGCAAGGTCGGCCGAATGATCTTGCCGCGATAGAGTCCGTCGCGCACGTTGCGGACAAACTTCAATTCGCTTTTGAAAGCGCCGGCCGGCGCCTCGTCGCTCTGCGTCGTGGTGATGACGAGAACGCCCTCCTCGGTCTTGTCGAGGCCGCCGCGAATCTGGCGCAGCACGCGCGACGTGTGCGCTCGCTTGCCGAGCAGATGCAGCTCGTCGAGCAGCACGAAGATCAGCGCCATCGCGCCGGTCAGGATCTTGAGATCGAAACTCGCGATCATGATCTCGGATTTCGTAACGAGATCCTCGATCGTCTTGTCATAGTCGCGCGGCTTGAAGCGCCGGCGCAGATCCGGCGATTCCTCGATCATCCCGACCGCCTGCTCATACGCGCGATCGGCGACCGCCTGCGTCTCGCCGATAAACAGCGCGGTCGCGCGCGGCCGGCGATTCATCAGCAACGCGACCAGCATCAGCGCGGCGGAATAGGTCGTCTTTGACGATCCTTTTGGCACCAGCGCGAAGAAATCGCGGATCATCCTGACGCGGCTGGCCGGATCCCAGCTGCCGAACACGGCGCGCACCAGGTCGCGGAACCACTGACCGGACGCATCGCCGAGCCGCGGCGTCCCCGGCACGTCAGGCAGGCGGATCTCGTCAAAGAACGCCAGGCCCATGTCGGCCTCGTCGACGAACAGCGGCAGATCCGGCAACAGCGACTTGCCCTCGCGGAGTCGCGTTTCCCAATCCGGACATGAGGTGTCCCAGGGGATCACGAATTGAGACCCTGCTGCCGGCGCGCCATCAGATCGCCGAGCGTCGACCCCTGATCAGGCGTATGCGCCTCGATCACGGCCGCCTCTTTCTTGCCGACCTTTGGCGCCTTGGCCGGCTTGTCGACGTCAGGCTTGCGCGGCTGCGGCGCGGTCTGGCCGTACAGCATCAGGTCGTTACGCTCGATGAACTTCTGAAATTCCCGGATCGCCGCGACGTTGCCGGCATTGACGCCCTCAAGCAGCTTGAGGCCGAGCTGCGCGACCAGGCGATCGCGCGCGACCTGCGCAAACTTGAGCTCAGAAAAATAATGCTTTCGCAGCGTCGGCGGCGTGACGTAAAGCGCGGCCGCAATCCGCGGCGCCGACCAGCCGAGCGCGACTAAGAGGCTGACTCGATTCCGGTTTTGCTGCGTCGGCACATGTTCGGGCCGGCCGCGCCCGCCCCAGTTGGACGGCACAGGATCACCAAACAGGTCGAAAACTTGCGCCATGACGAAAAAAACCTGCGAATGTGAGAGGGGCCGGTCTCAGGCGCGAAAGCCTGGCGACTTTTGACCCACCCTACCCCTTGGCGTTGTGCTCGAGCGCAGCAGCGATCCGCTGCAGGCTCATCAGTGCCGCGGCGATCAGGCTCGCAACAGCTTCGCTGCGCGCGTGGTCGGAGCTCTCCTCATTGAAGGCGACGCGCAGCTTTGAATTGATCTCGTCATCGGTCAGCATGGTCGATCCCCTCAATCCCAAACGCCGCGCTGGTGCAGCGTGGCCTGCTCGAGCTTCTGCTTTTCGGCGTCGTGGTACGCCTTCGATACCGTGTGGATATTGTCCGGATCCCAGAACAGCGCCGGGTTGCCGCGGTGCGGCTCGATATGGTCGGCGACCGGACTATTGTCGGCGGGATAGACACCGTCACACACGGCGCCAGTGCGCTGGCAGATGTAGGCGTCGCGCAGATGCACCTGATCCTTGAGCCTGCGCCAGCGCGCCAGCTTGTACCACTGGCGCCAGGGCGGCTCGGCGCGTTGCTGCTTGGTCGGCGCGGACATCTCACAAAAGGAAGGCCGGCGCAGCGTCGCCGCTGGCCGGCCTAGTCATAGGGAGGAAACGCCCAAGGAGGGCAGCGGCAGCGCCAACCGAGCACGACCGCACACCCTAGACGCACAAAAGCCGGGCTCGAGGCCCGGCCTTGTCACTGGTTTAGTTGGCTTGCGCTTCGCGCGTCCCCTTGACTCGGTATCACCGAGAAGGGATGCGCCGGAGGCTTTGTCTGCCGCCGCTCGAGCTATGCCGCGACCTTGGCCGCTGCGCTAACTCGAGATCACTTTCCTCGACCGAGATCGGAGTGAGGCGCCCGAATATCTGCAAACCGACACTGAGTCGGCCTCCTGAGTCAAATCGCTCGACCTGGCCGCAGAAGTGAGCGAACGGCCCCGACGTCACCCGCACCAACTGGCCGAGCTCGAATTTGCGCTCGCGCTTCGACTTAGGCGTGTTGCCGATCGCCTCGATGTTGCGCAGATCGACGACGTCCTGGCCTTTGAGAACAGGCACGCATGGCCCGACGCGCATGACGTCGATCACGCCGTCGACAGCGTAGAAGCGTCCAAATTGCACCTCGAAATCAGGCACCAAGATCGCGCCGCAGATCAACGGCGACCTAACCTGTTGCGTCAAAATCTTCTCGTAGCCGCGGTTATAGCGCGACACGCTGCGCGTCTCGGTCTGCATCGGCAGCCAGGCCGAGATATTCCTTTGCCGGAATGTCCGCATCACGTTGAGCTGCAGGTGCGGATGCACGCGGAGGATATACCAGCGCTCCGGCTCGACAGGCACCTCGAGCGGACCGCGCAGCTGCTCGAGATCGACAGAGCCAACGATCTCGCCGCGCACGAATTCGCGCGGCCGCAATGTTTGATTCATGCGCATTCCCCCTCCTCGCTTGACCACGTGCCGTCACGATGCGGCGGCCAAGGCGCCGGCACGCGCAGCACTTGTTTTGACTTTCGTAATCGGAAATTCGGATGCATCGCCGGCAGCCCATGCACGGCCGGATCGTGATCCTCGGTCCACAGCCGCTCCGGCTCGATCTCGCCGCCGAGCCAGAGCGCCAGGCGATCGCGCCAGGCCGCATACTGCGCGGTCCCGAGCTCGACCTGCAGCCAGGCCGCAGGATCCCCGCCGGCAAATCGAGCCATCGCGACCAGGTCAGCTTGCGCCGGCTTGAGCGACCACAAGCCGCGGCCGCGCTCGACATCGTCGACCAGGCGCAGCGACCTCGAGGCCATCCGCGCCGCGAGCTGCAGCCCGACGAGCTCCTCGCCGGCAACCCAGCGCCGCGCCGGCACCGGATCCGGCAGCCGTGCGTTCGGGAATTCTTCAAAACGCCGCTGCCGGATCCACAGATGGAAATTCGGTACCGCATCGCGCTTCAGCCGCCGCAGCATCTCTACGAACGGCAGCACTGCAGCCCTGCAGAGCCGCTGCTTGTCCGGTTCGAGCAGCCGGAACTCGGCGAGCGCCAGGTCACGCCGCATCGCCTGGTGACCCGGCCAGCTCTGCCAGGCCGGCTCGAAATCCTCCGGTTCGCTTTCCTCAAGATCCGAGCGATCGCCCTCTCGTCCCCTGGAAGGGGATTTAGGGGAAGATTCAGGTTCAGGTTCAGAGTTTAAGCCCTCTGCCGAGTCATAGGGCTGGCGTGGGGCTGGCGCAGGGCTAACGGTTTCGGAGGCCTCGGTTAGCCCTGTCTGCGGCATAGGGCTAACTTCACGTGAAACACTCTCGAAATCGCCCCGCGCGGCCGCCTCGATTACGTCGACGTCGACGTCGAGCATCAGGCGGATCAGGTCGCTGGTGCGCTTGCCCTTGCACTCGCCGTTGCGCCGGCCGTATTCGTCGATCCATTGCGGCAGCCGGGCGATCGCGCCGATCTGCTCGAGCCAAGCCAGCCGGTTGCGCACGGTCTGCGTCGACAATTCCGTGTCATCGGCCAGCGTCGGGATCGATACGAATGAATAGCCGTCGCCGTCGACGTAGAGCGAAACCATCGACAGCGTCAGCTTGGCATGCGGATTGTTGAGGCGCAGGTTCCTCGCCCAGGCGTGCGCCTCGTCGGCGGCGATGCGCCGCGCGCGCCGTTTCTCGGTCGTCATCGTGCAATGCTCTTAAGGTTTCGATTCAACTGGACGCGGTAAGCAACGGAACTTGCGATGGTCACGGCCGATCGTGCTGGATCATCACGTCGACGATCGCCTGCACTGACAGACGGTCAAAGGCGCCGGTCTCGATCGCTCGATCGAGACGCGGCCACCAGCGATCGGGGAAGCGTGCGCCGTCGACCGTTCGGCCAAAGCTGACGACCTGATACTTTTCGAGGCCGTCGACCTCCCGGTCAGCAACCTTCAGGACCAGCTTGCAGATCACGTGCGACAGCTTGAGAGCGGATGGCCCACCCGCGCCGAGCGTTCGCAGCACCAGGCTCGTGTCAGCCATCAGACACCCCGCCCATGACCTCGACAGGCTCACACAACGGCGTCAGGCCGGCGCGCTGGATCAGATCCGTCCCGCGCCACCATTCTTTCCAATGCTGCGCGAAACCACGCCCATCAGTCTCATGGCGCGAGACGCAGATCATCTCGCAGCGCTCGCAGATCTTGCGCGAGCTGCGGCCGTCATTTGCGCGGACCTTCTCGCCCCAACGATGCCGTATTGAGGCCGCGCTCACAGCAACGCCCCCAGCGCCAGCACTATCGGCAAGCCCAGCCACGACCAGGCTGCGACGCAGGTCGACGGCTTGCCGCTGATACAGCTTGAGGCGACGACGCCGGCGCGATTGTCGAGCCAAACGCCGAGCGAAGCGGCGGCGACGAGATAGGCGAGCGCAGCGAGGCCGCAAATCATGCGCGCCCTCCGAGCAATTTGAATTCCGCCAGAAACTCGGCGCGAGCCCTTTCCGGCGGCCAAAACTGCAGCTCGACGCCGAGCGGATCACCATCGGTCGACCACGCAACCGGCGCCGCGGCCATATTCTGCAGCCGCTCATCCATCAGGATCGCGCGGTCGAGCTGCTTGACCTGGTCGGGAATGCCGAGGTGCAGATGGTAGCGCACGGCGATCGCGCGCATGATCTTGTCCTCAGCCTCATTGTAGCCGGCAAGGAACGGTTTCAGCGGCCGCGGCACGTCGACGAGGTAGGCCTCGCTCGCATCGTGCAGCAGCGCCCAGAGCTTGAACGGCGCCGGCGCAACGCGCGACAACAGCACGCAATGCTCAGCCACGCTGTAGAATCGCAGGCAATGCCCGCCGAACCGGCAAAGCAGCGACAGCGCATGCGCAATGTCGTCGATAAAGACCTCGTGCGGCCGCGGATCCATCGGCCAGAATTGCCGGCCCATCGCCGTTTGGATCCAATCGCCTCGCGCACTCATTGCGCTGCCCCCTGCTGCTGAATCGTCGCCGGCGCGACCAGCTGCGCCAGGAAGGCGCGGCCCTCATCGGTCACCGAGATTTTCGTTACGCCGCAATGCGCCAGGCCCTTGCCGACCAGGTGCCGCAGCATGTCCGGCTCGACGCTTTCGCCGGCGCCGATCGCGAGCAGCGCGAGCTGCTCGGCGGATTCATCGTCGTCGACAGGCAGCCGCGTCTGCAGCACGCCGTCGATCACGACCGGCGCCGGCCGATCGTCGACCCGCGCGAACAGATCCGGTTGCGGCGCGCGATAAGGCTCGGTCAGCTCGACCGGCGCCGGCGCGCGGTCGCCAGCCTGCAGCTCGCGCAGCAGCGTCCACCCCGCCTCGCGCAGCTGCCAGCGGCCATTGATCTGATAGGCGAGCTCGCGCGCCTGCCAGGGCGGCCCGAGCACGTCGGCGAGCGCGCGGCGCTTGTGGCAAAAATCCGAAAGAATCTCGAGCTGCTCGCGCTCGGCGAGCTCGAGCGCGTCGAGCTCGGCCGGCAGCAGGTAATCCGAGCCGGCCAGCTGATCGATCTGGATCGCGTCGGTCGCGTCATACGGCGCGCGATCGTCGAGGACGTCCGCGACGGCCGCGGCAACGCTGGCCCCGTCTGATGTTGCATTTGCCGCAGCCGTCACGGTCTCGCCGGCGTCGGAGGGCACTCCGGCGGCGAAACTGGAATCCTCGATTTCGTCCTGGCGCGGCTCGGCCTGGTTGCCGGCAGCAAGCCAGCCCGGCGGCAATGGATGCTCGGCGTCGACGCGCGCGAACAGCTCGAGCACCGGCAGCGGCCGCCCCTCGGCGTCGCATCCGACCATCGTTGCGATCATGTGCCGGTAATGGTCGGGCTTGCGCGAATGCTCGCGCGGCCGCTCGCGATGATTGGATCCGAACTTTTCCGCGCCGGACGGTTTCGGCAGGCCGCGGCCGCGCTTGAACAGGAGCAGCAGCTCATCCTGATCCCAGGTGATCAGGCCCGATCCGCTATCGTCCGGAAAATCCGCATCGGTCTTTGTCCAGACAAAGCAGGTCGAATAGGAATCCATCGCCAGCGCCTGCGCGCAGGCCCAGGCGAGCGGCATCTCGACGCGCGCGAGCGTCACCTCGCCGGTCGCGGCGATCGTGACCTCGACCTCGATCTCGATCAGCGCGAGCAGGTGCGGCCGCGGGATCCACATGAACGCCCAGGAATCCGGCAGCAGGCGCGGCGCGACCTGGCGCAGATAAGCCAGGATCTCCGGCCAGGTCATGGTCGGATAATGGTTCTCATAGGCGCGATCGCCGATCCCGCCCTGACGGCGCCAGGGCGGATCGAGATAGACCGCCGGCACCATCGGCCCGGCCGCCAGTTCGGCCGATTGGCTGGACAAGGCGGCCGCCAGGTTGCGGCGATGCGCCCGGCCCTTCTCCTCGGCCCCGATCTTGAGCAGATCCATCGCGACGCGGCTCTTACCGGCGCGCATCTCGTCAGCGTGGCGCTGAGTTAGCGCCTCAAATTCCGCTTCCGGCAGGTCGGCGAGCTTCTGCGCCTGCGAGGAAAAGCGATGCGTGACACCCAGGTCGCGCAGCGTGATCGACGGCAATTCGTCTGCAGAAACCTCTGACAATTCGTCAGAGGTTTTTTCTGACCGCGGCCGCCCTCCCTTGGCTACCATCCCGGCGGCGTGCTGCGCTGCCATCATTTCACCGAACCGACGCTGAGCGCGAAAGCGGATTTGCGCCGCCTGGATCTCGAGCGTCTTGTCGCCGGCGATCTTGGCCGCATGCCGCATCGCTTCGGCGCGGTTATGAATTGCCATCACCTCGTCAACGGCCACAGCCTCGGCCAGCGCGCGACGGGCCGCCTCATATCGGACCAACTCGATCAAAACGGGATCTCCTCGAGCTGGTGGCGCGCCGGCAGGCTGGCGAGCAGCCCGGCCAGGATCTTGTCGAGGCTCGGCGCCTCGCCGCGGCAGCGGCGGTTGATGATATTGTCGCGCTGCGTCGACCAGCGCCGGTTGGCGCGGCGGTTATCGAGCGTCTGGCCGTTAATGTGGTCGACGACGTGCTTTGCCAGGAAAGCGTCATCCTTCGGATCGCAGCGGATCTGCAACTCGCGATGCATGCGCACCGTGTCGCGCCGCGGCCCGACGTTGCGCTTGGCGTAGAGGAAACATTCCTTGCCGCGGCCGCCGTGCCAAACGTTCCACTGCCACTGCATCAGCCAATCGAAATCAACGGCATCAACCAGCGTCCAGACCGGCTCGCGCGACGACAGCCAGATCCGGCGCCAAGGCGTCGGCGTCAGGTCGGGCAGCCCCTGCTCGAAATCGACCGCGCGCGCCCCGACGATGTTGACCGGCGCCGGCATCATCACAGCATCCCCAGCGCCTCGAGGCGGCCCTCGTCGGCGCGGAAAGGCAGCTCCTGGCCGTAGGCGAGGACGGCCCTGGCCTCCCAACCAGGCGGAACGGGCATCGGCAGGAACGTGTCGGCGCCGAGCAGGATGATTTTCGGCGCGGCGTCGGTGATGACGACGCGCACGGCGCCGATGATCACGCGGCGGTCGAGCCCGAACAGGATGGCGCGCGCGATCCTCATTGCCGCCTCGCCCAGCGAAAACCGAACCCGCCATCGGCGTCCCGCGGCAGCATCAGCGCGCCGGCAACAACGGCCAGCACGCCGACGATCAGCACGGCCGCTAGCATGATTAGAAAGCGCAGATCGTCAGGATCTGCGATACGCGCAGCGATATCCGCCATGTCCCCGCCCCTTCTAAAAACCCCTTGAAATGCAGTGCCGGCGCGCGTTTTCCACACGCATCCACAGGCCGATCCGCGCGCCTTGTGTGATGTTCCACAGTGATGAAAACCGGCCGTTTCAGCGCGGCCCGCGCTCGACCTCGAGTCTCGGAACCGGCATCCGTTCATGGCTCGACCACCTCCGGCCGGGCCACGTCCTCAGGCCAAACCGCGCCAGCCGGCCAATTGATCGAGAACCACCCGATCACCTGGTCGTACTTGCGGGCCGTGAACGTCTTGGAGCCGAGATGAACGAAGAAGCGCCAATCGCCCGCGGCAAGTCGACCGAGCGTTCCGAACGCAAGAGGCCGCTTGACGCGAAAGGCGTCGGCTACGGCCCTCAAGTGGCGAATCAGCTCCTGCTCCATGATTCGACGGATAGTCGGAAATTTCCGATTCGTCGATATCAGTGCGTCGGAAACATCCCATTCGCCTTTGGACAAGACGCGTCGGATAAATCCGCCATGGAGAAAAATGAACTCCGACAACGGATTAAGGCGCGCCTCTCCGAGCTGGACCTCAGCCCGATCGAGGCGGCAAAGGCCATTCCGGGCCTGGAACGGAATTTCATCCGGGACTTTCTGGAGGGGAAAAAGCAGTCCTTCAGTGCCTCAAAGCAGCCGCTGGTCGCCGCCGCCCTCCAGTGGACGGTTGCCGATCTGGTCGGGCCGCCCCCTCGACGCACCAGTCCGGGAGCACCAAAACTGGCGATGGTTCCCCTTCTGGACCGGGTAACCGCCGGACGCTTACGAAGTCCAGCCAGCCAGATTCCGATCGAGGATGTGCCGCTGTTGGCATTTGCCGATCTCGGCCGGGGCGAGTTCTTTGCGCTCACGGTGGACGGCGATTCAATGGACCGCTACTCGCCGGAGGGGTCGATCATTGTTGTCAACAAGGCGGAGCGTTCCCTGGTCAACGGCCGCTGCTATGTCTTTTCGGTTAAGGGCGAGACGACCTATAAGATGTGGCAAGGCGGCACCAATCCGCACCTCGCCCCGTTTTCGACCAACCCCCTCAACAAACCGGTATTTTTCAAGCCGCGCGACCTCGAGGTGATTGGCCGGGTGAAACGGACGATTTTGGACCTTTAGCGCCAGGAGTCGGAGACTTCCGACTTTCCTAGTTGACGATCGGAAATTTCCGACGATATGTTTCTCGTGAAAACTTCACGGGAGACCGCCGCCGTGCCGCGTCCAAACGACCTGACCGCCACCGCCTTCGACCAGCAGCTGAAGCTGCACGGCTTTTTCCACGTCCGCGCCGAAGGCCGCTTCGCCGACGTCCGCGCCAAGGGATGCCCGCGCACCGAGCCGGTACTGCGCGGCAAGCGCCTCAACCGCCAGGCCACACTCGACGCGCTGCTGGCCGACCGAAAGGCTCGCCAGGACGCAGCTGCGGCCGCCGAGGCCGTCCAGATCGAGCGCGAGCGCGTTGCCGCACTGATCGCGCCGCCTGCCCTGCCGGCGGCCCGCGCCGGTCTCGAGGGCGCCGCCGCGATTGCCCAGCTCGCCGATGATTTCATCGTCCTGACCACCCGCAGCGAAGGTGCCGCCCTGCCCGATTTGATGCGCATGGGCTGGCGCAAGTCGCAGGTGTTCGAGCACACCGACGCAGCCCGCAGCCTCGCCTATGCACGGCAGAACGGGGCGGCGGTCTGATGGCCGCGATGCGAACCTGCGGCTGCGGCGCCGCCTTCCTGCCGCATCGAGACAGCCAGAAATTCTGCTCGCGGCGCTGCGCCGCGCTCGCCCGGCCGCCCCGCCCCGCGCGGCCACAATGCCGCCGCGCGGCGGGCCAGCACCACCAACTCGTCTTGCGCCTGCTCGATATCCAGCCCCTCGAGCGGCGCGCCCGCGGCGGCTGGCGGTTCGGTACGCGGCGGATCAGTGACGGCGTCGCCGATAGCCTGATCGCCAGCGGCCGCGCGGAGATCATTGGCGGGCTCTACCTGCAGCTGGTGCCGCAGGAGACAGGAGAGCCGGCATGAGCGTCAGCATCATCATGGCCGGCGCGCTCTGGCGCGACCTCAATGCCCGCGGCGTCAAAAGTTTGGACCTCGGCCATTGCGAGGCGATCGTCGCGCGGATGCTCGATTGCGTCCATTCGATCGAGCGCGCGACGCGCGATGACGAGACCCCGCCGCGGCGGTGCGAGACCGGCGAGATCGACCTCGACGGCGCCTGCATGGTCTGCGGCGCATGGCAGGGCGAGGCGTGCCGGCAGCTAGCTGGCTGTTAACGGCGGGAAGAACGATGACACTACACCTCCCGAACGGCGCTCGCGGTCAAACCCCGCAACCGCGGACAAACACTGAAGGTTCATATCTGAGGCACAAATCCGGCGGGATGATTGCGCAGAAGATCCTCAAGTTCGGCGATCCGATCGCGAAGAATGGTTTTCCACGCCTGAGTGTGATCGCCATTCTGATCTCCTATGCGAGCGCCTGGCCGATCAAAGAAAGCAAGCTGATCAATCAGCCGCTTGCGTTCATCCTTCAATCCGCGGACGTGGTCGAGCAGGATTTTAAGTTGGTTCGCGACTGGAGCGGCCACTTCTGTGCCAGCGTCATAGCGCTGCGCCTGGCGAAGGCTAATCCCCAAGGGATCAGCGCTCGCATAGACCGATCCCCAAAGCTTGATGACGGCGTCGTGAAACTGCTTCGAAGTCATTCTGAAGCTCCGAATGTTGCAATTGGCCTCATATACGACGCCACGTCGTATACGTCAAGAGGGCGTAAAACTGCTGCCGAGCAGCTAACCGCATGTCCCCGGCCGGAGGAGCTTACGTGACCATCCGCAAGGCCGAGAACCTGCTGCGCGGTGACAGGACGCCGGCCTATGTCAGCCGGGAGACCGGCGCTGCGGAGCTACAGATCTCGCCCGACACATGGGACCAATGGGTGAAGGATGGCACCCTGCCCGCGGCCTGCACGGCCTTTCCGACCGGCACGCCGCGCTGGCGCTGGGACGACGTTGACCGTAAGCTCTCCGGCCGGACGGTCGTCGGCCTCGACGCCGCCCTGAAGGGAGCGGCGAACTTTGGCAAGAAATCGGGTGGCCGGCGTGACGCTGCCTGAAGGCGTCGAAAAAACCATCGTTCGCAAGTCGAACGGCAAGGTCTACACCTACTATTACTGGAATCCCGGCCGCGGCACCCAGCGCGAAGGCGAGCGCATCAAGTTGCCGAACGCCGACAACCAGCCCGATGCGTTCTGGCGCGAAGTAAAGCGCCGGCGCGACGCGACGCCGGCGGATTTGCCGCCTGGTTCTGTCGGCGCGCTGATCGCCCTCTATCGCGCCAGCGACGAGTTCAAGCGGCTCTCCGAGGGTACGCAGAGCAATTACGACGTCCACATGCGGCGTTTCGAATTCGTGGAGACGTGGGGCCTCGTCGCCGTCGGCGAGTTGGTGCCGCTGGTGGTGCAAACCGCGCGCGATGCGATGAAAGAAACGCCTGTCATGGCCAACCAGATGCTGTCGGTCGGCCGTACGATCTGGGATTGGGCTATTCCGCTCGCGCTTGCTGAGGCTAACCCGTTCGACAAGGTCCGCGACTTCGAAATTCCCGATCGCGGACATGTGCCCTGGCCAGCCTTCGCGATCGCGCACGTCCAGGCGCACGCTCCGGCCGACCTCGTGCGCATGCTGCGGCTCGGCATCATGACCTGCCAGCGCGGCAGCGACATGATTCGCATGGGGCCGGAGCACCGCGAGCGCAACGGCATCTGGTGCCGGCCGAAGAAGACGCGCAAGCGCCGGCGCGCGTTTCACATCCCGCTCGCCACCTCCGATGCGCTCGAGCTCGACCGCTGGGCCGAGACGCCGGTGCGCTTTTCCAACCCGCGCTGGCTCAGGCCGATCGATCGCTTCCGCGAGGATCTCTATCTCTACTCGCCGAAGGGCGCGCCCTACACCGGCGACGGCCTGCGCGCGCGCTGGAATCGCTGGCTGGAGGACACCGAGCACGGCCGCGCGCTCTGCAAGCGCTGGAAGCAATGGGTCGCCGGCCAGGTCAGGAAATACGAGTGGGACATCGATCCGGACGATGCCGACCACCCGACCATTCACGGTCTGCGCGGCACCGGCATCCTCGCCCGCGCTGAGGCCGGTTACGACGTCGACCAGATCGCCAACGACATCGGCATGTCCAGGCAGAACGTCGAGCACTACATGCGCTTCCGGGACCAGATGAAGGCTGGGGCCGACGGGCAGCAGCGGCTGCGGGTGGTGGGCACCGAGTGACCTAGGCGATCTAATCGCCCTGATTAACTGACTCTTTCCCGCTGCGCCGAACATATAGCCAAGAGCCGATAGAGCTAAGGCCGCAGACGCCTTTGCCATATCCGCACGCAAGCTTGATCCTTAGGGCGGTTCCTCAAGCGCTAAGATCGTAGCAGCGATGACCGACAGGACTATTCAGCGACGCGATGTCGATAATCGCATTGCTACGAGATCCCAGCCTGCCTACCCGCCGCCCTACATCTCGCAGCGCGGCCAATCCAATGCGAGACCACTATGGACCAGCCAATCCGCCAGATCGACTCCGGCCACCGAACACGCCGCGACCGTCGGCCCGTATTAATCTAGCGTCGTGGGAGCTCTACTTGGCGGACCAATTGGGAGTGGTGCGGAGCGATGCCAGTACGGATGCGGCGATCGTTAAAATGAGTGTCCCTTGAACCCACGACAACCATATTCGATGATCCACAGAGAACTCTATTATCGTACCGAGAAAGATGATGGAGGTGACCAAGATCGGACCGGCTTGTAAGCGCATGGTCATCAGCGACGCTGTCACAATTGCAAGAAGTAGCACAACGATCCCTGCGAGTCCTAACTCGAACCAAATGTCGAAGATCATATTATGAGCGCTCGGAATATCCGGCAAGTCGTAGTACTTCATTGGACCAAAGGTGACCGTGTTAGCTCTGGTCGTGTCGGCGCCGTGGCCCAGCCAAACTGATTCCCTAATTCTCGGAGCAAGGTCGTTCCAAAGCTCCAATCGAGCCATGTAGCTGGAGACTTGAGGGAGAGTAGCGATTTTCGAGCCATCGACAGACTGGTAGACTCGTTCAACAACGAATGGTGCAGCCAAAGCAGCGACGACATACACCAGACAGAATGCGCCGATCACCGATCTCAACCCCTTGCGCGTCAAGAATAACAGCGGGACGGCCATAACTATCATAATATTCACACCGCTGGTCCGACCAAGCAGCAGCGTCGGGATCGCATAGAAGAACAAAACCATCGCCCTGCGGATACCTAGGTAGTCCTTGCTCGGAAAAAGAAGAATGGAAGCGAAACACAAACCATAGAATGTCGTCTTGTGAAAAGATCTAACGCGAGCGGTGCTTGCCTCGGTGGCCCACGCCGCGATCTCGATAGCAGCAAGAGCAATTATCGCAGCGGCAGCGCCCGTGAGCAAAGCATTCCAAATCCGATCCCGCTGGCGCGTCGAGACCAAAGCCAACTGAGCAGCAGCCGCTCCACCCATCAAGACGAAAGCAGCAAACTGAATAGAAGCCTTTAGGCTTCGTGCGGGCTCCTGAGACCAAAGCGCGCTCAAAGCTGCCAACGCTGCCAAGCTGAGAAGGGCGAGGCTGAGATAGGACAGAACGACACTTCGACTAGCGAGCAATAACCGCGGATTGTTGACCAGGAGGGTAATCGTTAACGCGGCGGCCCATGCGGTGGGCGATAGCTCGACGAGCACGAATAGCGGGGGACCAATGAAAAATGCAACGATCATGCATCGAGTGGCACGTTCGGCACTTGCACATGGATGAAATGGCTCTTCACCTAAAAAGAAATCTAGGAGGCCACGATATCGGTTCGGCACGGACTCTCTGCGCTCTATCATGTAATTCTAAGCCAACGCTTCACTTTCGCTCGCAGGAACCGTTGAACCCAAAATTGGGCCTTCAACTGCAGGAGGCTTCTCCTCTTTCGCGTTAAGGAACTGGCAAACGTACCGTTCAGACTTCCCTGTTCTGCTAAGGGCGGCTCAGACCACAAGAATGGTATGCCGAGTTCCGGATCGGCTTTGTTTAAGGCGATGTCGATAGGGCAATCTAGGCGGTTTCTGTAAATCCAATCAAGCCGCGCTTTCGCCTCCACCCAACCCAGGACATACATCTCCATATTGCGAACGCGCGTACCTTCGAAGACATGCTGCCCTTCGATCAACTGTGACGCTGGCACATAGAAGTTGGTGGCCGCCCCCAAATGAAGCACTCGAGGGCGGGGCCATTTCTCGACGTCCTTGATGACCAAATCCAGCAGTGAATGGAAGTCGGGGCGGAATTGCGCGTCGTCCTCGATTATAAAGGCAGCATCCTGTCGCCGGTCGACGATCCTCTGCATGGCGACAATATGCTTCAGCGCGCACGACTTTTGACCTGGAGAGAGATCAGCAGAGGCGGAGAAGAATTGTTCGTCAATGGCGCGGGATATTTCCGACGGTTCGAAGTCGAGGACCCATTCAAAAGATAGGCCAGCTCGCGCCATTTGCTCGCGAATATGGCCCTCACGTTCAGGCAATAAATTACTGTGTATAACATAGGCCGGAAACATCACTAACCCCCAGTTGCAGGAGGACCTACCATCCCGAAACCAGAGACGTAAATTGCCATCACTCAGAAATGTTCAGAAAATTCTACTTGCGAGAGATTCTCACTTGTTTACAATTCGGCACACCCACTCATCTAAATCCAAATTCGGCAGGCCTCCGCGCTGCGCCCGGTAAGCCGTGTCAGTTAAGCCCATATCCCCGAACATTACTTCACGGTTGGCGAGGTTTCTTTCATCCTGCGACGATCGTCTGTTGGTCGTCGTGTTGGTTACCCTTCACGTCATCCTCTGGACATTGATCCTGATGGTCCTGAAAGAGGCTCAGGACATTCATATGGATGTTGCCGAGGGCTATGCATGGGGCCAAAAATTCGAGCTGGGCTACGGTAAGCATCCGCCGCTTTCTGGTTGGATTGCGGGTCTCTGGTTCTTGCTGTTTCCCGCTGCTGATTGGTCCACTTACGCGCTGGCGATGGCGACTGTTGGCTGTGGGCTGGTGATCTGCTGGCTGATTGCCTTGCGGGTCGTGGACCGCAGCCGCGCGTTGTTCACGGTCCTGACGCTCGCACTGTACCCGATCTTCAATTTCAAAGGCTTCAAGTACAACCCGGACATATTGCAGCTCGTCACGTTGCCTCTCGTCGTGCTCGCCTATCTCAATGCCTTCGAGAAGCGAAGCTGGCAGTCAGGCATCTGGCTCGGGATTGCCGGCGCGCTGGCGCTAATGACCAAGTATTGGACGCTAACTGTGATCGGCGCGATCGGGATCGCGGCACTGCTTCATCCCCACCGAATGAAGTTTTTTCTGTCTCCCGCGCCCTGGATCGCGCTTGTTGCGATGATTATCCTGATGCTGCCCCATGTGTGGTGGCTGCGGGAAGTCGATTTTGCTCCGTTGGTCTATGCGGGCGACGTCTATGCTCTGGCAAGCAGATCGGAAACCCTGAACCCGATAGCCTCTTACCTCGCTCACACTATCGCGCTACTTGCTTTACCGATCGGATTGAGCGCACTTGCGCTAATCGATCCACGAAATCCTGTGACTTCCATGCGAGAGGCGCTAACCTCGGCTGAGCGCGGCAATCGCATGAACAAGGCTCAAGCGTTGAATATATGGGTGATTCAAGCGGCCGTTGCGCTAGGGCCACCGCTCGGCGCCTTCGCTTTTGTCATCTACATGAAAACCGATTGGGGCATTCCGCTCTTCTTCTTGGTTCCATTGGTCTTGGTGCCGTTTGTAAATTTGAAGAGACTAGCGCTGTTCCGGCTCGCCGCCATGTGGCTCGTTTTGACGTTGCTCACGCTCGCTGCCGCTCCTTCGATCGTCGTCTACGAAGTTCGCAGTCAGCAATCAAACAGCGCAGTGATGGGATCCCGGTCCGTTTTAGCAGATCGACTGACCAACGAGTGGCACTCAAGGTTCTCAACGCGATGGGCTGTTGTAGCTGCAACGACAGAGATCGGTCAGCATATGGCCTTTTATAGCGTCGACCATCCAGCACCGTATACCCCTGGTGAGACGTGGAGTTCGGGCTTGGCCTCTCTGGAAGAGGCGAAGCGAAAGGGCTTCATAGGGGTATGCGATCCAAGTGATCCGCGGGTGCCTACGTGCCGTTCGTGGATGGCATCCAACGCAGCCACCGCGGAACGCATTACAATTACAACCCATCGCAGCTTTTCGGGCATCATAGGCCCTACCAGCATTTGGGAAGTTTACATCGTTCGTCCGTCGTCGGCTGCTGATGGGCCAGACCGGCCAGCATCATCGAAGGGCTGAAGCGGCGGCGTCGTGCTGTGTTGCGTCAACGGCTCAAGAATGGTGATGGACGCGAGCGCTGACTCCCGCGCCGGCGCCTCACTGCTAGGTGCTCAAGTGTTTTGCAAACTCAGCAGAAGTGCCGGGAAATAGCCGGATCGAAATGCGGGGCCATTGCAAAACCGCCCTATGAAAATCAACAAGTTAGCCCGAAAATCGATAGGCTACCGTTACACCATTCCCCAACGGAATAGTCGAACAAATTCAATGACTTGATGATTTGTCCGACTGTGGCCGGAAGCGCGTTTGGCGCAAATCACGGCTCAGGCGTGGCTGCGTTCTACCCGCTCGGCTTCGGGCTGGCAAGCGCGGCGGTGCACGGGGCTGTTGACCGCCAAACGGATCGGCCCGGCTCTACGCCGGGGCCGCGTTGTCGATCTGATCGGCGGACCGATCGGCTTCCGGATAGAGGAAATGAAGCTTGCGAACGACCGGCCTGCCCGTAACCCGGGTGACCAGCTCGGGGCGGTGCGCATAGAGCAATTTCAGCGGGTCGGGAATTTCGGGCGCCGGCGGACGCTCCCACACCTCGTTGCAGAACCCCAGCACCTCCGTGCAGTAGACACTCATGCAGACTTCCGACAGGAGATAATCCCGCTCGTGCTCACGCTCCCGGTCGGGTTCGCTGCCCGCGCCAAACCGCTTGACCCGACGATCGATGAACTCCTCGATGGCCCGGGCAAGAAACGCGTCTGCCGACACCGCCTGCCGCAACTGCGCTGCGAATTCGCCGAATTCAGCCGTCTCCCCGACTTCGTCCCAATAGACAACGCGGCCACTCGCGCCGGCGCCGACCTTGCGGGCAATCCGCTCGATGAGGCTGGAGACCTGCTCGGCCTCCCTTCGCGCCTTGCTGATCGCCGAATTGACGGTGAAGTAGCGCCCCGTGATCAGGCGATCGAGCACCAGGAGCCGGTCGGCGACGATGATCAGGTACTCGCGAGACGGCGCGATGTATTTCGCAAAGAGTGCCGTCACGCCGGCCTCTGTGCGATATTTGGTGTGGGGATAGAGACAAACCGGCACGAAATATCGACCTTGCAGAGTCATGTTCGCATCTCCTCGGCTGCAGATCCCACGGCGACGGCAGTCTTCAGGCCCGGCTGCACGCCTGCGGGGGCCCGTCCTTCGCGCCGCCGCTTCGAAGGCATGCGATTGTCATTGCTGCGTTCATCGACCCGGGCGTCGAAGACCGGCTTCTTCTTGGCAAAGAACTGGCCGAGATAGCCTTCGTAGATGACGGCGTCACCGCACCGGCGGATCAGGCCGAACTCTCCAACCTTGCAATAACATTCCCCGGAGCTCGCGCTCCATCTCACAGCCATGCCTTCAGGAAAGAGTTGCCATCGGCCCCGGCAGCCCGAGGCCGTAATGTTCTGCTCCGCCCTGTTCGCAGCAAACAGGGACGCTTCGCCGCCCTCATCCAGGACGATGGAGAACTCGGGACGACCTTGCCGCGTGATCAGTTCGACAAGCTTTCCTGCAGCGGCGGGCAGCCGACCGCGCGTGATATAGCGCTCCGCGACCTGCGCGATGACACACAGGACAAATGCCAGCAAACCGATCTGGGCTGCGATGAAAGCGCTCGTGTAGATACCGGTCCAATACACATCGTCGGTGAGGTCCATTTTCTTGTCTTGCGCAAACGCGGCGAGCCTCAAGGGGATACTCAACCGGCTGGTCAGAAAGCCGATCAAGGTCATGATCAGCGCTCCCAGCACGGCTCGGACCGCCGTGCTACGCCAAAATCCGTCTTCGGTAAGCCGTCCGTCGCTCAGCACGACGACGATGGCGGCCATGACCGTTGCGAGCGGAAACCACGGAAGCGACCAAACGATCTCTTCTCCCGCCGTGCCAGGCTTGGCGGTTATGACCGCGATGATCGACATCGTAAAACTGCCGAGAATGGTCCCCACCATGATCGGCGTGACATAGCGAAGCAAAGGTCTTTCACGGTTCAGATCATTGAGATCGAACCATTCGCGGCGTGTAATTCTCGCATTACGAACCGCAAGCGCACCAAAAATCGCCATGAAATAGAACAATGCCGCCAGCCACGTCCATGCATAAAGTCCAAGAGTGCCCGTCGGGATGCGAAGTCCTTCGAGCCAGGCACGGTCGACCTTGTGCTCGACGAGTTCGCTGAATGCCTGGGCTGAATAGCCGGTCAAGATCGACAACATCGCAACCGAGATGAACGACAGGCCGGCAAGTGGCCCGACGACGCTCTTCGCCCCCTTGCGAGACTCCTCAGAGAAGGAGAAGCCGAGCCTCGTCACGACATCCAGGCTGTCAGCCTCGTTCTTGACAGTGGAATGAACGCCGCACGCGACGAACGTGTACAGCCGATCGCGGAGATCGCGAACTTCGCTGAGCGTTCCGGGGTCGGTGGGGCTGTTGCCTTTCAGGCACTCGCCGACGTGCTCGCGCACGAGTTCGACGAGCGCGATATGCTTTGCAGCGATGCTGTCGAGCTCATCCCTGTAGTAAGCAAAGAAGATCGGATCGATCCCGACGCCGTCCCGCCTTCGTTCCGACAGAGCGGCGAGCACGCCTCCGACGCAGTACCAAATGTGGAGAATCTCGTCGTCTTCCCTCAGCTTGTTGAGGTCGCCGGTCAGCGCGTTCCCCGCTCCGGGCTGCCCCACGAGCTTCTTGGTCTGGCACTGGTAAACGCCTGGCTCGAAAGTGAACTGCGAACTGCGCATTTGCGCAACGGTTCGACGGACGCAGTCGGGGATGCGCGCGACAGAATGCAGGAAGCCGCGAATTCGCCTCTCCAGCTCCTTGAGGCCCGGCACGTTCTGGAGCGTGACCAGCGCCAGGGCAACCGCCAGCGGCAGCCCGTCGATCGTCTTTGACGGATCGCCACCCACACCGATGTTGGCAACCTTGTTGAAGAGCTCCGGCACGAGCGAAAAAGCCATGTACATGACGATCATCGCGCCGACATAGGCCCACTTGGCACGGGCATACCGGCCGTAGGAGGTGGAGAACCGGGGCTTGTAGCGGGAGAAGTACTCCGACTGGCTGTCGCAACTCGGTTCGTCGAAGCGAGACCACGAATACATCCCGACCATGACGGCGCCGAAGGCAAACGCGATGATCCATTTTCCAGCGCTATCGAGCATCATGGCGAGTACTCCTGTTTCAGGCCACGCTGGTCCGGCTCGCCGTAGCGGAGCCATCTCTCAACCGAGCTCGGGCCGCGGCGACGGTCAACTCGGCACGTCAGCAATCACCGGCTATTGGAGCGCGAGCCTTCACATCGATGCTGACCTCGAGGGGTGAGCCGAGCGTGAATCGACCGTCAACGCTTCATCCCCGCCATCAACGATGCTTCAAGCACAGCGCGGTTCGAGGCTCGCGAGCCGGCATCGCGTTCGCCGGCAATTACCCATCTCGACAGCTCGAATGGCGACATGTCAGGCTCGCTGATGCGATCGACCGGCCTGATCAACGATTGAAGCGTTTGCCGCTCGGGGGGCGGCCATGTCGGCACGGCTCGCCGGAGCAACCAGAAGCGCGCCACGCTCACGCCCTGTCCGGGAGCCTCAGCTGCGGGCCACTTGCTCAAGGCCGCCGATGCGGACGACGATCTCGCCCTTGCCGTTCGCGATCATCACCTGGCCGTATTCGTCCTGCGGCGGGCTCTCCTCGTAGCGGAGCGGGATCGTGGTGATCTCTTCCGGCGCTTCATCGCCCGGCTCCTGCGCTTTCACGTCGAGGATCAGGATCTTCGGGTTGATGCCCTGCGGCGAGCGCTTGGTCAGCCGGGCCTGCCAGCCATTGCCCGGCACCCGCACGTCACCGATCATGATCAGCTTGGGCGGCGCACCCGGCGCGCGGTCAATCCAGGCCTTGAAGGTGTGTCTTAGCAGGACAGTCATCGTACCCTCTCCCTTGCCAAGTTCTGCGATCTTCCGGCAGTGGACGAAGCGTAGACCGACGTTGCGAAGCTGATCGTGAATGGCCCGTGAAATGCGATGCCCGCTCGAAACGCGGCGGCGACGGCGGGGCTCGCCCCCTGCGCGACCCCGCCGGGCAGTTCGCCCGACCAGGCCCGTGCTTGCCTGATTACTGCGCAGTGTCGGCATACCCCAATACAGACAGCGCCGGTGCCGGTCGGAAGGCCCTCTCCCGGCCCTCCCCCAATGCCCCGAGGCATTTGGACCCGTCGGTCCGAGGACTGTCGTCAAGCGCGCGGGCATCCAGCCGCGGAAACGGCGAGTTCGGCGATCGATACACGTCGGCGTACCCGTTCCTGACCGGCGCACGTGGGCGGCGCAGGCGACGGAATCTCACATTCACGATCGTTTCACGCCCATCGGCTCGAAGTGAGGCGTCGTTTCATTCCGCCCGCAGGTCGCATTTCGATCGCTCAGCAACCCTTGACCATCTGACAACCCAAGATGTATCATTCATCAATTATATCAGATCCGGCGGGCTGCATTCCTGAGCTCACCTATTATTGGCTTCGCGGACCGCGCGAACCGATCGTCTGCACTCCGCCAAGTCTAGCCTCCCGGGACCTGCCTTCGTGCACTGTCGACGACGTCGGCGGGGGATGGGACGAGATGTCGGGAGTCGACGGCGATAAGGTGGTTGGCGAGGGCGAGACCCGTCGCCTGACACTGAAAGTCATCGGAGCATTTTCAGCATCCGTGGACGGAAAAGAGGTCGGGCTCGGCCGAAAGGCTCAAGCGCTTCTCGGCTACATGATGCTCTCCTCGGCACGCCAGTTACCCAGGGCCAAACTGGTCGGGTTGCTCTGGAGCGAGAAGGAAGACCCGCTCGCAAAGGGTTCGCTGCGTCAATCGCTGAGTCAGATCCAGCGCGAGCTGAAGACGCTCGGCTGGACGTATTTCCATGCCGACCAGATGCACGTGGCGCTCGATATCGAACACGTGGCGTGTGACGTGATGGACATCGTCTCTGATGCCGAGCGCGGCATTGTCCATCCGCTCCTGCTCGCGCGCGAACGCCTGACCGACGATATCCTCGACGACCTGGAAGGCGTCGATCCCGCATTTTCGGAATGGCTTGCGGAGACGCGACCGCTGATTCACGAACGGCTGATCGACGCATTGACGCGGCTGCTGCCTGACGAGGCCGACACGGTCGTCACGGCCACCGCGGAGGCCGCAGCAAAGGCGATCTGCCGATTGGATTCCGAGAACGAGCGCGCCGTTCGCGTTCTAATCAAGAGCCACCTCGCGACTGGAAGTATCGGCGCCGCGCTCGCGGTCTACGCGCGGCTCTGGCGCCAGCTCGAAGACACCTACGACATCGAGCCGCACAAGCTCACACAGGACTTGATTTCCGGCCTGCGGCAGCAGCAGCCCGAAATCGTCGTACGGCCGGCTCCGTCCTCCGTAGCGGCGGCCGCGGTCGGTCTGGCCGGACTCGCCGTCAGCCGACCGTCGGTCGCCGTTCTCCCCTTTCGCGCACTGACGCCATCTCTCGAGCCTCAATTCACGATCGGCATCGTCGACAGCGTCGTCCAGGCCCTGTCGAGCCTGAAGGAGCTGTTCGTCATCTCTCGCGGCTCGACGATGATCCCGATGTCGCAGACACCGGATCTGCGCGCAATCGGCCGCGATCTCAATGCGCAATATCTGCTTCATGGAAGCATTCAGCGCGCCGGCGACCAGATCCGGATATCCACCGAACTCGTTGCCGCCGAGACGGTCGAAGTGGTTCGCGTCGACCGTCTCAGCGGAACCGCAGCCGACGTCTTCGACCTGCAGGATCGCATCGCCGTCGAGGTGATCCGTTCGCTCGCACCGCAAGTCCGTGATCGGGAGCTTCATCGCGCAATGCAAAAGAGGCCTGACGATCTCGACGCCTATCAGCTAGTGCTGGTTGGCTACGATCAGATGTTCAGTCCAGACTACACGACCTTCGTGACGGCTCGGACCAATTTCGAACGGGCTCATGTCCTCACCCCCAATTGGGCGCCGCCGCTGTCCTATAGCGCCATCTGGCACATGCAGCGCGTGGCGCGCGGGTGGTCTGCGAATTCGCCGGGCGAGTTGGACACAGCGCGCGCGCTCGCCGAGCGGGCGCTGGAGCGCAATTCGGCCGATCCGCTCGCCAATGCCGTCGGCGGCTACACGCTGTCGCAGTGCAAGCACGATCACGTCGGCGCACTCAAGCAGCTTGATCGTGCGATCGAGCTCACTCCGAACCTGGCGCTCGCATTCGCATACCGTGCCGCGGTGAATGTCCGCTGCGAGCGGTATGAGGACGCGCTCGCCGATGCGGCGATCAATCTGCGGCTGTCGCCGCGAGACAGGCATGCCTGGTTCGCGGAGATGATCTCGGCTCAGGCCCATTTCGCCATGAATGATCTCAACGCGGCCGTCGATCACGCGACGCGGGTCGCGCGGGTGCTGCCCAACGACCAGGCGAACCTGCGCGTTCTCGTCGCAGCCCTCGTCGAACGCGAGCGCTTCGACGATGCGCAGGACTTTGCACGGCCGATGATGGCGGCCGGCGAGCTCGACCTGACGTGGATCGCGACGTCGCCATGGCCGAAGCCGACCCTGGCGCGCATCGAGGCAGCGCTCTCACGGCTGGTATCGACGCTCCGGCGCGGCAGCCCTGACGGCGGCATCGGGAAATCTTAACAGAGGAGGCGCAAATGGCAGGCGGATACGGGGGTTATGGCGGTTATGGCGGTTATGGTGGCTACGGCGGCTATGGCGGATATGGGGGCTACGGCGGTGCCGGCGGGCCTGGCGGCGCCATCTACGCCGACCGTAACGATCAACAGTTCGCAAAGATGCTCGGAATCGACGGAGCCCGGTTCAAGGCGGCCAGCTTTGGCACGCTCTGGTCGACCCGCTGGTACGCATGGGTCGTGATGTCCGACCTTGCCCGTCGAGCAGATTGGCTCGACCGGCTCGGCGGATTTTCACTCCTCGGCGCGGGAATGACTCCATGGGCCGACGGTCTGCAGGCGGACCTCGACGCGTTGAAGGAGATGGCCTTCGCCGAACGTCGCGACGCAATCGACGAGATCTTGACCGAGGCTGACGAGTTCATCAGCAAGTTCCTGCACCTCGTGTCCGCGACGGCGACGACGCATCCGGCGACTTCGCGCATGCTGATCGTCGCCGACGCACTCACGGCGCTGATCACGATGCACTACAAGGCTCATTTCAATCGTGCACGCCCCGCGCAACTGGCCCCCGCGCTGATGCCGCCGATCGAGCATGCTGGGCACGCGTCGTTTCCAAGCGGCCACGCCACCCAGGCCCATGTCTTCGCGACACTCCTCACCGAAGTCATGCCAAAGCGGCTCGGCGCTGCGGCTCCTCCCCCGGCAGATCCTGACAGAACCACGATCGGAAAGTCGCTCGTATTCCTTGCGGACCGGATTGCGAAGAATCGCGAAATCGCCGGCCTTCACTATCCGTCGGACACCGCAGCAGGCGTGACACTGGCAGGAGCAATAACAAGTACGATTCTCCTGGATCGCAACTACCTGCCGAAATTCGCAAAGCTCGTCGAGAACGCCAAACTCGAGTGGGAGAACTCCGGTGTCGCCGCGGGAGAGAAAAATGCCCAAGAGTGACAGCTACGGCTTCTACGAGGAGGTGCCGGACGGCTTCAATCTCCTTGGCGCGACGCCGGATCAGTTGGATCTCTACGGCATTCCGCAGAAGCCCGATGCCAAGACCGAGGCGCGCCTGTACGAATTCTGGCGACGGCTGATTTCCTCGCCGTTCACGGCGAGGCGACCAACGTTCAGCAGCATCGAACCGTCTGCCCAGGGAGGCCCGGTCGAATCGCTGTTGAACTGGTCGGGCGCGCTCATCCACTCGCTTCCACCCGAGCGGGTCGTCTTCGCAACGGGCGGATGGAACGTGCCAAATGTGAGTCACCCGTCCATCCCTGCCCTTTTCACGCCCTCGAACGATCCAAGGGCGCTAGTGTGGGTGGGCCTTGACGGCCACGAAGGCGGCTTACCGAACATTTCCTTGCCCCAGATCGGCACCGCCCACTGGCTCAATCACAAACCGGAGCACTTTGCGTGGTGGGAGTGGTGGCGCAACTCTTCAGCGAATACAGTGCCTGGCCCGCTACAAGCGATCACGGTGATCGACAACCTCCCGATCAATGTCGGCGACGAGATCCTCGCTGGTCTCGCGGTCCAGGTCAGCGGAGACGTTCTCTTCTTCATCAAGAACCAGAGCACCGGCGAGTTTCGCTCATTTCTCGCCCGGCCGCCGGGCGTGATCCGGCCGCTCGGATCGTCGGTGGAATGGATCGTGGAGCGGCCGACAGATCCGCCCAGCCGGAAACTATCCGCGATTCCGGCTTATGGCTCGCTGGATTTCAGATACTGCATGGCGCGGGCAGCATCCGATGGGCCACTCGCGCCGGGCCGTTTGCTGACGTTGGATGACAGCGCGCGAATGATCCATATGCGTGAGGTTTTTGCGGATCCCAATCGTACCGTGACCGTCTCGAGCCCGGAGCTCAGGCACGAGAAGGACGGTTCCGTCGGCGTCACATGCAGCTACAAGGAGCCGACAGGGTAATCGGCTCTTTGAGAGTCCCCACCTACTCCAGCTTGATGTTCGCGGCCTCGATCACCTTCTTCCAGCGCTCGGTCTCGGAGGCGATGTAGGCCCTGAATGGCTCCGAATCCACCGCCACGGCGGCCGCGCCGAGCTCGGCCATCTTCTGCACCGCCTCCGGCTGCTGCATGAAGGCGCGAATCTCGGCGGAGAGTTTTTCGACGATCGGCTTCGGCGTGCCCGCAGGGACCAAGAAGCCGTGCCAGGCGACCGCCTCGAAGCCGGGCAGGAATTCGGCGACGGCCGGGACTTCCGGATCGAACGCGGCACGCTTGGGCGTTGCGGTCGCAAGCATCGCGAGCTGGCCGGTCTTAACCTGCGGCAGCAGCAGCGGCACGTTGTCGAAGGCAAGATCGATCTGGCCGCTGAGCAAATCCGTCAGCATCTGGCTGGAGCCCTTGTAAGGCACGTGCACCATCCTGGTGCCGGTCATCTGCTGAAACAGCTCGCCGGCGAGATGCTGCGAGGTGCCGACGCCGGCCGAGCCGAACGAGACCTTGTCCGGATTCGCCTTCAGATAGGCGATCAGCTCCGGCACGGTGCGCGCCTTGATCTTGTTGGGGTTCACGACGAGAACGTTGGGTACAATGCTGATCTGGGCAACCGGCACCAGATCCCTGTCCGGCTGGTAGCTGAGCTTCGACCCATAGAGCGAGGGGTTGATCGCGAGCGCCGAGGTGCTGGCAAGGCCGAGCGTGATACCATCAGGCGCCGATTTCGCCAGCCGCGTCACGCCGAGGATCGAGCCGGCGCCGCCGACATTCTCGACCACGAAGGGCTTGCCGAGCTTGACCTGCAAATGGTTGGAGACCATGCGCGCGAAGATGTCAGCTGTGCCGCCGGCGGCGAAGGGAACGATCACCGTCACCTGCTTGGACGGATAGCCGTCCTGCGCCTTCGCCGGCGACGTCGCCAGCAGCATGACCGAGGCAAGAGCAAGCCACATCGATCTCATCGAAGTTTCCTCTGTTTTCACTGTGTTGTTGATTGGCTGCGCGGCAGAAATAGCTAGAACGCGACCTCGTACATGTTCAGGATCGCATCCCGGCCGAGATCGCGCGGGTTGTTGTCCAGCAGGCGGCGAATGGCGTGCGCCTCGTCGGCCATCACGCCGAGATCATTCCTGGGCACGCCGAGCGCGGACAGCCGCATCTCGATACCGAGATTCCTGCAGAACTCGTAAGTTGCGTCGAACGCGCGTTTCGCATCGCCCTGCTCCGGCAGTCCGAGCGCCCGGAGCACCGCGACCGTCTTCGCCTCGACCGCCGGCATGTTGAAGGCCAGCGTGTGCGGGAAGATCACCGCGCAGGCGAGCCCGTGCGCAATATGATGGCGCGTGCCAAGCGGATAGGCCACCGCGTGGCCGGCGGTGGTGTTCACCGGCCCAAGGCAATAGCCGCCATAGAGCGAAGCCAGGGCAAGACCGGCGCGCGCCTCGCGGTCGCCGCCGTCGGCCACCGCGCGCTTGAGATAGCGCCCGACCAGCCGTGCACCCTCGAGCGCGTAGAGATCGATCGTCGGATGCGCCTTGCGGCTGGTATAGGCCTCGACGCAATGCGCGAGCGCATCGGCGCCGGTGGCCGCAGTGACCTCCTTCGGCACGGTCATCGTCAGGTCCGGATCGACGATGGCGATGTCGGCAAGCATGAAGCGGCTCTGCACCGCCTGCTTGTTCTGGCTGACGGGATCGGTGACGAGCGCACGGGTGCCGGCCTCGCTGCCGGTGCCCGACGTGGTCGGGATCTGCATCAGCACCACGCTGCGGCCGGCCACCTTCTCCGGCCCGACGATGTCGGCAAAGGCCACGTCGCTCGTGCAGAGCACCGCGACCAGCTTGGCGAGATCCATCGCGCTGCCGCCGCCGAAGCCGACGACGAGATCGGGCTTGGCCTCGCGCGCCATCGCCACCGCCTTCTCGAGATTGGGCAGGTCCGGCTCGGGCTTGACGTCGCCGAACACCTTCACCGCACCCGGCAGCGCCAGCATGTCGATGCGGCGCGCATTGAACGGATCGGAAATCACCAGCGGCCGCTTGGCGCCGATCCGCTCGGCAAAGCGCGCCGCAGCCGTGATCGTGCCGTTGCCGAATTCCAGGATGGTGGGACGTTGGATTTCGATGGGCGTGAAAGCGTTGGTCATCGTGCGGTCGATCTCATGATTTGGATGCGGAGGCGCCAGCGGCCAGCCGTTCGGCATAGTCGATGGCCTCGATCAGGCTGTGCTCGTTGGCGATGCCCTTGCCGGCGATGTCGAAGGCGGTGCCATGATCGACGGAGGTACGGATGATCGGCAGGCCCAGCGTGATATTGACGCCGGAGAGCTCCTGCCAGCGGCCGGTCGCGGGGTCGACCTGAAAGCCGAGCAGCTTGACGGGAATGTGCCCCTGGTCGTGATACATCGCGACCGCCGCATCGAACTGGCCGGCGCGCAGCTTGACGAAGATGGTGTCGCCGGGCACGGGGCCGACGACGTCGAGGCCGTCGGCAACCGCCTTGGCGATCGTCGGCGCTGAGACGTCGATATCCTGCCGGCCGAACAGGCCGCCCTCGCCCGCATGCGGGTTGAGCGCGGCGATCGCGATCTTCGGTTTGGCAATGCCGAGCCGGCGCAGCGCATCGTTGGTGAGGTCGATCACCAGGCGCAACCGCTCCGGCGTCAGACGCTTCGGCACGTCTTCCAGCGCGACATGGGTGGAGACATGGCTGACGCGCATGTTGCCGTGGGCGAGCAGCATCACCGAGCCGCGCACGCCGGTCAGATGGGCCAGCATCTCGGTATGGCCGGGGAAATGATAGCCGGCCTTGTTGAGGGCTTCCTTGTTGAGGGGGGCCGTGACGATGGCCGCGGTCCGGCCCGCCTGCGTCAGACGCACGCCCTGCTCGATCGCCTTGTAGGCGAAGCGGCCGCCATCGGCGCTGAGTACGCCCGGCTTGATCGGATCGCCCTCGACATCGGCCTGCAGGTAGCAGAGGTTGGGCCATTCGCGATCGTCGGCCGACACCTGCGGGATCGCAACGTCGGTGCCGAGCGCGGCCTTCGCGCCGTCCAGCGCCGCACCGCTGCCGATGACCAGCAGGCGCAGATCGCCCGTCGCGATCCGGTCCTTCAGCCCGACGCAGGCCTTGACGATGATCTCCGGCCCGATCCCGGCCGGATCGCCCATGGTGATGGCAAGATGACGAGAGGTCATGTCGGACTCTCCATTCTGAGCAAATGATTGTCCCGGAGCAGGTCGCGCCACAGCTCGCTGGGACCGAATGCGCCGGACTTCGAGACGACGTCAACGCCGCCCCAGCGACCGCCTTGCAGGATCGAGCGCGGCAATCCCGGAACGATACGTCCGGTCACCTGGAGCGCATGCGCGCCAAGGGCAACGCATGCGGCCTTCAGGGTTTCGCCGCCGGCAACGATCAATGTGCCGGGCGGTTCGAGCGCCGCGATCAGCGCTGTCATTTCGCGCGCGATCCGCCGTGCCGCCTCGGCGCGCGTCAGGCCTTCGGCGAGAGAGAATTTGACCAATGCGATTTCGTCACCGGCGAGCTTGCGCTGGACACGCGCCGCGCCCTCGCCTTCCGCAAGCGCGATGGTCGCCTCGCCGCATGCGGCGAGCTGCGACGCCGTGGCGGGCTGGTCGGAGCCGAACAGCCCCAGCACCGGCAGCTTCAACTGGCTCGGCGCATCGGCACGGTGGCTCCGGGCGAGCGCCCCGGCCAATCCGCCGCTTCCGCACCACAGCACGGGCCCCGGCATGTGCCGTCCCATCTCCACGACACGATCGAGATCGATGTCGCTCTCGGCATCGAAGACCTGAACGCCGGCCTGCGCCAGCGTATCAGCCTGCCCATGCCGCGCCTCGATGCCCTCAAGCTGCAATTGGGCGAGGAGATTGTCGCCGACGCGATGCCACTCGCCCTGCACCGTGCGCGCGAATTGCTGGCCATCGACGGTACGGCGCCCCTGATAGTCGAAGGCGGGTGCGACCACGCAAGATGCCCAATGGCCGCCGCGCAGGCAGGCGCCGAGCTCTGCCGCCCACGCCCCACGCAGGAGACTATCGACCTTCTTGTAGCCGATCGTCGCCCCGCGGAGCTGCGGCGCCAGCCGCCCGACGATCTCGACGCTCTCGGCCCTGGAGCGCTCCCGCGTGCCGCTGTCGATCGCGAGGCTCCGGGACCCTTGCGCCGCGGGCGCTTCCGGCCAGGTGACGTCGAACGGTCCGCACAGGCCGACGAACTCCGCCGCGGTGTCGAGCGCACCGGTGAGGTCGTCGGCAAGCAGGCGGACGCTCGTCATCGCCGCACGCCTCCCGCGGCAAAAATCTTGCCCGGATTCATCAGGCCATCCGGGTCGAGCAATTGCTTGATGTCGCGCATCAGCTCGATGTCGAGGGGATCGGCGACGCGGGCGAGCCGGCCGCGATTGGTGATCCCGATGCCGTGCTCGGCGCTGATGGCCCCGCCTTGCGCCGCGGTCTCGTCGTCGACGATCTCGTTGATCTCGGCCACCAGCTTGGCCGTCGCGTCCGGATCCTGGCAATGCACGCGATCGATCAAGGCCACGACATGGATGTTGCCGTCGCCGATATGGCCGTGCATGACCACATTCGCATGCGGCACGGCGGCCTTGATCCGGGCCTCGACATTGTCGACGAAGGCCGCCTGGCGCTCCAGCGGCACGACGCTGTCATGCGACACCACGTAACCGCTGCGCTTGTTGCCTTCGGACACGCTGTGCCGGACCGCCCAGATGGCCTTCGCCTGCGCCAGGCTGGAGGCCAGTACGGCGTCCTCAGCGAACCCCGCCTCCATCGCCTCTGCAAGCACCGCGGCCAGCGGCTCGTTCAGGTCCATGCCCGCGAGCGTGTCGGTCAGCTCGACGATCAGATACCACGGCGTCGTCAGCTCGAAGGGGATCGTGACATGCGGCACGGTCTTCGCGATCGCCTCGATCTGCGACCGCGACATGATCTCGAGGCTGCCGAGCCGATCACCGACAGCACCGCGCAGGCGCTGCATGATCTCGAGCGCCTGCTCGACACCCAGCAACTTCAATAACGCCAAAGCCGAGCTGCGCGGCGGCGCGAACAGTTTCAGCACCGCCGCGGTGACGATGCCAAGCGTTCCTTCGGCGCCGATGAAGAGCTGCTTGAGCGCGTAACCCGTGTTGTCCTTGCGCAGCGCGCGCAGGCCATTGAAGACGCGCCCGTCGGGCAGCACGACCTCTAGGCCGAGCACGAGATCGCGCGTCGGCCCGTAGCGCAGCACGGCGGTGCCGCCGGCATTGGTCGAGATGTTGCCGCCGATCTGGCAGGAGCCTTCGGCACCGAGGCTCAGGGGAAAATAGCGATCGACGTCCTGCGCCGCAGCCTGCACCTCGGCGAGGATGCAGCCGGCCTCCACGGTGATCGTGTTGGCGAGCGGGCTGACGTCGCGCACCGCCCGCATGCGGTCGAGCCGGATCACGACATTGCCCGCGCGGTCGTCCGGCGTCGCCGCCCCGCACATGCCGGTGTTGCCGCCCTGCGGCACGATCGCGAGCCGCCTTGCCGCGCAGAATTTGACGACGGAGGCGACCTCGGCGGTCGAGCCGGGCTTCACCACCGCGACGGCGCGGCCGTGATAGCGCCCGCGCCAGTCCACCACATAGGGCTCCTGGTCGGGCCCGGACGCGATGACCTGCTTGTCGCCGACGATATCAGCCAGCCCGGCCAACGCATCCTGGAAAGAATCGGACATCGGATCGCCTCGTCGCCCGCGCCAAGTCTAGACGGTGGCGGCAGCGAATGCAGCAGCATCCGCGAGCAGCTCTTTCACCTGAGCCGGCGGCAGCGATTCCAGCGGCGGCCGCAGCCGCTGCCATCCGGAGTGACCGGTACGCTCGGCCACCAGCGCCTTCAGCGAGGCCATCTGCGGGAACCGCGAGACCAGCTCGCGCGCCTTCACGATGCGCGCCTGCGCCGCCTTGAGCGCCGCATCGTCGTCGCTGTCGCGAAAGTGCTTGTAGACATAGGCGAGATCGCGCGCGACGAGATTGGAAGTGGCGGTGATGCAGCCCGCGCCGCCCTTGCGCAGCAACGGCAGGAGCAACGGATCGGCCCCGACCAGGACCGAAAAGCCGGGGAAGCGCTCGACCATCGCGGTCATGTTGGCGAAGTCGCCGGAGGAATCCTTGATGCCGGTGAAGGTCGCCGGATAGGCGGCACGCAGCCGCTCGATCAAGGCATGCGAGATCGGCTGCGCCGACATCTGCGGGATGTGATAGAGCACGACCTTGAGCCTGGCATCGCCGATGCGCTGCACGACTTCGCTATAGGAGGCAAAGATGCCGTCGTCGCTGACGCCCTTGTAGTAGAACGGCGGCAGCATGACGACGGTGTCGACGCCGACCGAGAGCGCGTGACGCGTCAGCGCGATGGTCTCGCTGAGCGCGGCAACGCCGGTGCCGGGAAGAAGCCGCTGCGGCGCGATGCCGGCGGCCACCACGGCTTCGAGCAGCGCGGTGCGCTCGGCGGCCGAGAAAGAGTTCGCCTCGCCCGTGGTGCCCAGCAGCGCGATGCCGTCGCAGCCTTCATCCAGGAGATAGCGGCAATGCGCGACGAAGCGCGCATGATCGGGGGCGAGCTCGGCGTCGAGCGGCGTCAGCGCGGCGGAGAACACGCCATGAGGGTGCAGCGATGATGTCGACAAACTTCCTCCGATCGTCAAATCGATATTGTTCGGAATGCGAACATTTGTTATGATCTGACATGTTGGTAGGATCCGGCTGCCGCCGCGTCAAGGGCGACGGCTGTCATGGCAGGGCATTCAAGCATGGCCAAGGCCGAAAAAAAGGCCGCAAAGCGGAAAACGGAAACAGCGCCGCAAAATCCCAAGAAGGATCCAAAGAACAATCCCAAGAATTACGTCGCTTCCGTCGGCAAGGCGTTCGCGGTGCTCAGGAGTTTCACCAGCGAGGCCTTCGAGCTCACCCTGAGTGAAGTTGCCGCACGCGCCGATCTCGATCGCGGGACCGCGTTCCGGCTGATCCAGACCCTGATCGAGCTCGGCTATCTCCAGCCGGTTCCGCAGAGCCGCCGCTTCCGCCTCGGGCTCGCCTGTCTCGACCTCGGCTACACCGTGCTGTCGCACGGATCGCTGCGAGCCATCGTCGAGCCGCTGCTGCGCGACCTCGTGCCTGAGGTGGGCGATGCGGCCTCGCTCGGCATTCTCGACGGCGGCGACGTGATCTACCTCGCGCGCGTCGGCGCCGGCCTCGACCGCCACAAGATGGATCGGCGGCCGGGTTCGCGCATTCCCGCCTACAGCGCCGCGCTCGGCCATGTCATGCTGGCGCATCTGGCGCGGGACGAGCAGATCGAGCGACTGGAAGCGCGCCCGCGCGTCAAGCTGTCGGAGCGAACGCTGACCGATCTCGATGCCCTGCTCGCCCGGCTCGATCTGGTGAAGAAGAAAGGCCATGCCGTCTCCGACGGCGAAAACGCCTATGGCTTGCGTACGCTGGCGACGCCGATCTTCGACGCCCAGGGTGTTGTGATCGGGGGATTGAGCGTCACCATCGACGCAATGCGCATGGACATGCCGGCCTTTCGCGACCAGGCGCTGCCGCGGCTCATGCAGGTGACGCGCCAGGTGCAGGACATCGCGATCAAGTCGGGATTGTCTGGCTGAGAGCTGCGACTAGACGACGATGTGATCGAAGTCGGCTGCGATCCGGCTGTTCGGGAAGATCCTTGCCGCCTCGGCCAGGATCTCTTCGTCCTCGTAACGTCCCGACATATGGGTCAGCACGAGCTGCCCGACATTGTTCGCGGCCGCAAAGGCGGCTGCTTCTGCTGCGGTGAGGTGGCCGTAGTCCCGCGCGGTCGGCGCGTCGCGATCGACGAACGTCGCCTCGATCACCAGCATGTCGCCGTCAGCGACGTATTGCGACAGCCCCTCGGTGGTCTCCGTGTCGCCGATCACGACGAGCTTCCTGCCGCCGCTCGGCGGCCCCAGCACGTCCTCCGGATCAATCGTCCGGCCACCTTCGATCACGACCGGTCGGCCTTGAGCCAATTCGCCGCGCAAGGGACCGTCGGGGACACCAAGGGTCGTGAGACGATCGGACAGAAGATGGCGGCGTGCGGGGCTCTGGAAGGAGAAACCAAAGCTGTCGGTGTCGCGATGGCGGACTGGAAAGCAGTCGATCGTGAAGTCGCCGGCATCGATGACCTGGCCCTCGGTGAGCGGCGCGAACGCCATGGGGATCGGCGCCCTGCCCGCGCCCCACAGGCCCGCCAGCATCCGGATGACGATGTCGAGTGTGCCCGGGCCGCCATGAATGGTCATCACGTCGGAGTTCTGCCGCAAGCCCAGCGTCGAGAAGAGACCGGGGATGCCGAGCACGTGATCGAGATGAGCGTGCGTCAGCAGGATGCGATCGAGCCGCCGGAAGCCGGCGCCGCTGCGCAGCAGCTGGCGCTGCGTGCCTTCGCCGCAATCGACCAGGATGCGCTTGCCCGCCGCCTCCACCAGGAGGGCGGGATGGTTGCGTTCCGCAGACGGAACGCTGGCCGAGGTCCCGAGAAATGTCAGGGCGAACATGCGCGTCAGTGTCCTGAGACCGCCGCTCTTCCCGACAGCACCGGAGCGGCCGGCACGGTGGACGGTCTCACCGTCCCCAATGCCATGCGAGCAGCAGCGCGTACAGGCCCATTGACGCAGCGTAGAGCGCGGCAAGCAGTGCGTATCCCGCGATCTGGCGACCGAGCGCCGCCTTCGGCGCAACCCACCAGTCCAACGCCCTAAAGGCGGCCGGCACCAGCCACCAGCCGAGCAGCTGGGTGCTCACGAGATTGCCAACGAACAGCGACAGCCAAACCGGCACGCCGTGGCTGTCGATCAGCGGCCGGCTGATGAGATAGCCCCAGAGATAGACCACCGGATAGAGCACCAGGAGCACGATGAGGTTGCTCTTCCAGATCAGCGCCGGGCCTTGCTCCGGCGCCTGCGTCTTGCCGGCCGGGAACCAGAAATTGAAGCCATAGCTCGCCCGCTTCACGTTCATGCCGGCGTTGAAGCGCGCGCCCTCCTTGAGCAGGGTCTGCCGCAAGGGCGAGTCGAGCCACGCATTGAGGTTGGCATCACTGTCGAACGACAGGATGACGATCCACTCCTCGTGCAGGCCCGGAATCGGCCGCTCGATCTTGTGGCGCAGAAAGCCCTTGAACTCGGCCTCCGCGGCCTGGATGCGCTGCTGCCATTTGAGGAATGTGTCCTCGAGCCCGTCTGGTACCTTGAACGAGATCACAGCAGAGACCGCGCTGTCGCGCTCAACGCCGGTATCCGGCAGGATATGGACGTCCTCCGAGCCGACGAAGAAGCGCTGCACCTGTCCGATCAGCCGCGCCCGCACCTCGCTCTGAAGCCAGGCGCGTGCTGCGGCCGGGCTGGCGAAGCGCAGGATCGTCACCCAGTCCACATGCGCCGGCGGCTGCGGCGGCACCACCTCCTGGCTGAGGAAGCCCGGCCACGCCTTGAGCGCCTCGCCGACCTCGCCGTTCCACCGCGAGAACGCGGCAAAGCCGTCGTCGGCGATGCGGCGCTGGATGACGAGGGCGACCGGCTGGCCGGCTGTGTCAGGAGATGCGCTCATCGGCGGCTATCCGCTTCAGCTCTTCTTGTAGAGACGCTTGCCCATCACCCAGGTCTCGTCGACGCAGCGATCGTCGCCGACCATCATGATGGCGAACAGCATGCTCGCGGCCTCATCCATCGTGCGCGGGCCGGCGCCGTCGGCGATCAGCGACTGGTGCCACGCTTGCGCGACTTGCCCGCCGTTCGGATCGAGCGCGATAAAATCGGCCTCCTTGCCGGGCTCGAAATTGCCGAGCTTGTCGTCGATGTAGAGGCCTTCGGCGCCGCCGAGCGTGACTGACCAGAAGCCACGATAGGGCGATAGCTTGTTGCGCTCGGCTTCCGCGAGGTCCTTGCGCGATGGATCGATGCTGCCGTCGAGCATCGTGTTGTTGCACATGCCGACCTTGTAGGCGTCGTCGAGCACGGAGATCATCGAGAAGCGGTTGCCGCCGCCGACGTCAGTGCCGAACGACATCTTCACGCGATGCTCGGGATCGGTGGCGCGGCCGAGACGGAACAGGCCACTGCCGAGGAACAGGTTCGAGCACGGGCAGAACACCACCGCCGCGCCCTTCTTGGACATGCGGCGGAATTCGTTGTTCGAGAGATAGACGCCATGGCCGCCGGAGAACTTTGGACCGACCAGGTCGAACTTCTCGTAGACGCCGAGATAATCCTGGCAATCCGGGTGCTCGACCAGCACGCCGCTGCACTCGGCCGGGTTCTCGGAGATGTGGGTATTAACCCAGCAGTCCGGGTGCTCGTGCTTGAGGCGCTGACACGCCTTCAATAGCTCGGGCGAGGCGCCGAAGGCGAAGCGCGGCGTGATGGCGTAGAGGTTGCGCCCCTTGTTGTGGTATTGCGCGATCAGCCGCTTGCTGTCGCGATAGAAGTTCTCCGGGGTATCGATGAATTCGGCCGGCGCGTTGCGGTCGATCCCGGTGAGGCCCGCGATCACGCGCATGTTGCGCCTGCTCGCTTCTTCGAACAGCTCTTCGGTCGAGACCGGCGAGGAGCTGGTAAATGCCTGGCAGGTGGTGGTGCCGGCGGCGAGCAGTGCGTCGAGAAAACGCTTCACGCCCTCGCGCGCGTAGTTGCGATCCTTGTACTTGATCTCCTCGGGATAGATCGACTTCCGCAGCCACGGCAGCAGTTGCTCGCCATAGGCGCCGAGCACCCGGGTCTGCGGCAAATGGATGTGGCCGTCGATGAAGCCCGGAACGATGATGCGGTCCTTGATATGGGTGACCTGCACGCCGGGATGTGCGGCGGCAATCTTCTCGTAGGGACCGAACGCCTTGATAACGCCGTCGGTGACGACCATGAGGCCGTCCTGATGAAAGCGCGCGGCGGCCTGCTCGTTGCCGACGTGCTTCCAGGGATCGTCGACGAAGTCGAAGAACGTGCCGCGAATACCGACGGTGGTCATGAATTGGGTCCTTCCTTAAGTCTGTGTGGCGTGGCGCGCCGCGGGCAGCGAGATCGCAAGCAGCGTGCCCGCAACAGTGCAGAGGCCGAGATAAAGCCATCCGATCGGCGCCTGCGTTGCTTCAGGCAGCACCGCCGCGATCGCCATGGCACCGCTCACCGCGAGGTAGCAGAGCGCGCTGATGAGGCCACCGATCAGGCCGTGGTCACGCTCGAACAGGCCGAGCGCCATGCCGTACATCATCGGGCACAACACGCCGCAGCCACCGAGCACCAGCGCACCGCCGATCGTGATGGACTCGAAATCGAGACCGAAGACCATGCCGGTCGCGGTCAGGACCGCAGCACCGGCGAGAAACAGCGTGAAGGCGCCGGAGCCCAGCATGCGGGCCGGCATGACGCGCGCGAAATGCGCGCAGCCGAGCTCACCGGCGAGATTGACGCCGCCAAGGCCGAGCGCGACGAGGCCGTAGATGGCCGCCGAATAACCGAGGCCGGTCTGGTAGAAGAAGGGCGCGACGACGCCGAATGCCAGTTGCGCGCTGGCGGCAGCTGCAAAGACCAGCACGAAGGCCAGGAAGCCCGGACGGACGAGCGCCTCGCGGAGGATGCCGGCGGTGCGGCGCGGATCGAACGGTGCGCGGCGATCCGCCGGCAAGGTTTCGGGCAGCAGCACCACCACGATCGCGGCGACGATCGCCGCGGCAATGGCGATGATGACGAACACCCCGCGCCACGACGTCAGCTCGACGATGAAGCCGCCGGCCGCCGGCGCCAGCACGGGTGCGAGCCCCCAGGCCGCGCCAAGCAGGCCGGAGATTGCGGTGAGCTCGCGGCCGCGAAAGCAATCGGCCGCGACCGCGTAGGCAACGACCAGGCAGGTGCAGCCGCCGACGCCTTGCAGGAAGCGCAGCGCGAGCAGCAGCGAGGCGCTGGTGGCGAGCGCACAGGCAATGCTCATAGCGATGAGCACCGATAGCCCTGCAAGCAGGACGTTGCGGCGACCCAGCGTATCGGAGGCGATGCCGACCGGCACAAGCGCGAGGCTCATGCCGAGCATGTAGGCGGTGACGGTGTTCTGCATCGACGCCGGATCGGCGGAAAGGTCCACCACCATCTGCGGCAGGCCGGGCGTATAGGCATCGAGCGGAATCTGGCTGAACGGCACGACGCACAACAGGATCGGCACGATCCCACCCTTCGCGCGACCGGCGTCAGAAGCAAGTGCTGTCATGGGTAACGCCCCCTCGATGCCCGCGGGTCCTATCTTTTCGTGCGCGCAATGAGATGCGACGATGCAGGTTGCGGATATTGACGCGCGGAGCGTGCCAGGACTGTGTGTAAGAATTCTTAGGACTTCCGGTTGAATACGGACTCTGACGGCTGCTGTTGCTCTGTCTCTGTCGGAACGCTCGGACAAAAAACGCGAAAACAACCCAATGCACAGTACAAATCATTGAGGAATTTCGCTCCGCGCGGCGCGAGCCCCGCCGGCGCGGACGTTTGACACGTCGGGCAAGACAGGCGCAGGATTGCATAATCGCCAATTGTGAAATTCGCCGTCGAGCCGACGCCATTAACCGTTCGGAAGACATCGCTGTTTTCGGACGGTGCCGTCCCCCAATCGGCAAGCAGGTCTGGTGACCGCTGCGCGGCCTCCTCATCCCGTTTTCAAAATTGCATGATCCATGCTTGGGTCGGCTCGCGAATTGCAGCTTCGCAGCCCAGATGGAGCGCAGCGTAATCCGGGTCTTGCATCCGCATTGGGATATGTCCCGGATTGCGCTACGAAGTATCAGCAGCCACACAATGGAGATCGTGATGCAGCGCGGGTTGGCCTCGGATGCCGCCGACTTGGATTACGGCTCGATCAGCGCACTTCTGGGTGCCCTGCACGCACGCAGGATGTCTGCGTTAGAGCTGCTCGAACATACGATCACGCGCATCGAGGCGCTGGACGGGCGGATCAATGCCGTCATCGTTCGCGATTTCGATCGCGCAAGAGACGCCGCGCGCGCCGCCGACGCCGCGCTTGGCCGCGGCGAGCGCCGGCCATTGCTCGGCATCCCCGTGACCTTGAAAGAACCGTTCAACGTCGCCGGCCTGCCGACGACATGGGGCTTTCCACATTTCAGGGATTTTCAACCGGCGGAAGACGCCCTCGTCGTCTCGCGGTTGAAGGCGGCGGGCGCCATCATCATCGGCAAGACCAATATCCCGATCGGGCTGCGGGATTTCCAGAGCTACAACGACATCCACGGGACGACGAACAACCCGTGGGATCTCGGCCGATCACCCGGCGGCTCCTCGGGAGGATCGGGCGCGGCGCTGGCCGCGGGCTTCGGTCCGCTCTCGATCGGCTCGGATATCGGCGGATCGATCCGGGTCCCTTCGCATTTCTGCGGCGTGTTCGGACACAAGCCGAGCCTCGGCCTGGTCCCGCTGCGCGGATACAGCCTGCCGCCGGCCCCGCCCGTCCCTGGCCAGGGCGATCTGGCTGTCGTCGGACCGATGGCACGCACGGCCTCGGATCTCGCCCTGGCGCTCGACGTGATTGCCGGCCCCGACGAGACGCGGGACGGGATCGGCTATCGCCTGGCGCTGCCGGGCCCGCGACACGACCAGCTGAAGAATTTCAGGATCCTCGTGATCGATACGCATCCGTTGATGCCGACGGGTGACGCCGTGCGCTCCGCGATCGGACGGCTGGCGGAACGGCTCGCGCGATCGGGCGCACAGGTCGCGCGGTCGAGCACGTTGCTACCAGATCTCGCCGAATCCGCGCGGCTCTACATGAGGCTGTTGAACGCCGCGCGAAGTCCGCGCCTGACCCCGGCCGCCCTCGCAGAGGCGCAAGGACTTGCCGCAGCACTGGCGCCCGACGACCGCAGCCTGCACGCCGAGCGCACGCGCGGCTGGGGCATGACCCATCGCGAATGGCTGGCGACCGATGCGGCACGCCTGCAACTGCAACAGAAATGGCAGCAGCTCTTCCGCGACTTCGACGCGGTGATCTATCCGGCCGCCGCCGTGCCGGCCTTTCCGCATGACCAGTCCGAGCCGTTCGACGCGCGGCAACTCGACATCGATGGAAAGCTCTACAACTACTCCGATGCGTGCTTCATCTGGGCGGATCCTGCTTCGACCTGCGGACTGCCGGCGACGGCCGTTCCGATCGAGCGCACGCCTTCGGGCCTGCCGATCGGCGTGCAGATCATCGGACCCTATCTCGAGGACCGCACGACGATTGCGCTGGCCGGACTGATTGAACGCGAGTTCGGCGGCTTCGTCCCGCCGCCGGCGCTCTCTGCAACGTCATTCGCGAAATGAATCACGTTCTCTCGGCCGACTGCGCCTCGACCGCCTGCACCGCGACGCTCGCCACCTGCCGCAGCGCGTCGCGGTCCGCTCCCGAAGACGCCATCACGCCCATGCCCACTGACACCGTCGAGACATAGCGCGCCAGCGCGGCTCGGTCGGTCTACTAGTCGGCGATGCCCATTAAGATCTGCTCAGCGACATCGCGGCCTTAAGAGTTCAAGGTCAAGGAACCTGCCGAACCGGTCCCTAAGGAAGCCTCCGAGGATAGCCGCGGTCCTTGCTCGCCTCGGATCGCACTCCCGACGCAAGCATCGGATGTGCCACATTCACCATGTTCTTTGGGCCGCAACCTGAAGCTGCCGCCGTCGATGGCGCAAGCCCTCAGAGTTGAACCCCCCCTAAGCAATCGGGCAGAGAACTTCCGATAATACATTGGATACTCGCAATTATTTCGCCGGCGACCACCGCAACTGTTGAGCGAAACGAGAGGTCTGGCGCTCCGAACATCATCGGCCCTGTTCCAGCAAAGCAATTGTGTCCGGAACTCAAGTCGCGCTACAAGCACAGACGCAGAGCGTGCCGACTTCAACCGGTGCGGGAGCTGCGTGTGCGAGGTCGGGATGCCAAGCCCCCTGTTTGTTGCCATCGGCGTACACAAGGCCGCCACGATGCCACAGCTCGACGGTGTCCTGACTTCGGTCGACCTATTTTCGACTTGGGCGGCAAGCCAGGGATACGAGGTTATCAAGATCGACGACGCCAACGAGCGCGTCACGGTCGCGCGAATCAAGGACGAGCTCACGCCGATCAGCGCTGTTACCGGCCAGGTCGATCCAAAACGTCTGCTCGATCGCCCTCGCATCATCGTCTATTTCTGCGGCCACGGGATTCACGCAGCGCAGGACCAATATTGGGTTCTCTCAGCGGGACCCAAGCAGCCAAACGAGCGTATCAGCAGGATCGGATTTCGCGACATACTCGCGACATACGGACCGAAGCAAATCGCGATCTTCAGCGATGCATGCCGTAGTCCGCTGGTTGTGCAGGGCCTAGCGAGTTCGGTCGTCGATGCCTATGAAGGTGACGCTAAGCCTATTCAAAAAGACAATTTCTTCTCCTCGCAGGATGGCGAGCAATCCTTCGCCGTGCCCTCGAAGAACGGAAAAGCTGCCTATTGCATCTTCTCCAACGTATTGATCCGCGCTCTCTCCCCACCTGAAGATTCAGAGGCGCTTGACCAGACCTATTTGGAGACAGGTCGCAGGATCGTTTCCAGCCAGAGTCTCGCCGACTACCTCGAAAGCAAAGTCCCCGAAGCGGCACTTGATGTCCAAAGGTGGCAGGTACCACAATGTGACGCCGGATTCCGCCCGAAGATCAACGACTATGTCATATTTGGAAAGGTTGGAGAGGCAAGCGGCCGATTCGATACCGGAACACGAGCAAGGAAGACAGAGGCCCAACGCAAAGAGGCGCGTACCACGGCCCAGTTACGACGAATTGCAAACTCTCGGTCAGAATGGAAAGGCCCGTACGTCGCTGAACTGCAGCCTCTCATCGGGCCCGTAGTTCGGGACTATCCGCAAGCCCCTCTACTCCTCTCTAGCGCAACGGACATACCACACGTTCACGCACCAAGTTTCAATACCAGCGCACCAATTGGCAACGACCTTATTGAACGTCACCCCTCGGGCCCGAGATGGAATACGTTTGCGCTGTTCGAAAGACCGTACACGGCGACCAGCCGAAGCGGTGTCGCTCTCATCCAGATGGAAGATCTGTTCACGACACTTCCCTTGCACCGCCGACTTTGGTGTACAGCGCTCATCAACAAGGGAGATGCGGCTGGTATCGAGCTTCTGGCCTGGGGCGCAGAATATCCATCCCCAGGCACAGAGCTTACGGCTGCGGAGGCACTCAAGGGTCTTTCAGCAGGGACTCTTTCTGCCGAAGACATGTCCATACTTGCAGAAGGTATTCGCTACGCGAAGCATGCGGACCCGTTATATGGGGTCGTCGCGGCGTACCTTTACAATGCCGTCGGCGATGTAGAGAACATTCGCAGAATGTGCTACTATTATCAGAGGCACGATCAGGACGTGCCTTTCGACATTGCTATGCTTGCTCAAGTGGAGCTCAAGAGGCGTCGCGATGGTGGCTTTCGTATCGAGGTTCCCGCGGTGGCGGAGACTCCCAAATCCAGGCGACGATTTCGCTCCGCAAGCTTCGTGTGGGAAAAAACTCCCGAGACTGCAATCGATGTCGCGGGGATAACACCACTGCTTCGCGCGGGTTGGCAACACATCGAGAAAAGCCGACATGACGTCCATCGAAAATGCTGGGAGTTAACGGGGAAGCTCACGCCGTCTCCAATCTCGACGTTCGAGGGCGACGACGTCGGCGAAAGTCTGCTTGAGATCCTGCGGGAGTTGTGATTCATGCGCATTGCATTCGTCCACGGAATCAACAACGAGCAAAACAAACCCGAAACGATCGAGCAATCGTGGTGGGAAGCCCTCGAGCGCGGGTGGAAGGCCGCTGGCCTTGTGGCCAAACCTCGCCCCGATATCACGGTCGCCTATTATGCTGACCTCCTCGCCGGCTTGACCAAGAGCGATGCTGTGGAAATGGGCACACCCACGATTTCGACCGGCTTCGCCGTCGGCCTGCTCCAGGAATATGCGAATGCCGCCGGCGTAACGAACACCGAGCTTGCTGAAGCTGCTCTCGATCTGAATTTGCCGCAAGAAGCCGTAGCGCAAGGGGTACCGCATGAAGGCTGGATCATCAGCTTTGCCTCCATACTCGAACGAATTCTTCCAACCAAGGGCAAGCTGATTGCGCACTTGTTTCTTCGTCAAGCCGTCATCTACATCGATGACAAGGTTTTGGCGGTACAGATCGACAAGCGGGTAACATCAGCGATCTTCGGCGATCAGCTCGATCCGGTTATTGTCATTGCGCATTCTCTCGGGTCGGTCGTTTCCTATCGCGTTCTAGCCGGCGCGACGCAGCGAGATGTTCCTCTTTTTGTAACACTCGGCTCGCCGCTTGGCGTAAATATGTTCAAATCAATTCTCCCGCCTCGCGGGACGATGCCAAAACCGCCGATTGGACACTGGTTCAACGCCCGCCACGAGGACGATTTCGTCACGCTCGGGCGTGCAATCCTCGAGAAATCAATCGGCTTTGGTGGCGTCGAGGACAGCACCGACATCGTCGGTGACGACCCCGATCGACATTCTATCGCGCAATATCTATCAAGTCCGGTGGTCGCGAAGATGATCCATCAACACCTATGACTCCGACTGCGCCTCAACCGCCTGCACGGCCACGCTCGCGACCTGTCGCAGCGCTTCGCGATCCGCACCCGAAGACGCCATCACGCCCATGCCCACTGACACCGCCGAGACATAGCGCGCCAGCGCCGCGGGATCGGATGTCTCCTTGAGATCGCCCTCCGCCTTGGCGCGGATGAAGCGGTCGCGGAGCTGGTCTTCGTTCTGGGCGCGGCGGGCGGCGAGTTCGAACGGGACGTTCTCGGAGCCGCTGCCGCAGGCAATGCCGCCTTGCACGAGCAGGCATCCGGGCGGATTGGCGGGATCAGTCTGCTTGTCGGCGATGCCCATCAGCATCCGCTCGGCAACCTCGCGAGCGGTCGGCGCGGCAACTACCTCGTCCATCCAGACGCCGCGCAATTTGGTGTAGCGGTCGAGCGCGGCCTTCAGCAGGCCTTCCTTGTTGCCGAAGCAGGCATAAAGGCTCGGTGGGTTGATGCCCATCGCCTCGGTGAGCTGGGCAATCGTGGCGCCCTCATAGCCATGGCGCCAAAACACTTCCATCGCCTGATCCAACGCCACATCGGCGTCGAACTCGCGGGGGCGTCCCATGCCCATCTCTCTGTCTCCTCGGATTCGGCGTCGTCCCTCAGCCTAACGCATGATCCTATCTATTTGTTCTCGCTTTATTTTCTCTTCCGCCTTCCAATTCTTGCGGTAAGCGGCTACAATTTTCTTAGCGAACGGTACATAAGTATCTTGCGCTGCGGTATCCAGCTCCACATCTGTAGTGAACACTACATATCTGGAGCGCGCAAATGCCCCCCTCCCACAATACCTCTCGCCCTGGCCGTATCCGTCGCCTTCTCGGCGGTGTCGCCATCGTGGGTGCCCTCGCCGTGGCCGGTTCGATCGCGACCGGCCATTACTTTCGCGCAGCGCAAGCGACCGCAACGGCGGCCGCGGCCGAGCAAGCCGTCTCCGTCACGGTCGCGATGATCGAGCCGCGGCAGACCGTGCTGTGGGACGATTTCTCCGGCCGGCTCGAGGCCATCCAGCGCGTCGAGCTTCGCCCGCGCGTGGCCGGTGCGATCCTGTCGACCAATTTCACCGAAGGCGCGCTGGTGAAAGCCGGTGACGTCCTGTTCAAGATTGATCCGGCGCCCTACGCGGCCGAGGTCGACAAGGCCAACGCCCAGCTCGAGGCGGCGAAGGCGCGCGTGGTGTTCACCCAGAGCGAGCTCGAGCGTGGTGCGCAGCTCGTCGGCAATGCCGTCGTCACGCGGCGCGACTACGACCAGCGCGACAACGCCAATCGCGAGGCCATCGCCAACGTCAAGGCGGCCGAAGCAACGCTCCAGACCGCAAGGCTCAATCTCGATTACACCGAGGTGCGCGCGCCCGTGGACGGCCGCGTCGGCAAGATCGAGGTCACCGTCGGCAATCTCGTCGCCGCCGGCACCGCCTCCCCGGTGCTGACCTCGCTCGTTTCCGTCAATCCGATCTACGCGTCGTTCGATGCGGACGAAGAGGTCGTGCTGCACGCGCTGAACTCGATCGCGGATGCTTCCGGCAAGCGCGGCAATCTCGACCAGATCCCGGTGGAGATGGCGACCTCCGGGGGCCTTTCGGCGAAAGGCCATATCCAGCTCATCGACAACCAGGTCAACGGCCAGAGCGGCACTATCCGCGTCCGCGCGGTGTTCCAGAACGCGGACGGGCGCCTGATCCCCGGCCAGTTCGCCCGCGTGCGCATGGGCCAGCCGAAGCAGCAGACGCTGGTGATGATCGACGAGCGCGCGATCGGCACCGACCAGGACAAGAAGTTCGTGATGGCGGTCGGTGACGACAGCCGCGCGGTCTACCGGCCGATCACGCTCGGCGGCGCAGTCGACGGCTTGCGCATCGTCACCGCGGGCCTGAAGCCCGGCGATCGCATCGTCGTCAACGGCCTGCAGCGCGTGCGGCCCGGCACCCTCCTCAAGACCGAGGTGGCGGCGATGGGTGTGCGCGGGCCGCAGCAGGCTTCCAACCACAGCAACCAGGACGTGGTGCAACGCTGATGTTCTCTGTCATTCCGGGGCGCGCATAGCGCGAGCCCGGAATCTCGAGATTACGAAACTCCGATCACTTCACCTCCGGATTCCGGGCTCGCGGGCTTTGCCCGCGCCCCGGAATGACGACGGAGTTGTCGGAGAACCGCAGGATATTGCCCAGGGGCAAAGCCATGAATCTCTCAAAGTTCTTCATCGACCGTCCGATTTTTGCCGGCGTGCTGTCGGTCCTGATTTTCCTTGCCGGCCTGATCTCGCTGTTCGCGATGCCGATCTCGGAATACCCGGACGTGGTGCCGCCCTCCGTCCTCGTGCGCGCGACCTATCCCGGCGCCAACCCGAAGGTGATCGCGGAGACGGTGGCGACCCCGATCGAGGAGCAGATCAACGGCGTCGAGGGCATGCTCTACATGTCGAGCCAGGCGACCACCGACGGTGCGATGACGCTGACGGTGACGTTCCGCCTCGGCACCGACCCCGACAAGGCGACGCAGCTGGTGCAGAACCGGGTGCAGCAGGCCGAGCCGCGCCTGCCGGCCGTCGTGCGCCAGCTCGGCATCATCACCAAGAAGTCGTCGCCCGACCTCACCATGGTGGTGCATCTGCTGTCGCCCAACGGCCGCTACGACATGACGTATTTGCGCAACTACGCGGTGCTCAACGTCAAGGACCGGCTGGCGCGGATCGACGGCGTCGGTGACGTCCAACTCTATGGCGCCGGCGACTATTCGATGCGGGTCTGGGTCGACCCGCAGAAGGCGGCGGAACACGGGTTGACCGCGAGCGATATCGTCAAATCGATCCAGGCGCAGAACGTCGAAGCCGCCGCCGGCGTGGTCGGCTCCTCCCCGAACGTGAAGGGCATCGACCTCCAGCTCTCCGTCAACGCGGAAGGCCGGCTTGCGAACGAGGAGCAGTTCGCCGACATCGTCGTCAAGACCGGTGCCCGCGGCGAAGTGGTGCGCTTGCGCGACGTCGCGCGCATCGAGCTCGGCGCGTCCGAATACGGCCTGCGCTCGCTGCTCGACAACAAGCAGGCGGTGGCGATCCCGATCTTCCAGGCGCCCGGCTCCAATGCGCTCCAGATTTCCGACCACGTCCGCGCCACCATGGCCGAGATCAAGAAGAACATGCCGGAGGGCGTGTCCTACCAGATCGTCTACGACCCCACCCAGTTCGTGCGCTCCTCGATCGAGGCTGTGATCCACACCCTGCTGGAGGCGATCGCGCTGGTGGTGCTGGTCGTGATCCTGTTCCTCCAGACCTGGCGGGCCTCGATCATTCCGCTGCTGGCGGTGCCCGTGTCGATCGTCGGCACTTTCGCCGTGATGCACGTGTTCGGCTTCTCCATCAACGCGCTCAGCCTGTTCGGCCTGGTGCTCGCGATCGGCATCGTCGTCGACGACGCCATCGTCGTGGTCGAGAACGTCGAGCGCAACATCGAGGCCGGACTGTCGCCGCGCGACGCCACCTATCAGGCGATGCGCGAGGTTTCGGGTCCGATCATCGCGATCGCGATGGTGCTGATCGCGGTGTTCGTGCCGCTCGCCTTCATCTCGGGCCTCACCGGGCAGTTCTACAAGCAGTTCGCCCTGACGATCGCGATCTCGACCGTGATCTCCGCCGTCAACTCGCTGACCTTGTCGCCGGCGCTGTCGGCGCTGCTGCTCAAGGGCCACAACGAGCCGAAGGATCGGCTGACGATCATCATGGAAAAGAGCCTTGGCTGGTTCTTCCGTGGCTTCAACCGCGCCTTCACGCGTTCATCCGAGAATTACAGCGGCACCGTCACCAACGTGATCTCCGGCAAGGCTGCGGTGATGGGCCTTTACGTGGTGCTGGTCGGCCTCACCGCCCTCTTGTTCCAGCAGGTGCCGAGCGGCTTCGTCCCCGGTCAGGACAAGCAATATCTCGTCGGCTTCTCACGGCTGCCTGACGGTGCAACGCTCGACCGCACCGAAGAGGTGATCCGCAAGATGAGCGACGTCGCGCTGACCCAGCCCGGTGTCGAGAGTTCGGTCGCCTTCCCGGGCCTGTCGATCTCCGGCTTTACCAACTCCTCCAATGCCGGCATCGTGTTCTCGACGCTGAAGCCGTTCGACGAGCGCAAGGGTCCGGCCCTGAGCGGGAATGCCATCGCGGCCGAGCTGAACAAGAAATACGCCGGCATCCAGGAAGCCTTCATCGCCATGTTCCCGCCGCCGCCGGTTAACGGTCTCGGCACCATCGGCGGCTTCAAGCTCCAGATCGAGGACCGCGCCGGTCTCGGCTACGAGGCGCTGAACGAGGCGACGAAAGCGTTCATGGCGGCGATGCAGAAAGCGCCGGAGATCGCCGGCGTGTTCTCGAGCTTCCAGGTCAACGTACCCCAGCTCTTCGCCGACATCGACCGCACCAAGGCGCTCCAGCTCGGCGTGCCCGTGACGGAGGTGTTCAACACGCTCCAGATCTACCTCGGCTCCTACTACGTCAACGACTTCAACAAGTTTGGCCGCACCTACTCCGTCCGCGTGCAGGCCGACGCGCCGTTCCGCGCTCGCGCCGACGACATCAGGCAGTTGAAGGTGCGCTCGTCCTCGGGCGACATGGTGCCGTTGTCGGCGCTGCTCAAGATCCGCCAGAGCGCGGGGCCGGAGCGCGCGATCCGCTACAACGGTTTCCTGTCGTCCGACATCAACGCGGCGGCGGCGCCCGGCTTTTCATCGGGCCAGGCGCAGGAAGCGGCGACGCGGATCGCGGCGGAGGTGCTGCCGCAAGGTTTTGCCTTCGAATGGACCGACCTGACCTATCAGGAGTTCATCGCCGGCAATTCCGGCATCTGGGTGTTTCCGCTGGCCATCCTGCTGGTGTTCCTGGTGCTGGCCGCGCTCTACGAGAGTCTGACCCTGCCGCTCTCGATCATCATGATCGTGCCTATGGGACTGCTCGCGGCAATGTTCGGCGTCTGGATGTCCAAGGGCGACAACAACGTCTTCACCCAGATCGGCCTCATCGTTCTGGTCGGACTCTCGGCCAAGAACGCGATCCTGATCGTCGAATTCGCGCGCGAGCTCGAATTCGCCGGGCGCACGCCGATCCGGGCCGCGATCGAGGCGAGCCGGCTGCGGCTACGTCCGATCCTGATGACGTCGATGGCGTTCATCATGGGTGTCTTGCCGCTGGTGCTCTCGACCGGCGCAGGCTCCGAGATGCGGCGGGCCATGGGCGTTGCCGTGTTCTCCGGCATGATCGGCGTCACCGTGTTCGGCCTATTCCTGACGCCGGTGTTCTACGTGTTGCTCCGGACCGTCACCGGCATGAAGCCGCTGACGCATCACGGCAGCGACACCAGCGCGGCGCCGGTCCAGGGCCTCACGCACTAGATCAGGGAAATCCCCGATATCAGCAGCAGAACGAGCACGGTCTTGCGAAAGACCGTCTCGTTGACGCGGTGAAAGGCGATCACACCGAGCGCGGAGCCGGCGAACAGCGCCGGCAGGCTGATCGCGAGGTCGACGAAGACCTTTGACGACAGGTCCTGGTGTCCAACCAGCAGGGCGATGGCAAAGACCTGCATCGCGGCGATGAACGGCTGCACCAGGCCACGCTGCTCGCTCTTGGGCATGCCGCGCATGTCGCACCAGATCGTCGGGATCGCGCCCGGCATGGCGGTCAGGCCGCCGACCAGCCCTCCCCCGAACCCGATCAGCGCGACCCAGTGCCGGCCGACGGCCTCGCCGGCCGTCACCAGCGTCGGCCGCAGCAGCATGTAGGCGGCATAGAGCGCGACGATGATGCCGAAGCCCCGCCTGAGCAGATGCGTATCGGTGGACTGCAACAGCGACACCGCGATGGGAACGCCGATCAATCCGCCGACGATCAGCAGCAGACTGCCCTCCCAGCGGATGCTGCGCCGAAGCGCCCACAGATTGGTTGCCTGCACGCCGATGCTGCACGCCATCATCAGCGGCACCGCCTCCAGCGGCTGAAACACCCGGAGCAGAATGGCGCCCGCTACGGCCGAGAATGCGAATCCCGACAGCCCCGAAACGAAGGCGCCGGCAAATACGGCAACGCTGAGCAGAACCAGTGTCGTGACATCGGGCACGGACCGTCCTCCGGTCAATCGTAGGGAATCTGCGAGACGGCAGCGTCGACGTTCTCGGAGCAAACCTGCGGTTCGCGTGGAAACGACACATCCATCGCGTGCGCGTGAGAGCGTTCCAGCATCGCGAGGCCGACGCCGGTCTTGGCGAAGACGCGATGCAGATGCGTCTTCACCGTCGTCTCCGCGATACCGAGCGCAATGCTGGAATATCGAACATCGTCCTTGCGTAACGTCAAGCGCACGATGCGGCTTGGACGTTTTCGCCAAAGACTAGGATTAATGCGAACAGCGGTCGGACAGTGTGCGACGAGTCACGGGCCTTCTCGCGACGATCGGCTGCTGTCGCCCGACCGCCTTGCGGACCGGCTTCCGCGGCCTACTTCCGGTTCTCCTCGCAGAATTTCAGTGCGGCCAGCGCCTCGCCGGCGCGCGGGACCTGCATCTCGATGCTGTCGTCGTCATCATCCTCGAAATCGAGTGTGAGGCGCTTGGCCTTCGAGAGGCGATCCATGATCGACTGGTCGAATTCGAAGACGCCGCGTACTGTGGTCTTGTCCATCACCTCCCACTTCGCCTTCTTCATGATGTCGGCGTCATCGGTGGCGACGTCGGCCCGGAGGACCTCGCCGACCTTGCCCCACTCCCAGCCGTCGTAGATCATCACGATCACGATGGCCTTCTCGGAATAGGTGATGACGATGACGTAGTCGCGGTTCTCGTCCTCCTTGTCCTTGTAGCCGCGGCTCGCATTGCAATGCGTATCCTGCGTACGCTTCTCGATGGTCCAGTCACCGACCTTGGATTGTTGCGCTAGCGCGGGCCTCGAGCTCAAGGCGGCTGCGCTCCAGGCGCCTGCGAGCATTCCGGCGACGAGAAGGAATCGTCTCATATCAGCCTCCGGCGTATTCCCCGGAGCCGAGATGATCACCTCTGCCGGCGGCCCGCAAGAGCTTCAGGCCGCGGGCTAGGCAGTGGCAAGCGGCTTCTATCCTATCCCCGTCGCGGCACGATCGCGATCGGAGTGAAGGTGTAAACCTCCTCGCCGTTCTGGTTGAACATCGTCCATTTCACCAGCGCGATGCCTTGCGGCTTCGACTTCGACGGCGTCAGGCTCATGACCTCGCCGACCAGATGCAGGCGGTCATTGGGCCGTACCGGAATGGTCCAGCGCAGCCCGTCGACGCCTGCGCCGATCAGCGGATGCGGGCCGAAAGGGCGGGTCTGGATCGCGAGGTTCATGGCAATCGCGGCGGTGTGCCATCCTGACGCTGCGAGCCCATTGAACAGGGTCCCCTTGGCGGCCTCGTGGTCGAGGTGCATCGGCTGCGGATCGAACTCGGCCGCGAAGCGCTTGATGTCGGCTTCGGTGACCTGAACTTCGGGGGATTTGAACCGCATTCCGATGCTGAGATCGTCGAACCACTCGACCCGCGCCATGATTGTGCCTCGCAATACAAGACCGCCCGCGAAGACGCGCGGCCAAAGGGATTGAACTGGAAGCGCGATGTAGCGGGTCCGCGGCGCACAAACCAGCCCGGGGTTCCCCATGAAACCCCTTTCCCGGTGCGACGAAACACGCCTGAAACAGATGGCCGGTTATCTGATTGTCAAAATCATACAGGGACGGCCACCATGCAATTCCTTCTCGATCTGATCCTGGACTATTCCTGCTGCCAAAACCTCGTCGCCCGGCCGCTGCGGGAGGACGAGCTATGATCGAACTGATCTCCGCCCTCCTCGCCCTTTGCAGCATCGGCGTCTTTGCGGCGCATGCGCTGGATGCCTATCGCACCACGCATTCCTGAGCGCCCTGCGCTCGTGGCGTTAGAACGGCCGCCGGTAAAAATGCTCCGAATGCGTTGCCGGCGGAAACCTGTTGGCGAGCGTCAACGCGGACTTTTCGTCCGTCTCGAGCGCAATCTTCTGCGCGAGCATCACGTCGCCGGGCACCAGGAAGCCTGACGGGACGAAGCACCACCCCATCATTGCCATGCCGGCATCGTCGATTTCGTGGACGTTGGCGGCTGTGCCGTAGTGGATGCGATACCTCTTGCCGGTATCGCAGCCGATCACGTCGAAATACCGGTGCTGCTCGAACTGGGCGCGCTGCGCCGGTGTCAGCCACTCGGCCAGAAGCCGGCGGCCGCGCGCATCCGGCGTATTCTCGCCGAAGAAGCGACGGTAGAGTTCGCGCAGCGCATGCAAGCGCGCACGCGCCGGCGCACGGAGCCTGAGTGCCGCGAACATGAGCAGCTCAGATCAACCGCCGACCAGGCGGGGATAGAATAGCGTTTCCTGCGCGGTCGGGTCGAACGACTTGATACGGGTAACTTCGCCGGGCCCGGTTCGGAAGGCGGCGGTAAAGCCGGCTCCGGTCAGCTCCCGAAAGCGCTGTTCGGCCCGCGCCAGCGCCTCGGCATTGTCGGGATCAAACTCGTGGCGTGTGTCGCCAGTCTGGTCCATCACGATCTGGGTTGCCATGTTGAGTCTCCTCATGCCCAGCCCTGAATCTGATCAAAGCAAACCTCATGCCGTCGGTTCCCGATAGCAACAACTTTCTCGCGCGGGCGCATCACACCTTGCTGAGTCAGCGCGAGGCGGCCGCCCCGCCCTCGTCGATCTGCCCTCCCATCAGCGCGATCGCCTTCTGATAGACGCCGGCCGCATTCCAGGCCTCGATCGCGGCGAAATTCGGCTCGCCCGGCTGGTAACCGGCTCCCGCACGCCAGCCATGGGCCTTGAGGAAATTTGCGGTCGAGTTCAACGCATTGGCGGCAACCTCGAGATTGCCGGTGCCATAGGCCAGGATGTTCTTGGGCATGAACTGGGTCTGGCCGACCTCGCCGTGCATGGATCCGCGGGTCGCTCCCGACAGGGTGCCGCGGTCGATCAGCTTCAGCGCGGCATAGAGCTGGTCGGTGAAGAACTCAGGGCGGCGACAGTCATAGGCAAGGGTCGCGATGGACGACAGCATGTTCTGGTTGCCGCGCTGGCTGCCGAAGCCGGTCTCCATGCCCCAGATCGCGATCAGCGGCCCGGGCGGGACGCCATAGCGCTGCTGGATCGAGGCGAACAAGGCCGCCTGCGACTGCTTGAGCTGCCGTCCCTTGGCGACGATGGTGGTGGCCCCACGCTTGGCGAGGAACTGATCGAGCGAGAGCGAGAAGCTGCGCTGGCCGCGGTCGGCCGCGATGGTCGCGCTGGCGTAGTTCGTCTGCATCAGGGCGGAGATCGCGGTCGGGCCGATGCCCTTGCCCTGCGCCTCTGCACCGAACTCGCGCTTCCAGCCTTCGAACCCGGCCGGCGTGCTGCCGCATTGCGCCGCCTCGGCCGCAGGCAAAGAGAGCAGCAGCGCGGCCGCGCCGATCACCGCCGTCGCGACTGTCCTGCCCTTGATCATTGCTCGTTCCTCTCCTTGGGGCGCGACCGGCTCGCGCGAACGCATGATCCTACGTCGGTTGCGATCGCTCAAGTCCCGACAGATACAATCGATCCAAGCAAAGCTCTTGACACCGGCAAGTCTCGACGCCCGCAAGTCACGCGCCGTCGGCTCCCAGCAGGAAATCCACCATGATGCTCTGGTGCTGCTGGTACATGTCCGTGCCGGTCCCCGTGACACAGCCGATCTTGCGGGCCGCAGCGATGAAGGGGGAAACTTCGGGCCTGGTGATCACGCAGCCGCAATACGCGGACGGCGCAAGGCGCGCGACGTCGACCGGCAGCGGGTCGCCGTCCCTCATCCCGGCGGGCGTCGCATTGGCGACGTAGTCGAAGCCGGCGGGATCCTCGGTGCCGGCTCGCACCGGTATCTTTCCGAGCCCATTGAGCCGACCGATCAGTGCGTCGCGGCGCCCGGCCATGCTGTCGTGAATGGCGAGCTCGCGGACGCCGGCCTCGACCAACGCGAGCGCAATGGCCGAGCCGGCGCCGCCGGCACCGACCAGAAGGGCCCGCATGCCGCCGGGATCGATCCCCTTCGCCCGCGCCGCGCCGACGAAGCCGATTCCGTCCACCATATCACCATGCCATGAACCGTCGGCGCGCCGGCGCATCAGGTTCACGGTGCGCAGGAAGTGCGCCCGATCGGTCGCGCTCGTGCAGGCCTGGTAGCAGGCAAATTTGTGCGGGACGGTCACGACGATGCCGTCGAGGTTTTTCAGCCGCGTTGCCACCGAGAGGAAGTCGGGCAAATCCCCCGGGGCGACCTGAACGGGCACGAGAATGCCGTCGTGTCCCCGTTCGGCGAAGGCGGCTGACACGCCGGCGGGCGAGCGCACCTGCGCGATGGGATCGCCGACGATGAGGTGGAGCCGCGTGGCGCCTGTTGGTGCCGGGATCATGCTGCTCAAACCGGAGCCGGGGCGCCGCCCGCTGCCGCGGCCGTGCCGTAGGTCAGTTCCAATCCATCCAGGCTGCCCTCCTTACGCCATTTGTCGAGCAGCCGCAGGAACCCCACCGGCCCGCGCCAGTACTGGCTGTTTCTTGCCGCAATCGGGTCGAACACGCCTTCATTGTTGTAGTAGCCGGGCGTGCATTCGGCGAGATAGGTCTGGCGGCCGAGCGCGGCCTTGACGACCTCCTCGACCCAGGCGCTCTCGGCAGCGACCGTCGGCTCCAGCGTTCTGGCGCCGCGCTTGCGCGCCTGATCGATCACATAGGCGATGTGCTGCGACTGCTCGTCGATGATGTGCGGGAAGTTGGCGCTCTGGCCGGCCTGCACCGTGACGATCAGGAAGCAGTTCGGGAAGCCGCGGCTATAGAAGCCGTGCATCGTCTTGACGCCGTCGCGCCAGCGCTCGGACAGGCTCATGCCGTCGCGGCCATAGACCTCGAATCCCATGCGGCGGGCGTAATCGGTGCCGACCTCGAAGCCGCTGGCATAGATCAGGCAGTCGAGTTCATAGGCCTTGCCATCGACGATCACGGCATTCTCCGTGATGCGCTCGACGCCCTGCCCTTTGGTGTCGACGAGATGCACGTTGGATCGATTAAAAGTGTCGAGATATTCGTCGTGGAAGCATGGCCGCTTGCAGAACGCCTTGTACCAGGGTTTGAGCGCTGCCGCGGCCGCCTCGTCCTTCACCACGGCATCGACGCGCGCGCGGATCTCCTCCATCTTGCGGTAGTCGGCCTGCTCGATGACCTTGAGCGCCTCCTCCAGCGAGGTCACCGGCTGCGGCTGGCGGCGCGGCGCCAGCAGGATCTCGCCAAGCAGGCCGGTCCAGCCGTCCTGGACGAGATCCTGCTCGAACGGCTCGCCCGAGATCACGGCCGTGAAATTGTCCATGCGCTCGCGTTGCCAGCCGGGCTTGAGGCTCTGCGCCCAGCTCTGATCCGTCGGCCGGTCGTCGCGCACGCCGATCGCGGACGGCGTGCGCTGGAAGACATAGAGCTCCTTTGCCGAGCGGCCGAGATGCGGCACGCATTGCACGGCGGTGGCGCCGGTGCCGATGATGCCGACGCGCTTGTCGGCAAGCCCGGCGAGACCACCTTCAGCCGTACCGCCGGTGTAGGCGTAGTCCCAGCGGCTGGTGTGAAAGCTGTGTCCGGCAAAACTTTCGATGCCGGGGATGCCCGGCAGCTTCGGCCGGCTCAGCGGGCCGCCGGCCAGAATGACGAAGCGCGCGCGGATGCGATCGCCGCGATCGGTCTCGACCAGCCAGCACGCCTCCTGCTCCTGCCATTCCATCCGCGAGATGACGGTCTGAAACAGCGCGCGCTCGTAGAGACCGAAGTGACGGCCGATACGGCGGGAATGTTCGTAGATCTCCGGCGCCCGCGCATATTTGCGCACCGGCATGTAGCCGGTCTCCTCCAGTAGCGGCAGATAGATGTAGCTCTCGGTATCGCAGGCCGCGCCGGGGTAGCGATTCCAGTACCAGGTGCCACCGAAGTCGGCAGCCTTTTCCACGATGCGGAAATCGTCGACGCCGGCTTTGCGCAGACGCGCGCCGCAGAGAAGACCGCCAAAGCCGCCGCCGACGATGAGCACTTCGGTCTGTTCGCTGACAGCTGCGCGCGAAAATCCGGGATCAGCCCAGGGATCGTCGAGATAGCGGCCGAAATCGCCTGATACCTCGACATATTGCGCCTTGCCCTCGGCACGCAGACGGCGATCGCGCTCGTCGCGATAACGCGCGCGGAGTGCGGAAACATCGACCGTAGGTGTGCCAGCTGCGCCGGTCTTGCGTCTTTCCGCTGACATCCATTTCCTCCACGGCAGATGCTGCTTCGCCGGCAGCTCACCTCACGTTAGCCCTGAAAAAGTGACGCATGCAATCGCGTCTGCCGTTTTTTGCGTGAACGGCGCGTGACGTTCCGGTAACCTCGCGCGCAACTCACAAGCACCATGCAACGACATGGCCATCCGGAGGAAACGATGCAGGGATTGATGATGGACATGCCGCTGCTGATCAGCGGCCTGATCCAGTACGCCGCCGACTATCATGGCGAGGCGGAAATCGTCGCGCGCGAGATCGAGGGCGACATCCATCGCTACACCTATGCGGATGCTCATCCGCGCATCAAGCGTATGGCGCTGGCCTTGAAGCGTCTCGGCATGAATCCTGGCGACCGTATCGGCACGCTGGCCTGGAATACCCACCGCCATTTCGAGATGTTCTACGCCGCGCCGGGCATGGGCTATGTGCTGCACACCGTCAATCCGCGGCTGTTTCCCGAGCAGCTCGTCTACATCATCAACCACGCCGAAGATCGCCTGCTGTTCATCGACCGCGCCACGCTGCCGATCGTCGAGGCGATCGCGCCGCAATTGAAGACGATCGAGGCTTACGTCGTGATGTCCTCGCGCGAGCGGATGCCGGAGACGAAGCTTGCGAACGTCCATTGCTACGAGGAGCTTCTGGGACGAGAGAACGACGCCGGTTTCACCTGGCCGGAGTTCGACGAAAAATCCGCCTCCACCATCTGCTACACCTCGGGTACGACGGGAAATCCCAAGGGCGTGATCTATTCGCACCGCGCCGCGATCCTGCAGACCATGACCTGCTGCAATTTCGACTTCCTCCCAGGACACATCGAAGGCGTGCGCGAGGTGATGATGCCGATGGCGCCGCTGTTCCACGGCAATGGCTGGAACATGCCGTTCACCGCACCCTATACCGGCTCGAAGCTGGTGCTGCCCGGCCGCAACTATGAGCCCGACAAGCTCTATGAATTGCTCGAAGGCGAGAAGGTGACGCTGTCGGCGGGGGTGCCGAGCTTCTGGCTGATCCTGCTCGACTGGCTGGGCCGCACCGGCAACAAATTCTCCACGTTGCGTGCAACGCTGTCGTCAGGCTCGGCCCCGCCGCGCGCCATGGTCGAGAAGCTGAAGCGCGAGTACAACATCGACTACATCCAGGCCTGGGGCATGACCGAGGCCCTCGGCTGCTCGATGCCCGGCTTGCGGCCGGGCTCCGAGCACCTCAGCGACAAGGAGAAATTCGATCGGCGCCAGGTCTCGGGACGCGCCTGTTTCGGCACCACCTTGCGCATCGTCGACGACGGCGGCAACGAGCTGCCGCGTGACGGCAAGACCGTCGGTCACCTGCGCGCGCGTGGTCCCTGGGTCGCCTCGGGCTATATGAAGCTCGACGAAGGCCTCGACCGCGACGGCTGGCTGATCACCGGCGACATGGCTGTGATCGACCCGCAGGGCCACGTCACGCTCACCGACCGCTCCAAGGACGTGATCAAGTCCGGCGGCGAGTGGATCTCCTCGATCCAGCTCGAGGACATCGCCTTGTCTCATCCCGAGGTGCTGCAAGCTGCCGTGGTCGCGATTGCGCATGAGAAGTGGCAGGAGCGTCCCCTGCTCCTCGTGGTTCGCAAGAAGGGCGCGACCGTCGACGGCAAGACCCTGCTCGACCACATGCGCCCGAAGCTCGCGAACTGGTGGATGCCTGACGCCGTCGAGTTCCTGGACGAATTCCCGATGACCGGCACCGGAAAGGTGCTCAAATCCGCGCTGCGCGAGAAGTTCAGGGACTACCGCGTCGCTTGAAGCGGCACGTGATCACGCTGACGTCCGCGCCGTCCATCGCTCAAGGGGACCAAAGATGCTGTACCCGATGTCGCCCAAAGTCGTCGAGCTCAAGCGCAAGCTCGAAAGTTTCATGGACCGGCACATCTATCCTAATGAGGAGCGGTTCTATCGCGAGGCCGAAGAGCTCGGGCCCTGGAAGGTCTATCCCGTCGTCGAAGAATTGAAGCCGCTCGCCCGCGCGGAAGGCCTCTGGAACCTGTTCCTGCCGCAGTCCGGTCACGGCGCGGGCCTCACCAATCTCGAATATGCCCCGCTCTGCGAAGTGATGGGCCGTTCGCATCTTGCGCCCGAAGTGTTCAACTGCTCGGCGCCCGACACCGGCAACATGGAGGTGCTGGAGCGTTACGGCACGAAAGAGGACAAGGAGCGCTGGCTGAAGCCGCTGCTCGCCGGTGAAATCCGCTCCTGCTTCGCCATGACCGAGCCTGCAGTCGCCTCGTCCGACGCCACCAACATCGAGAGCTCGATTGTACGCGACGGCGACCATTACGTCATCAACGGGCGCAAATGGTACACCACCAACGCGACCGATCCGCGCTGCAAGATCTGCATCTTCATGGGCAAGACCGACCCCGACAATCCGGACCGCCACAAGCAACAATCCATGATCCTGGTGCCGATGGACACATCAGGCATCGAGGTGAAGCGTCCCCTCCCCGTGTTCGGCTTCTACGGCGTGCCCGACCGCGCCTCCGAGGTCGTCTTCACCAATGTGCGGGTCCCGAAGGAGAACATGCTGCTCGGCGAAGGCCGCGGCTTCGAGATCGCGCAGGGTCGCCTCGGCCCCGGCCGCATCCATCACTGCATGCGCCTGATTGGCCTGTCCGAACGCACGCTGGAAAAGATGTGCCGCCGCGTCCGCAGCCGCGTCGCCTTCGGCAAGCCAGTCTCCGAGCAGACGGTGACGCAGGAGCGCATCGCGGAAGCCCGCATCATGATCGAACAGGCAAGGCTGCTGACGCTGAACGCCGCCTACGCAATGGACACGGTCGGCAACAAGGTCGCGAAGAGCGAGATCGCGATGATCAAGGTCGCCGTGCCCAACATGGCCTGCCAGATCATCGACTGGGCGATCCAGGCCCATGGCGGCGGCGGCACCTCGAACGACTTTGGTTTGACGCAAGCCTATGCCACTGCGCGTCTGCTGCGTCTTGCCGACGGTCCGGACGAGGTGCACAGAAACCAGATCGCACGGTTCGAGCTGAAGAAATATTCGAACGCTTGAGACACTTGCCTTCTGCTAGTGGAGTGCGCTCTTCCCTTCTCCCCTCATGTCCGCCGAAGCCTTGGCGAAGGCGAATGTGGGAGAAGGTGGCATAGGCCGCCTTCGGCGGCCGTCCTTAAGGGGACGCCGAAGCGAAGCTTCGGCTACGGCGCCGGATGAGGGGTCTCTCTCCGCGGAGACAGACCCTCACCCAAGTGAATGTGCATCAACCAGCGGAGCTGCCCTCTCCCACAAGGGGCGAGGGCGCAATCATGCGCCGCGTGATCGCTTCAATCCCCGTTGTGAGATCCGCGCTCGATCCAATCAGTGCCCTCGCCTCAGTTCACCACATAGACATCTGGGTCGAAGCTCGAGCTCGGCTTCTTGAAGGCGTTGCGCAGGGCCGCCGACATCGGGACGTTGTAGTTGAGGCCGTTCGGCGGCGTTGGCGATTCCAGCCACCTCTTGTAGAGGACCTCGATCTCAGGGCTCGCATAGAGCTCTGCCGTGGCGCGATCGGCGAGTGCCTTGAACGGCGCGTCCTCCCGCCGCAGCATGATCCCGTAGGGCTCCGGCTTCGAGAACGTTTCTTCGGAGATCATGAACAGCGCCGGCTCCTTGGACCGTGCGATCGCGACCGCGAGCTGGACGTCATCGAGCGCGTAGGCCTGGGCGCGGTCTGTCTCCAGCAGCAGGAAGGCCTCGGCCTGGTCCTTCGCCGGCATCACATTGATGCCGAGGTTGCGTTCGGTGTTGACCTTGGCGAGCTGGGTCAGGTTGACCGATCCGGCCACCGCCGTGACCGCCTTGCCCTTGAGATCGTCGATGGTGTTGATCTTTGCGGCCTTCTTGGCGGCAAACCGCGTTGCGCTGAGGAAGTGTGTATTGGTGAAGGCGACCTGCTTCTGGCGGTCGGCATTGTTGGTGGTCGCCGAGCAATGCAGGTCGAGCGTGCCGTTGACCATCAGCGGGATGCGGTTCGACGACGTCACCGCGAGAGTGTCGACGGCGATGTCGGGCATGTTGAGCTGCTTCTTCACGGCGTCCACGATCTTGAGGCAGATGTCCATCGCAAAGCCGACCGGCTTCTGGTTTCCGTCAAGATAGCTGAACGGGACCGAGGCCTCCTGATAGCCGAGCGTGATCTTCTTGGTCTCCTTGACCTTCTGGAGCGTGCCCGACAGGTCTTCGGCTGAAGCTGCGCCCGCAAGACATGTGACGGCCAGGAGAACGGTGGGAAGACGCATCGGGGGCTCCTAAAAGGGGGTCATCGACTCGTGTCGAGACGCTATCGCGGAGCTAATAGCCCAGACATCCGTCAGCCGCCAGAAGAGGCAGCGTCTACCAGCTATCGCGCTTTTATATACAACCGGGTCGAAGGGAGCGTCGGGCGCGCTACTGGCAGGTCAGCTGCTGTTCGAACCAGCCGCCCAGTCGCTCCGACAGGGGCGGCCAGGTCCGCTGGAAGCCGGCGAGCTTGCCGACATTGGCGCGGTACATCGCCCGCAACTCCTGTTCGATGGCCGGCAGATCAACGCCGGCGCAGACCCCGTCCCTGACGATCGTCCTGCCCGCAACGACGACCTCTTTGATCAACGATGCGTTGCCGCGCGCGAACAGTAGCGCCATGGGATCGACGGGCATGATCCGGTCGCGATCGAGCCGGTCGAGATCGATCACGACATAGTCGGCGGGGTTGCCCGCAACGAGTTCGCCGCTCCCCGGCGCGCCGGTCGCCCGGCGCCCGTTGCGGATGGTGAGCGCGAACATCTCGGCCGGCGTCCATGTCGCTCTGAAGCCTAGGCCGCCATGGGCCATCTGCACCAGGCGCATCTCGCGCAGGATGTCGTCGTCCTCGTCCAGCGCCAGCCCGTCGACGCCGACCGCGATGGCGCAGCCGCATGCGTGCGCGGCGGCGATCGGCGCGAGCCCCGAGCGCAGATGCATGTTCGAGCTGAAATTGGTGACGATGCGCGCGCCGGAGGCCGCGACCATCTCCAGCTCATCGGGACGGGCGTGGATGCAGTGCGCCAGCGTCAGCCGCTCCGAGAGAAAGCCGATGTCGTGGAGCCAGCGCACCATGTCCGGAAAGTTCTGGTCGGCCCAGGCACGCTGATACACGGTCTCCAGCAGATGCATGTGAATGCGGCGGCCGGTCAGCGCCGAATTCTCGGCCACCGCCTCCAGCAGTGGCTTCGAGCACCATTGCACGCCCGCAGGGCCGAGCTGCACATCGACCATCGGGCCGGCGATGGCGGCTGCAATGGCATCGGTCAGATCGATATAGGCCTTCGGCGACATCGGCGCGCGGACGAACAGCTCCTCGATGGTCTTGCGGTCGTCGCGCGAAAGACCGGAAAGCACCGGTTCAGCATCGCCATAAACGATCGGATTCCGGTCGCGCACGGCCATCGCAAAAGCGATGCGGATGCCGACGTCGGATGCAGCCCTGGCAATAGCCTTGGCTTCATCGAGCAAAGGCATCGTCCCACTCGGGCGGGTGTAATGCACCATCATTGCGGCGCAGCCCGCTTTGGCCGATCGGGCCAATGCAGAAGCCGCGGTCAGATAGGGATCGACCGGCGTGCCGAGCGCGGTCCGCAGGATCCAGCTTTCCAGGGGCATGCCGACCGCGCCGAAGGACGAGGCGGTGGCGCGGGCATGATCGTGGGCGTTGACGAAGGCTGGAATGACGAAGGAGCGAGGACCGGGCTCCGCCCCTTCAGAGATGCCGGTGACGACCCCGCCGTCGTGCCGCAGCACGACGTTGTCGCTGACGCCGCGGTCAGGGCCACGGAACAGGCTGGCTGCCGAAACCTCCGTGGCCATGACCGTCGCTCCATAATCAGTTGGCAGTATACACCAGCTCCCGCTCCGCGCGCGGCGGCAGGAATTCGCGCGAGAAAACCTCCGCCGGCGTCGGTGCGCGGGCGAGCTGATAGCCCTCGACCACGATGCCGATGGCGCGCGTCATTCGGTCGTCCTTGATGTCGCCGATGCCGATCTCCTTCATCTCGGGCGAGACGATCAGCTTCTCAAAGGAATATTGCAGCCGGCGCTTCTCGACGGCGGCGTCGATCAGATTGTCATAGTTCAGCGCGGCTTTCATGCCCGCATTCTGATCCTTGGCAACCGCGATCGCGCCCTTGTTGATGGCGCGGACGAGGCCGGCGACCGCCTTCGGGTTGGAGGCGAGCAACTTCTTCGAGACCATCACGCCGTTGGAATAGAGATCGAGGCCGTATTCACCGAACGAGAACCACTTAAAATCCTTGTCGGGGTCCTGGCGGTTGAGCACGAGGTTGAAGTAGCTGGTGATGTTGAAGACGAGCGCGGCGTCGATATCGCCCTTGATCAGCATCGGCTCCTGGAGGTTCGGCGCCATATTGGAGATCTTGATCTTCTCACCGTCGAGCCCGTTCTTGCGCGTGAACACCGGCAGCAGGCGCGTCGTCGGCGTGCCCTGCGCGCCGCCGAGTGTATGGCCCTCGAAATCCTTGATGGTGTTGATGCCGCTGGTCTTCTTGGCGACGATCGCGAAAGGCGGCTGGTTCCACATCATGTAGACCATGACGGGCGCGTCCTGCGGCTTGGTCGACGCGTTCTGGATGATCGCGTTGACGTCGCCGAAACCGGCATCATAGGCACCGGACATGACGCGCGTGACGGTGGCGCCGGAGCCCTCGCCCTGGTCGATCACCACGTTGAGGCCCTCTTCCTTGAAGAAGCCGTTGTCCTTGGCGTAGAAGAACGCGGCGTCGCTACCTTGCGTCTTCCAGCCCAGCGTGAACTTGATCGTGGTGTCCTCGGCCGTGGCGATGCCCGTGGACAAGGCCAATCCCAGCAGCGCGACAGTTACTTTTCTCAACATCGAGATCTCCTCAAGCTTCATTGCGTGACGGTTTGAAAAATCAGGTGGCGATCACGTCGTTCTTGCGCGTGGCCCAGCCGGTGACCTGCCCTTCGATCAGCGAGAACACGACGTAGAGCGCGACGCCGAGACCGGCGAGCACGAACAGGCCGGCGAACACCAGCGGCACGTTGAAATTCGAGGACGCGGTCATCATGACGTTGCCGATGCCGCGATTGGAGGCGACGGTTTCCGACAGCACCGCGCCGACGAATGCGTAGGAGATCGCGACCTTCAGCGAGGCAAAGAAGAACGGCATGGTCCTGGGCAGCCCGACGTTCCAGAGGATGTCGAACTTGCTGGCGCCGAGCGCCTTCAGCACGTCCTCGAGCTCGGGCTCGGTTGTCGCAAGCCCCGTGGCGATGTTGACCACGATCGGGAAGAAACAGATCGACAGCGCAGTCAGCACCGCCGGCACGGTGCCCGAGCCGAACCACAGCACGAAGATCGGCACCACCGCGACCTTCGGGATCGAGGAGAAGCCGATCAGCAGCGGGTAGCAGGTGTCATAAGCCGTTTTGGAAACGCCGATGATCGCGCCAAGGGCGACGCCGAGCGCAACACCGAGCACGAAGCCGAACATCGTCGTCGCAAGCGTCTGCACGATATGCGGCCACAGCACCGGAAAGCGCTGGAACAAGGTCACGAACACCTGCGACGGCCGCGGCAGCACCAAATCCGACATGCCCGTCATCAGGCAGAACAGCTCCCAGGCGACGAAGAACAGCACGATCAGCCCCGCCGACCACGCCTTCTGCCTGATATCGATTCCGAACGTCAGCCTGTCCCCTGCTCAGCCGCGGTGCGGGCATCCTCGATGAAGGCGCGCAGCTTCTGGTTCAGCGCGACGAAATCCGGCTCGAAGGTCATGGCAACGGTACGCGGCCGGGCGAATTCGACGCGGCTGTCGTCGAGGATGCGGCCGGGGCGCGCGCTCATCACGCAGATGCGGCTGGCGAGGAAGCCGGCCTCGCGCAGGTCATGCGTCACCAGCAGCACGGTCGGCTTATGCGTCATCCAGAGATTTTGCAGGATCGCCCACAGCTCCTCGCGGGTGAACTGGTCGAGCGCGCCGAAGGGCTCGTCGAGCAGCAGCATGCGCGGCTCGTGGATCAGCGCGCGGCAGAGATTGGCGCGCTGAAGCATGCCGCCGGAGAGCTGCCAGGGATAGCGGCTGCCAAATCCCCTGAGCCCCACATGCTCCAGCAGCGCGTTGGCCTTGTCGCGGAATTCGGTCTTGCGCAGCCTGCGGAAGTTCGAGCGGAACGGCTCGACGATCTTCAGCGGCAGCATGATGTTCCGCTCGATCGTCATCCACGGCAGCATGGTCGGGTTCTGGAACGCCATGCCCACCCGCGTCGCACGCGCAGCCACCTCGCGGCCGCCGACGATGACGACGCCGCTGGTCGGCTGCACCAGCCCGCTGACGAGGCGTAAGATGGTCGATTTGCCGCATCCGGACGGGCCGACCAGTGCGACAAACTCGCCGTCGGCAATCCTCAGCGTCGTCTTCGACAGAGCCGGCACGGCGCGGTCGCCGCGCCCGAAGGTCACGGAGGCGTCCGAGAGCTCGATGGCGGTCGCGGCGACGGGCTGGCCGTCAAACTGATCATTGGGTTGCATGCGTATCACGGAAAAAGTGCATGCAAGCTGAATGCCAGCGGCCAACCTCCGTGAAATCAACGGGCTGGCGAAACGCCGGGCCGGATGGCCGGATTCGATTTAGGCAGCTAGGGCCAAAAACTGCATGCAATTGGAGCGCTGGATTGTCGGCGCCCTGTGCTAAAGGAGGGACGACGTTCCCACTCCAAGGATTCGCCGATGGCGGCGCGCGCAAGCAGCAAGACTTCAGAATCGTCGGACAAGGTCAGCGTGATCTGCCGCGCACTCAGGCGCGCGATCATCGAGCAGGCGCTGGAGCCCGGCGCAAAGCTCCCGGAGGATGCGCTCGGCGAGCGTTTCGGCGTCAGCCGCACCATTGCGCGCCACGCGCTGGGGCAACTCGCCGCCGAAGGCCTGGTCGAGCTCCGCCGCAACCGGATCGCGGTGGTGGCGACGCCGAGCTGGCAGGAGGCGCGCGATGCCTTTGACATCCGCATCGAGCTCGAACGGCTCGTGGTCCGCCAGCTCGCGGGCAAGCTGAGCAAGAGCCAGATCGCCGAGCTGAACGCCCATGTCGATGCCGAGGACCGCGCGCGCGGCGGCACGGATGCGATTTCGATCCGGCTCGCCACCGAATTCCACATCCTGCTCGCGCACATGACCAACAGCCCGATCCTGGTGCGCTATGTCAGCGAGGTCGCCTATCGCTGCTGCCTGACGCTGTCGCTCTACAGCCGCCCGCATTCGACCGAATGCGCCATCAACGAGCACCGTGCCATCATTGCCGCGCTCGCCAAGGGCGACGCGGCCAAGGTGATGGAATTGATGCATCATCACCTCGATTCCGTGGCCACTCGCGCACTGGTCGCCCCCGCCCCGCAGCGCGGCCGCGACCTGCTGGATATTCTCGCGCCTTATGCCGACGAGGTAACGAGCGATCGCGTCGTCAAGCTGTCCAAGGTCGCCCGAAGAGGTTAAGCCTCGATACCGCGCTGAACCAGAATGCGCTCGGCACTGTCGTTCCAGACGTCCATCTTCACGATCTGTCCGCCCCTCACGACGAAACGATCGACGTAGCGGTTGCCTTCGAACGGGGTGCCGTCCATCCACTCGCCATAGAGGGTGCCGACGCTGTAGACGACGGTCTCGTCCGCGCCGGGGCAGACGTCGAACCGGTCCATCTTCTTCTTGACCCAGCGATAGCGTTTTGCGTTGAAGCCGGTTGGCCCCCGCGGATGGTCGAACTCGCGTCCGCCTGTGAAGGTGATCACCGTCCCCGGCTTCATGTAGGCCGCAGCGGCGTCGGGATCGGGTATCATCGAGGCCGTCAGGTAGGCCTCGACAATCTCGGCGTCGGTCATCGGGCGTTCGGCTTTTGCGGGGGTGGACATGTTAGATTCTCTTGGCGGGTTCTCCGGAAGCGCCGGCATTCTACAATTCATGCCTCAAACTGCATGCATATTTTTTGGACAATTTGGCGCCGGAACTGCACACAATCTGGAGCTGCCCGCTCCCGCGGCTTTCGCTAGGCTAACACACCCGAATCCGACGCCATGACCATCCAGACCGCCTTCGACCTGATCTTCCGGAACGCGCTGTTGCGATCATCCGCCGCACCCGTCGATATCGGCGTGAAGGGCGGGCGCATCGCCGCGATCGAGCCAAGGCTGACCTGCGAAGCCGTCGAGATCGATGTCGGCGGACGCCTCGCCCTGCCCGGCTTCGTCGACACCCACATCCATCTCGACAAGGCCTGCCTGCTTGGGCGCTGCGGGCACAATCATGGCAGCGTCTCGGAGGCGATCAGCGCCGTTGCCGGGATGAAGAAGGATTTTACGCTCGAGGACGTCTACGCGCGCGGCGCAAAAGTGCTCGAACGCGCCATCGTGCACGGCACGACGCGCATGCGCACGCATGTCGAGATCGACCCGCGCATTGCCTTGCGCGGCTTCGAGGCGGTCAAGGCGCTGAAGCGTGACTATGCCTGGGCCATCGACCTGTCGCTCTGCGTCTTTCCACAGGAGGGCCTGACCAACGATCCCGGGGCCGAGGAACTGCTGGTCCAGGCGCTGCGCGACGGCGGCGAGGCGATCGGCGGCTGTCCCTACATGGACACCGATCCGAACGCCCATCTCGCGCGGATCTTCGATCTCGCGCAGGAGTTCGACGTCGACGTCGATCTCCATCTCGACTTCGACCTCGACCCATCCTGGTGGCACCTCGACGAGGTCTGCCGGCAGACCGAGCGGCGCAACTATCAGGGGCGCGTCGCGATCGGCCATGCCACGAAGCTCTCGGCACTGCCGCCGGAGCGGCTGAAAGCTGCCACCGTGCAACTGGCGAAAGCCGGCGTTGCCGTCACCGTGCTGCCCGCGACCGATCTCTATCTGATGGGGCGCGAGGCCACCCACAACGCGCCGCGCGGGCTGACGCTCGCCCACAAGCTCGCCGGCGACGGCGTGCTGTGCTCGGTCGCGACCAACAACGTGCTCAATCCCTTCACGCCGTTCGGCGACGCCTCGCTGCTGCGGATGGCGAATTTCTACGCCAACGTCGCCCACGCCTCGGTCGGCGATTTCGACACTTGCCTCGATCTCGTGACCGAACTGCCGGCACGGCTGATGAACCTCGGGGATTACGGCATCAAGGTCGGTAATCCCGCCGATCTCATCGTGCTCGACACGCAAGACAGCCGCTTCGCCATCGCCGAGCTGCCCGATGTCATGATGGGCTTCAAGGCTGGCCGGCAAACATTTGAGCGGCAGCGGCCCACTCTGTTCAGCCCCGGACGCTGAGCAGCTCTCGCCTTCCCGCGTCTTGTGCCTGACCCGCGGCCCGCGCAACACTCCGCACATCGTCCAACGGAGGAACCGGATGGCCTTCGACACACTCTTCCTCAACGCGCGCTTCGACGGCGGCGCCCGACATCACATCGCGGTCAAGGATGGCCGTATCGCCGCGATCACGTCCGTTGACCAGCCACCCGCCGGTGCCGAGACGATCGACCTCAAGGATGCCCTCGTCGTTCCCGGCTTTGTCGAGGGTCACATCCATCTCGATACCAGTTTCTATGGCGACGCCTGGCGTCCGCACAAGCCATGCACCGACGGGTTCAACGTGCATGAGCGCGTCGCCTTCCAGGCCGAGAATATGGCCGAGGCCGCGCCGATGGACGTGCGGGCACGCAACCAGCTCGATCTCTGTATCGCCCACGGCACCACGCAGATGCGCAGCCATGTCATGGTGGACGGCTCGGTTGGACTGAAATCGCTCGAGACGATCCTGCGCGTGCGCGAGGAGTACAAGGGCCTGATCGACATCCAGCTCGTCGCCTTTCCCCAGAGCGGCATCCTGTCGAGCCCGGGCACGCCGCAGCTGCTCGACGAGGCAATCCGCCTTGGCGCCAACCTCGTCGGCGGGCTCGATCCCGCAAGCTTCGATCGCGACGTCGAGAGGCATCTCGACGTCGTGTTCGGCATCGCCAACAAGCACGGCGTCGATGTCGACATCCATCTGCACGACATGGGCACGCTCGGCGCCTTCGAGATCGAGCAGATCGCGGCGCGCACGCGCGCGCTCGGCATGGAAGGGCGCGTCGCAGTCAGCCACGCTTACGGGCTCGGCGACATCCCGGCGGATTACCTCAAGACAATCGCGGACATCCTCGCCCGCTCCGGCGTCGCGATCATGACCAACGCGCCGGGCGCGCGGCCGTTTCCGCCGATCCTCGCCTTGCGCAACGCCGGCGTAACCGTCTTCAGCGGCAACGACAACATTCGCGATTCCTGGTGGCCCTATGGCGACGGCGACATGCTGCGCCGGGCCACGACGCTCGGCTATCGCTCCGGCTTCAACATCGACGAGGAACTGCGCGCTGCATTCGACCTCGTCACCGAATCAGGCGCAAAGGCGCTCCGGCTCGAAGGCTACGGCGTGCGAATCGGCGCGAAGGCCGATTTCGTGGCGCTGAATGCGGAACACGTTCCCGAGGCCGTCGTCGCGGTGCCGCAAGGGCGCTCCGTCTACAAGGGCGGCAGGCTCGTCGCCGCGAACGGCAGGATGGTGGGGAAATCCGGCTGACGACCGGCCACTTTCCGTTCGATTTTACCGCCACACCGCCACGCCTTCCAAAATTCCGAATACGGTAGAATCCCGGATAGTAGATTCTCTCCGATTCCCGATAGGTGCGCGCATTGCAAGTCCCGCGGTGCCGGCCATAGTAGAGGCCTGCACTGAAGTCTGCATTCAACGGCGAAGCATGGACATGTTCAGCGCATTCAGCAGCATCGACAATCATTCCGTTCGAGCGAGAACACCCAGCGAGGTCGCCGTGGAGCGGCTCGACGGAATCGGGCACGTCCTGTCGGACCTCGATCTCGCTGATGTCCAGACTCAGGATGACCTGACACGTGCGCTTATGACGCTCGACACCGCCGACAAGTGCATTCGGGCGATCCGCGCAGAATTCCGGACTGAAGCCGCGAGCGACCGGCTGGTCCGCAAGGCCGAAAACCTGGTGGCGTTGATCGAACGCGCCCGCGACGAGCTCACGGGCTGTCGCGCGGCAAGGTCCTGAGCCGGCGTCGCCCTACTTCGCGCGATTGATCTTCGCCAGAATCCGGTCGGCCTCGATGCGCCAGTCGGCGCTGCGGGCAAACTCCCCGGTGCCCCTGATGCCGAACAACCCTTCGTCGGCGAGATCAGCGACCCAGGCCTGCCGTTCGGCCGTGCCCTGCGCCGACCACGGCGTCAGCCCCGCCTCGCGCACCGTCTCGGCGACCTCGCGCACCTCCTCCGCACGGCGGCGGCCGTGCTCGATCACGCGCTGGAAGAAATAGGCGCCCTGCTTCTCCCAATTGATGGCGGGAAAGGTTTCCGCAAGCGAGGCCAGCACGGCATCCTCCACGCCATAGGCGCGCGCGGTGGTGAAACTCTCGATGACCATGGCCTCGAGGCCCTTGATCATGATGCTGCGGCACATCTTCACCGCTGAGGACACGCCGAGCTTGTCGCTCGCAACCTTCGCAGCAAAACCGATCGCGTTCAGCAGCGGCTCCAGCTCCCTGGCACCGGGACCGCCGAGCAGCAGCGGCACCTTGATGCGATACGGCGGCACCGAGGTCATTACCGCGCCCTCGACATAGCGCCCGGCAGCACCGTCGATCAGCGCAGCGGCACGCTGCTTGGCGCCGGGCGAGGCCGAGTTGAAATCGAGGAACCAGGTGCCCTGATTGATCGCGGCGGCGCAGGCCTTTGCGACCGGAACGGCCTGGCTCGCCGTGACCGCAGAGATGATGAAGTCGGATTTCGCGGTCAGCTCGGCATGAGAAGCTGCCAGCCCCACGCCGAATTTCGCCGCATGCTCCTTCAGCGGAGTGCCCGGCTCGCTTCCGAGCTTGATGTCATAGGCGGCAACTCTGATGTCCTGCTGGCGCAGGTCCTCGGCCAAAATCCTGCCGACCTCGCCATAGCCGACCAGCCCGATCTGCCATCGTCTCGGATCCGCCATCAGTTCAGTCCTCGTGTCGTCTCGTCGAACAGCTCCTCGACCGCATAACGGCGTGGAATCAACGCCTGCTGGAATGCGTAGTCGACGATCAGCTCCAACGGCTTCCTGTTCGCCTCTATTCCGAAAGGAACGAGATCGGGCGTCGCTGCAGGCCCCGCCTGCGTCTTGTTTCGTTTGAGGAGATCATAGACGCCCGCGACTGCGTCGGGATGCGATTTCGCAAGCTTTTCGGTCACGACCACGAGATGATTGACAGGCACAACGCCGCGACGCGCGTACCATTTGGCAGCTTCCGCGGTCGGATCGGGGAATATCGGCTTCAGCTTGGGGTCATTCGAGGTCTCACCGAGGACGGCATCCAGTTCGCCGTCGATCAGCATCTGCAAGATCTTCTTGTCCTTCGGCGCGCGCTCGGTGGTGTCGACATATTCGGCGACATGCGCGTCCTCGAACGTCACCCAGCGGATGCTGTCGAGATTGACGCCGTAATCGTTGGCGAGGATGCCCCTGATCCAGGCCCCCGTCGTCGTCGTGAAGGAGCGGATGCCGACGCGCTTGCCTTCGAGATCGCCAGGCCCAAGCGTTCCCCGTTCCGGATTATAGAGCGCATAAGAATGCTGGAAGCGGCCGAGCATGGTCGCCGGCAGCAACACCAGCGGCTTGCCGTGGGCCTTCGCCATCAGGTAGGTGACGATCGCCATCTCGCTGACGTCGAAGGCCTGCTCGCGCACCATCGGCTTGAACGCGGTATTGGTCGGCGTGTACTCGATGAAGTCGAGATCGAAGCGGTCGGAACGGAGCTCGCCGTTCTTCACCGCCTGGACATGAGGATGACTGCCGAGCACGGCCTTCAGCTTGAGACGATCCATCCGCCCGCTCCGCTTCCGTTATCCCGCTCAGACGTCCTCGGGATTATCGACATAGACGAGCCCGGCCTTCGCCAGCGCTTCGCGCATGCTGTACATGTCGAGGCCGAGCTCGCCCGAGGCCAGCCGCTTGCGCTTGCCGCCTTCATCCGCGTTGCGCTTCTTCGCCTTCTCGGCGACTTCGGCCGCATAGCGCTTCGGCACCACCACGACGCCGTCGTCATCGGCCACGATGATGTCGCCGGGATCGACGTTGACGCCGGCGCAGACCACGGGGACGTTGACCGAGCCGAGCGTGGCCTTGACCGTGCCCTTGGCCGAGACCGCGCGCGACCACACTGGAAATTTCATCTCGTGCAGCGCTTTGACGTCGCGGCAGCCGGCATCGATGATCAGGCCCTGCACGCCGCGCGCCTGGAGCGAGGTGGCGAGCAGCTCGCCGAACATGCCGTCGGTATTGTCGGTGGTGCAGCCGACGACGAGGATGTCGCCTTTCCTGCACTGCTCGACCGCGACATGGATCATCCAGTTGTCGCCGGGCTGCGCCAGCACGGTGACGGCGGGACCGGCAATCGCCGCACCCGGCCAGACCGGCCGCAGATAAGGCTTCATCAGGCCGATGCGGCCGTAGGCCTCGTGCACGGTCGAGACGCCGTACTCCGACATTCCGGCGGGATCTGCGCGTTTGATGTTACGAACGACGACCGGCTTCATGCCAGCTCCTCCGCAACCGTCGGAAACAGGCGCTGATAGGCTTCGCCATACGTCATCGGCACGCCGGTGTTGCGGCTGCCCTGAATGCCGCGATTGAGCGCGACGCGCTCGTAATAGCCCCAGAGATGCTTCTGTGCGGCGAGGATCTGGAACGCCTCGTACTTCTCCTTCCAGACCTCGTCGATCTTGAGGAGCAGGTCGGGCTTGTAGTTGCACTGCTCCGGCTGGTGCGGCTCGAACAGGAACACCGGCGGCGCCGAGTACTTGTACTGAGCACCGGGTTTGTGGCCCATCGCCTGCGCGACCACGCGGGTCTCCTGCGCGAAATGCGCCGCGTTCGGATGGTCGAAATTATAGGGGTCTTCCAGCGCATGCGTCAGCACGAAGCTCGGATTGAGCTCGCGATAGATGTCGACCATGCGGTCGAAATGCGCTTCCGTCAGCTTCAGCGGATAGTCGCCGCAGTCGAAGAACTCGATCTCGGCGCCGAGCAGTTTTGCCGCCCGCTCCGCCTCGTCCTTGCGGCCGGCCTTGACCGATTCCAGCGTCGCGCCTTTCTCCTTCCAGGCAAACTGGCTCTCGCCGCGCTCGCCGAAGGACATGCAGACGATCTTCATGCGATAGCCCTTCTTCGCATGCAGCGCGATGGCGCCGCCGGCGCGCCAGACGAAATCGCCCGGATGGGCCGTGATCACGAGACCTGTTTTCATGGGACAAACTCCCCTCTTTCGTTCGTAGGCATCATAGGCCGCCGGCCTCATGCAGGCAGCCAATTCATCAGGCCGCGATGGCCGCTTGTTCCTCGCCGTCGAGCACGCGCCGCAAGCGCTCGCCGTCGAGCGCGCCTTCCCATTTGGCAATCGCGATGGTCGCAACCGCGTTCCCGATCAGATTGGTCGGCGTCAGCCCCTGCGACATCAGGCGGTGGATGCCGAGCACCAGCGCGACGCTCGTCACCGGAATGGTGCCGGTCGCCGACAGCGTCGCCGCCAGCACGACGAAGGCGGCACCGGCGATCCCCGCCGCGCCCTTGGAGGTGACGAGCAGGATCAGCAGCAGCTCGATCTGCTCGGCAAGCCCGAACGGCGTGTTGGTCGCCTGCGCCAGGAACACCGAGGCCGCGGCAAGGTACAGGCAAGTGCCGTCGAGATTGAAGGAATAGCCGGTCGGGATCACCAGGCCGACCACGCTCTTCTCGCAGCCCGCCTTCTCCAGCTTGGTCAGCATCCGCGGCAGCACCGTCTCGGACGAGGTCGTGGCGATGCAGATCAGCAGCTCTTCCCAGATGTAGCGGATCAGCTTGACGAGCGAGAAGCCGCACAGCCGCGCGACCGGACCAAGCGCCACGATGACGAAGATCACGCAGGTGAGATAGAAGCCGCCCAACAGCTTGCCGAGTGAGGCCAGCGAGCCGACGCCAAACTTGCCGACCGTGAAGGCGATGGCGCCGAACGCCCCAATCGGCGCCGCCCACATCACGAAGCCGACGACGGCGAACACCATCTTGGCGGCGATGTCGATCAGATGCACCAGCGGCGCGGCGCGCTCGCCGAGCTGCACCAGTGCGAAGCCGCACAGCACGGAGATGAACAGCACCTGGAGGATGTTGCCCTCGGCAAACGCGCCGATGAACGTCGCAGGCACGATGTTCATCAGGAACGGCACGAAGCCGATGACGCTGGTTTGCTTGACATAAGGCTCGATCGCGCTGGCATTGATGCTGGCGGGATCGATGTTCATGCCGACGCCGGGCTTGAGCAGGTTCACCGCAATGAGACCGATGATCAGGGCGATCGTGGTCATGACCTCGAAATAGACGATCGCCTTCACCGCGACACGCCCGACACGCGCCATGTCCGCCATATGGGCGATGCCGTACACGACGGTACAGAAGATGATCGGCGCGATCAGCATCCGGATCGCCTTGATGAAGGCATCCCCAAGCGGCTGCATCTTGGCGCCCGCCTCGGGACTGGCGATCCCAAGCGCGATGCCGGCCGCCATGGCGATGAGCACCTGGATCCAGAGCTCCTTCCACCAGGCGCGGCTGCGCGGCTTGTCGATCGCCAACGCCGTCATTGGTCGAACTCGAACAGGCGCGCGGGGTTGTCGACGAGGATCTTCTGCTGGAACTCCGGCTCCGGCGCGAACAGCGGGATCAGGTCGACGAGGTCGCCGTCATTCGGCATCACCTTGACGTTGGGATGCGGCCAGTCCGTGCCCCAGATGACGCGATCGACCGCGGTCTCGACGATCTTTCGCGCAAACGGCACAGCGTCGGTGAAGGGCGGCCCGGCCGAGGACACACGCTCGGAGCCGCAGATCTTGACCCAGCATTTCTCGTCGCGCTGCATCAACTCGATCAAAATCTTGAACGGAAGCTGGTCGAGCCCGTCGGACGCCTTCACCCGCCCCATATGGTCGATGGTGTAGTTCAACGGCAGCCTTGTCAGCATGTCGGCATATTCAGGCAGGTCGATCGCATCGAAATGCAAATCGATGTGCCAGCCGAGCGGCGCGACCATCGCGACGATGCGGTCGAACACGCGCTTGTCGGGCACGCCGCCGAGATGGCGGACGAAATTGAAGCGGCAGCCGCGGAAGCCGCCCTCATGCAGCACGCGGAGCCCGCGTTCGGTGATGGTGTCGTCGATATTGGCGACCGCGCGGAAGGCGCCATTGCTCTGCGCGATGGCATCGAGCGCCACCGTATTGTCGGTGCCATGGACGCTGGCATTGACGATGACCGCCCGCTCCACCCCGAGCTTGGCATGCAGCGCACGGAAATCCTCCAGCGGCGCATCCGGCGGGGTGTAGGAGCGATCAGGCGCGTAGGGGTATTGCGCGCCGGGCCCGAAGATGTGACAATGCGCGTCGCAGGACAGTTTCGGCAGCTTGAATTTCGGCGTGCGCGTGTTCGGATCGGGCGGCGGAATGGTCGGCGTGTACATCATCGTCATCATGTGAACTTGAACAGACGCGCCGGATTGTCGACCAGCAGCCGGTGCTGGACCTTTGCGTCGGGCGCGAACAGGGGAATCAAATCGACGATCTCGCCGTCATTCGGCATGACCTTGACGTTGGGGTGCGGCCAGTCGGTGCCCCAGATGACGCGATCGGGCGCATTGTCGATCAGCGCCTTCGCGAATGGCACGGCGTCATGGAACGGCTTGCCGGCCGCGGACGCGCGCTCGAGACCCGTGATCTTGACCCAGCACTTCTCGTCCTTCTTCTGAAGGTCGAGCAGCGCGGTGAAGCCGGGATCATCTAACCCCTTCCCGACCTGCACCGTGCCCATATGATCGATCACGTAGGGCGTCGGCAGCGCGGTGAGGATGGGCGCGAATTCGGCGATCGTACCAGGCTCGAAATAGACGTCGATATGCCAGCCGAGCTCGGCGACGCGGTGTACGATGCGCTGGAATTTTGTCATATCGCCGACGCCGCCAAGGCGCTTGAGAAAGGCGAAGCGGCAGCCGCAGATGCCGCCCTTGTCGAGCGCCGCAAGCTCCTTCTCGCTCATCTCGTCATTGACGTTGGCGATGCCCTTGTAGGCACCCTCGCTCTGGGCGATGGCATCGGTGACGACGCGATTGTCGGTGCCGTGCACAGTGGCATTGACGATCACGCAGCGCTCGACGCCGATTTTCTCATGCACGCTGCGGAAGGTCTCCAGCGGCGCATCGGCCGTGTTGTAGGGACGCTTCTCGGCGAAGGGATAACGGGACGCCGGGCCAAAAATATGGGTGTGGGTGTCGCAGGATTTCGGCGGCAGCTTGAAAGACGGCACCTTCGGATCTGGATCCGGCGGCGTGATCGTGGGGATCGCCTTGGGTTCGGCCTTGGGCTCGGCACCCTGCGCGCGCGCTTCGCTCGCGAGCGCGGCACCGGCCAGTCCGGTCAAGAGATGCAAGCACTCCCGCCTGTTCATTTCCTAAAGCACCCTGTCACGTGGTCCGCTTGCGAGCGAAAGCGCGTGGCCGCGTCTCCACTCGGGCAGTTTCTTTCAACTCTTGCTGCTGGCAACAACCCGCCGGCGCGCCGGCTGGTCGAGCGGCGGTGCCTGGAAAGCGGCGACGGTGGCTTGCACCAGTTGCTCGATGGCGCTGGCGGCATCGCTGCCGTCGGCCTCGCCGCGCGAGAGGCGCGAGACGCGGTCCGGCGTCACCAGCGAATAATAGAGTGCACCGAGCAGGAAGTGACTGCGCCAGACGATGTCGGTGCGCGGAATGTGCGGCAGACTGTCGTGGACCGCATCGATGAAGGCGTGGCTGGTGTCGTCAAACGTCTGCGCGATGATCTTTCGCGCGACCTCGTTGCCTTCCGCCGACATCACGGCGCGCAGCCGCGTGAAGCGCGCCCCGCCACCGGCGAGATCGCTGCCGGAGGTGAAGGCCGGCACCACATAGGCCCGCACGATCGCCTCCAGCCGGTCCTGGAGATCGCGCACGCGTTTGGCGGCGGCGAGCAGCTCGGAACGGCGCAGGTTCATCGGTCCGCAATGGCGCCGGTAGATCTCCAGCAGCAGGCCGTCCTTGGTCTTGAAATGATAGGTCACGCTGCCGGGATTGGCCCCGGCGGCCTGGGCGATATCGCGCACCGACACGGCATTGAAGCCGTTGGTGGCGAACAGCTCCTCGGCCGCGGCGAGGATCGCCTCGCGCATGTTCGGCTTGCGGGCCGTTTCCTTGCTGGTGGGCTTGCGTACCATGTGATTTGTACTATCGTACAAAAGATCAGGTCTCGTCAACAAAAACGATGAGAGACGCCCCGGGCGGTTCGGAAGACCGCCGCAGGGGCGCGAATGGAGTGCTGGGAAATGCTGGTTTGAACAATACAATCGGTCGGCTCGTGGTCGGTGCAGGCTTGCTACTGGTGGCGAACGCCGCGCAGGCTGAGAATTATCCGAGCAAGCCGGTCCACATCCTGGTGCCCTATGCGGCCGGCGGCGCGGTCGACGTGCTCGCGCGCACGCTGGGCCAGGCGCTGGCGAAAACCTGGGGCCAGCAGCCGGTGATCGACAACCGCCCTGGCGCCGGCGGCATCGTCGCCTCGCAGGCGCTGACGCAGGCTGCGCCGGACGGCTACACGCTGATCCTGGTCGCGAGCGGCCATCCGCTCAACCAGTTCATCTATCCGAGCGTGCCCTATGACACGTTCAAGGATTTCACCGCGATCACCGAAGTCGCCTCCTCGCCGCTCGCGATCGTGGTGGCGAAGGACAGCCCCTACAAGACGCTCGGCGATCTCCTGGCTGCGGCGAAGAAGGAGCCGGACAAGCTCTCCTACGGCATGTCCGGCAACGGCACGTCCGCTCATCTCGCCGGCGAGCTGCTCAAACACATGTCCGGCACCAAAATCGTCGCGATCCCCTACAAGGGCGGCGCGCCGGCACTGACCGCCGTCATCGCCGGCGAGATTCCGCTCAGCATCAACCCGCTTGCGGAAGCCATCGGCCAGCTCGAAGGCGGCCCGGTGCGCGCGCTCGCGGTGACGTCCGCCGAACGCTCCAAGGCGCTGCCGGATGTTCCGACCATCGCCGAGGCCGGCGTATCAGGCTACGACGTCTCGGTCTGGTGGGGCGTTCTCGGACCGGCAAAGATGCCGCCGGAGATCGTGTCGAAGCTCGAGACCGACCTCAAGGCCGCGCTGCAAGACCCCAGCGTGCTGTCGACGCTCGGCAAGATCGGCGCAGCTCCGGTCGGCTCCTCCGCCAAGGATTTCGACGCCTACATGCGCGCCGAGGCGACCAAATGGGAGCCGGTGCTGAAGGCCGCCAACATCCGCGCGCAGTAAGGCGGGATCATCTCATGAGGATCTCTTCCTGGAGGCATCCTGCGCTCGCCGCCCTGCTCGCGTTTGCCGCCGTCGGCCTCTCCGCCTCGTTCGCGAGGGCCGATGGTGAAGCAAGACTCCTGGCGCCAAGCGGGACTCTGCGCGTGGGCATCTATCCGGGCAGCCCGACCTCGATGGTAACAGATGCGGCCGGCAAGCCGCACGGCCTCGCCTACGATCTCGGCGGCGAGCTGGCGAAGCGGCTCGGCGTCAGCGTCGACTATGTCAGGTTTCAGCGCGTTGCCGACATCGTCACCGCGATCCACGACGGTCAGGTCGACTTCACCGTGACCAACGCCACGCCGGCCCGCGCCAGCGAGGTCAGCTTCAGCCAGCCCGTGCTGGCGATCGAGCTCGGCTATCTCGTCCCGGCGAATTCGCCGATCGGCAAGGTGGAGGATATCGACAAGCCCGCTGTGAAGATCGGCGTCACCAAGGGCTCGACCTCGGAGCGAACGCTGCCGGCGAAATTCAAGAACGCAACCATCGTCCCCGCCGAAAGCGTCAAGGTCGCCATCGGCATGTTCGGTCGCGGCGAGATCGACCTTTACGCCACCAACAAGCCGACGCTGTTCGAGATGTCCGACCAGATGCCGGGCGCGCGCATCCTCGACGGCAATTGGGGCCTGGAGCACATGGCCATCGCGATCCCCCGGGGACGCGAGGATGCGCTGCCCCTGCTCAACCGCTTCGTGACGGAAGAGCAGTCGTCCGGCGCGCTGGACACGATCCAGCAGCAGGCCGGCTTGCGCGGCGCGACCAAGGCGAGACGCGAGTAGGCCTCAATTCGCCATCTGCTTCGCGGACCGCCAGACGATCTCCGCACGGGTGCAAACGATTGGCATTCGCCAACATCGCCAACTCCGTTTGCTGCAAATCAACGCAGCAACATGGACAAAGCGTCATTTGTCTTCGCGGCTGCGCTGGGCGACGAAAGCGCGAGATCGCCGGAGACCGAGAATGAGCAAACCCTTATTGTTGACACTGCATCGCTGGATCACGCTGGTCTTCGCGCTGCCCCTGCTCGCGATCATCGCCACCGGACTGATCCTGTCCTTTGAGCCGCTGGTGCAAGTCAGTGATATCAGTGGTCCGGCGATCGACTCCGGGCGCATCGTCGAACTGGTGAAACGGTATGATCCGGATGGCAAGGCGCGCGGGCTTTCGATCAATGCCGCTAGCCAGCGCATGACGCTGCAAGGCGCCGGCGCCTCGGCGATCGATCTCGCAACAGGCGAGCCCGCCGCCGCGGGCTCCAGCCTCCCCGATCTCTTCCTGTGGGCCCGTGTCACGCATGAGCGATTGCTCGGCCAGGCGTGGCTGGTGACAAACTCGACCATCGCCATGGTGTCCCTGATGGTGCTCGGCATCCTCATGGGACTGCCACGCCTGCGCAACTCGCTGTCCGGATGGCACAAGGGCACTGCATGGTTTGCGTTGCCGCTGATCCTTCTGAGCCCGCTGACCGGCCTGTGCATGGCGTTCGGCCTGACGTTCCAGAGCGGCGCCGCTCCAACCGGCGGTGGCGGCCCTCTCGCCCTGCCCGATGCTGTTCGTATGGTCGCAGCCTCGCGCGAGCGGTCGCATGATGGCGCGGGTCTATGAGGACGGGGAGCTGCGCGCCTACGCCGTCAATTCATCCGGCGTCACAGCGCTGCCGCGCAACTGGCCGCGCCTGATCCATGAGGGAAACTGGTCGGCCCTGATCGCTTCGCCGCTCAACGTCGTGACGTCGATCGCGCTTCTGACGCTGCTGTCGACGGGCCTCCTGATCTGGGCGCGGCGGAAGCTGCGCAAGCCGCGATCGCGATCGAACAAGCAACTTGGCGCAACCGTTGCCAAGGCCGCCTGATCGGAGAAAGCATACGCATTCAACTGCGCGTGCCGGCCCGGTTGAGCTTCCCGCATCTCGTGGAGAGGGACGGTCACCGACGTTTCCCTCGTCGCGCAGCACAATGCAGCATTCCCCCCGTGCAACGCTCGCCGGATCGCGCTAGTCTGCCGCACACATGACCAGACGTACCGGCAGCGCCGATCTTCCTCTCCACACCGGACGGGTTCCGCCGTGGCTTGCGAGCCGCATGGCATCACTTGGTGCGATCGTCACGCAGGCGATCGTGCATCATTACGGCCGTGATGCGTTTCTCCAGCGGCTGTCGCACCCGTTCTGGTTCCAGTCGTTCGGTGCCGTGATGGGGATGGACTGGCACTCCTCGGGGATCACCACCTCCGTGATCGGCGCCCTGAAGCGCGGGCTCAGTCCGCTCCAGGACGAGCTCGGGATCTATGTCTGCGGCGGCCGCGGGCAGCATTCACGCAAGACGCCGGACGAGCTGTTGCAGCTCGGCGAGCGCGTCGGCTTCGACGGCGTGAAGCTCACCCGCGCCAGCCGGCTGGTGGCCAAGGTCGACAGCGCGGCCGTGCAGGACGGCTTCGACCTCTACCTCCACGGCTTCTTCGTCACGGCCGACGGCAAGTGGACGGTGGTGCAGCAGGGCATGAACGGCGACAAGCGGCAGGCCCGCCGCTATCACTGGCATTCCGAGGCACTGAAGAGTTTTGTCGACGCGCCGCACAGCGCGATCGACGGGCCGCAGCAAGGCGAGATCATCAACCTCACCGACCATCGCGCCGAGATCTCGCGCAGCGCGCAGCTCGAACTCCTCGGCGATCTCGGCCCCGATCGCATCGTCGCCGAATTCGAACGGCTCACCGGGACCGCGCCCGCGCAGGCGATGCTGCCGCATCTGATCATGCCCGCGCATCACGATGTCAGGCCCAAGGACGTGTTTGCGCGGCGCCTGCACGGCACCCTGGCTGCGGCAGCCGAGCGTGGCCCGGTCGACTTCCCGGAGCTGTTGCTGACGCCGGGCGTCGGCGCCCGCACGGTGCGCTCGCTCGCGATGGTGGCCGAGGTCGTGCACGGCGCACCCTATCGCTTCAACGATCCCGCGCGCTTCTCGCTCGCTCATGGCGGCAAGGACCGGCACCCCTACCCCGTCCCGATCAAGGTCTATGACGAGACCATCCGCGTGCTGAAGGGCGCAATCCAGAACGCAAAACTTGGGCGCGAAGAAGAGATGCAGGCGCTCAGGCGGCTCGACGACCAGGCGCGGCGGCTGGAGCGAACCGCGCGTGGACCGTCGGTCGAGGCTTACATCGCCGGCGAGCGCGCGGCCTCTCCCGATCTCGACGGCCGCTCCGTGTTCGGCTGGGAGCGCGATCTCGTCGCTTCGAAGAAGTCGACCGGCTCCTGAAGCTGTCGCTCAGGGCTATCGCCTAGTCTTCAGCCTCCTCGTCGTCGAGCAGCCGATTGGCCGAATGATCCTGATACTGCTCGGTCTGGATGAACTTTCCGTCCATGCCACGAATGTCGGAATGTTGCGCCTTGTCGCGGTTCGACAGGATCATGTTGTCGCCGACCTTGTCCTTTGGAATGTCCGTGAGTGCGCCAGTCCCCGCGCCCTTGCCGTGCGCGCCCGATCCGATATGCGTCTTGCCTCCGTTGGGCATGGACTGCTCCCTTGCTGCTACGTGCATTGGGGCAACGCCTGCGCGATGGAGATTGTTTCGCACGTCACGCAAGATGATCCGTGCCATTGTTCCCGGCACCGCGTGCGCGATGTCAATCCGCCAGCAACGGCTCGGCGGCGGCACCACGGCTCGGCCGCCGGTTCCCGCCTGCAATGACAGGCAATCGCGCGATCGCACGCATACCCGGACGCTTGCGCCAGTGGATTTGCGCGGGATCGACGGCGAGCTCGAGTTTCGGCCATCGCGCAAACAGCGCCCGCAATGCGCAGGTCGCCTCGATCCGCGCAAGCTGGTGGCCGAGACAGAAATGAATTCCCGTTCCGAACGACATGTGGCGGTTCGGCTTGCGCGTGAGGTCGAGCCGCTCCGGCTGGTCGTGCACCGCCGGATCCATGTTCGCGGCAGCGAGCATGACCATGACGCGGTCGCCTTTCTTCAGCCGTACGCCCGCAAGCTCGACATCCCGCCGCAGATAGCGCGGTTTCGAGAACTGCACCGGCGAGACGAAGCGCAAGAATTCCTCGACGGCGAGCGAGATGCGGCTCCAATCCTCCTCCAGCCAGTCGCGCAGGCCCGGTTTCCTGAGCAGCTCGTAGACCGAACCGCTGATCAGATGCGTGGTGGTCTCCGAGCCTGCCGCGAGCAGCAGGAACACCATCGATACCATTTCATCCGGCGTGATCTGGCCGCCTTCACGCTCGACCTGGACCAGCTCGGCGATCAGGCCCTCGCCGCCCTGCACGCGCGCGATCTGCAACTGCTGTTCGAGGTAGGCGCGCATCTTGCGGAACGCGAACAGCAGGCGGAAGAAGCTGACGACATTCGTCAGCGAGGACATCCTATTGGCCCAGGCGATGAATCTTGGGCGATCGGCCGCAGGCAGGCCCAGCAATTCGCAGATCACCGACACCGGCAGGATGCGGGCGTACTGCTGGACGAGGTCGGCGGGGCTGCCATCGACAAACAGGTCGTCTGCCAAACCGTCGGCGATGGCGCGAATGCGCGGCTCCATCGCCACGATCGCGCGGCGGCGGAATGCCTCGTCCACGATACTGCGCAGCCTCGTGTGATCCGGCTCGTCCATCGTCAGCATGTTGTTGGCGATGGCCCTGACATATCTCGGCATCCACCAGCGCAGACCGGCGACGTCGCCATCCTCTTTGCGCAGCGTGAAGGTGGTGCCGTCCTTCAGGACCTCTGCCGTGGCGTCATGCGTGGTGGTGACCCAGACATCGCCAACCAGGGGAAATCGCGTCGCGACCACGGGGCCGGACGCGCGCAACGCGGCGATCGCCGTGGGCGGATCGCGGAAGAAGGCCTCGCTGGTGAAATCGAGGCGCGGTGCCATGGGATCACCGGAGTGGTTGGTGGCGCTTCAACCAGATGGTACGCGCGAGCCGATGCACAAGGGCCGGAAGCGGCGCGGGCAGAAGAGCACCTATCCGCGGCCCGGCGAGCGCTGCCCGGTCTTGCGCTGCTGCTGGTTGGTATAGGCGTCCCAATGGCTCCAGCTGCCACTGCTGAGGCTTTGCAGGTCGGTGGAGAGCGGACGGCGCGTGCGCTTGTCGTGGTCGGCGATGACACGCTCGGACTGCGCGATCTTGCGCTTGAGTTCCCCGATCGCCTTCTGGGTCTGGCCGTTCCGCTTCGACGAGGCGATCTCGCCCATCGTGAAGCGCGCCGTCTCGAGCGCCTTCAACTCGGCGCGGTTCTTCTTCAACTGGACCCGGTGCCAGGCGATGTTGCTGTCGCTGTCCGCAACCATGTGGGAACTCCGCTGATTCGCACCCACAGTGTATCGTGCGCCGAATCGGCGCCGCAACGCCCGTGCGAGGGCGAAAATGCGGTCTTCTTGCGCAAGAATTCCGCGTCTAGAGCCCCGGAACGGGGCTCTAGATTCTAGTTTTGACGCGTTTTCTTGACGCGAACCGGAACCCACTTCGCTCGAAAACGCTCTAGCGCTCGGCGAAGGCCTTTTCGACCACGAACTGGGCCGGCTCGCCGTGATTGCCCTCGATGAAGCCGCGCTCGCCCAGGAGCGTGCGGGTGTCCGCGACCAGCGCCGGGCTGCCGCAGATCATGACGCGGTCGTGGGCCGCTTCCAGCGCCGGCAGGCCGATATCGCTGAACAGCTTGCCTGAGGTGATGAGGTCGGTGATGCGGCCGCGGTTGCGGAAGGGATCGCGAGTCACGGTCGGGTAGTAGATGAGCTGGCTCTGGATGTAGTCGCCGAGCAACTCATCCCGCGGCAGATGCTCGGTGATCATCTCGCCATAGGCGAGTTCCTTGACGTGGCGGCAGCCGTGCAGCAGCACCACCTTCTCGAAGCGCTCGTAGGTTTCAGGGTCCTTGATCACGCTCAGGAAAGGCGCCAGCCCCGTGCCGGTGCCGATCAGGTAGAGGTTGCGGCCCTCTTCCAGGTTGTCGATCACCAGCGTGCCGGTGGCCTTGCGGCTGACGATGATCTCGTCGCCTTCCTTCAGGTGCTGGAGCCGCGAGGTCAGCGGGCCGTCGGGCACCTTGATCGAGAAGAACTCCAGCGTGTCCTCGTAATTGGCGCTGGCGACGCTGTAGGCCCGCAGCAGCGGCTTCTCGCCGACCTTGAGCCCGATCATGGTGAATTCACCGTTGCGGAAGCGGAAGGTCGGGCTGCGGGTGGTCTTGAAGGAGAACAGCGTGTCGGTCCAATGGTGGACGCTCAAAACGCTTTCCTGGTTGAAATTGCTCATCTCACCCTTCCGTGTCGCTACGTTGCGGTTCCGAGGCGGTCAGCTATGCGTCGTTTGTACACGATCATTCGTGTACTAATGAATTAATCCGGCTTGATCCCTTGGTCAAGGCTGCCCAAGATCGACAGCGTTGCAGTTAAGGACAAGGACCCCCTTCCATGGCGCATGACGCACCCCAGGCCACCGGACCCTCGAAGCTCGTGATCCGCAATATCGGCCTGATCCTGTCGGGCGCGCTGGAAAAGCCGATCCTGGACGGCGACACCATCGTCGCCGAGAACGGCAGGATCACTGCCATCGGCCGCTACAAGGATCTCGACACGGAAGGCGCGACCACCATCGTCGATGCCAACGGCACCACGGTGACCCCCGGCCTGATCGACAGCCATGTCCATCCCGTCGCCGGCGACTGGACGCCGCGCCAGAACCAGATCAACTGGATCGACAGCTCCCTCCATGGCGGCATCACCACCATGATCTCGGCAGGCGAAGTGCACATGCCCGGCCGCCCCCGCGACGTGGTGGGGCTGAAGGCGATGGCGATCTTCGCCCAGCGCGCGTTCTGGACGTTGCGTCCGGGCGGCGTGAAGGTTCATGCCGGCGCGCCGGTCATCGAATGCGAGATGGTCGAGGAGGACTTCAAGGAATTGGCCGCCGCCGGCGTCAAGCTGCTCGGCGAAGTCGGCCTCGGTGGCGTCAAGGACGGACCGACTGCGCGAAAAATGGTCGGCTGGGCGCGCAAATACGGCATCCAGAGCACGATCCACACCGGCGGCCCCTCGATCCCCGGCTCCGGCCTGATCGACAAGGATGTGGTGCTGGAGGCCGACACCGACGTGGTCGGCCACATCAATGGCGGCCACACCGCCCTCCCCGACGACCAGATCCGCTGCATCTGCGAGGGCTGCAAGCGCGGGCTCGAGATCGTTCATAACGGCAATGAGCGCTCGGCCCTCTACACGCTGCGCATCGCGCGCGAAATGGGCGACCTGCACCGCGTCATCCTGGGCACCGACGGGCCGGCCGGCTCCGGCGTGCAGCCGCTCGGCATCTTGCGCATGGTCTCGATGCTGTCCTCGATCGGTGAGCTGCCTGCCGAGATCGCATTCTGCCTCGCCACCGGCAACACGGCGCGGATGCGGCAGCTCGATTGCGGCCTGATCGAGGTCGGCCGCGCTGCGGATTTCGTCATCATGGACAAGGCGCAGCACTCGCCGGGCAAGAACATCCTGGAGAGCGTCCAGCTCGGCGACCTCCCCGGCATCGGCATGACCATCATCGACGGCATCGTCCGCACCCAGCGCAGCCGGAATACGCCGCCGGCGGGCAAGGTGCCGGAGGTGGTGGCGAAGTAGGATCGGACGAAAGCCAGACCCGTCATCCTGGGTGCGAGCTCGCGGCGCGATAGCGCCATGTGCGAGCCTCGAAGGATGAACGGCCGAGATGCAGCCGGGCCGTCGCCCTTCGAGGCGCGCCCTGCGGCAAGCCGCAGGACGAGCACCTCAGGGTGACGGTGAGAGAGCGGCCTTCATCAGCGTCGCCTTGGAATCTCACAACGCACGTGGAATTGCCGCCTGGCCTGCCCGACCGGGCCGTTGTCGATCACCAGCTTGCCGTCAGCGGCAATCGAAATCCGGGGATTGGAGCGAAACTTGTCTCCCTCGCCTTCGCAGGCGAGCCGCATCTTCCAGCCGAGCTTCCCGTCGGCGGTGATCGTGCTGGCGCGGCATCGCGTCTCATACCAATAGAGGCGGTTGCCGCCCTCGATGCTCATGCGGTTGGGGCTGTCGTCATTGCGACAATCCTTTTTGGTCGACGCCCAGAACCCTTCATAGGCTTGCGCCGCCCTGGCGGGAGCACATTCGCTCGCCAGCGCCGCAGCAAGACTCAAGATCATTGTAAACCGAGACGCTACGCTCATGCCGGCATATCCTCGAAGTCGTCCTCATCGAGGTTAGTCGTCCATCACCGCAGCTTGTTCAACAGCTGCCGTAGGGTGGGCAAAGCGGAGCGTGCCCACCCTTAAACGCCTGAAATCTGCAGAAGTGGTGGGCATGGCGCAAGCGCGCCTTTGCCCACCCTACGAGACCGAGCTCACCGCAACTTGTTCAACAGCGCCATCAGCGTCTCGCGCTCCTTGGCGTCGAGCGGCGCGAGCGTCTCGCGGGTGATGGCGAGCGCATTCGGCGCCAGTTTTTCGGCAAGCTGCTGACCGGCACGCGTCAGGCTCACCAGCAGGCGCCGCCCGTCCTCGGGATCCTGGCTGGTTTCGGTCAGGCCGCGCGCCGTCAGGCGGTCGATCACGCCCTTGATGGTCGCGACATCCATGGCCGTCAGCCGGCCGAGTTGATTCTGCGAGCACGGCCCGGTCTCGGCGAGCTTTGACAGCGCCGCCCATTGCGTCGGCGTCAGATTGGTGCCGATGTCGCGGGAGAAGATCGAGCTGTGGCGCTGCCAGACCTGGCGCAGGATGAAGCCGACCTGCTCGTCGAGCACGTAAGGCGGTTTTGCCGGTTTGACGCTCTTCTTCGCCGCAACGCTTCTCGCCATCCGCTCGCTGCCCTTCCCTTTGCCCTCACAACGACAGATGCGCGTCGCGGATGTCCGGACGCGCGTCGAGCTCGGCCATGGTGCCGCCGAAGCAGATACGGCCGCGCTCGATGATGTAGGCGCGATCGGAGATCAACCGCGCGAAATGCAGATTCTGCTCGGAGACGACGATGCTGACGCCTTCCTTCTTCATGGTCAGGATGGCATCGACCATCTGCTCCACGATCTTTGGCGACAGGCCTTCCGAGGGCTCGTCGAGCAGCACCAGCGACGGATTGCCCATCAGCGTGCGCGCGATGGTGAGCATCTGCTGCTCGCCGCCGCTCATGCGGCCGCCCGGTCGGTTCTTCATTTCGCCGAGGTTTGGAAACAGCGTGAACAACTTGTCGCGCGTCCAGTATGGCGCGTTCGGACGCTTCGGCTGCCGGCCGACTTCGAGATTCTCCTCCACCGTCAGATCGGTGAAGATTCGCCGCTCCTCCGGCACATAGCCGAGCCCCTCGCGCACGATCTCATGCGTCGGCCGCACCGATACGTCCTTGCCCTCGAACATGATGCGGCCCGAGCGCTGCGCCACGAGGCCGACGATCGAGCGGAACGTCGTCGACTTGCCGGCGCCGTTGCGGCCCAGCAGCGCCACCACCTCGCCCTCGCCGACCTCGAAGCCGATGTCGAACAGGATATGCGCCGGGCCGTAATGGCTGTTGAGGTCCTGCACCGTGAGCTTCATGTCGAGGCTCCCTCGCGGTGGCGGGCATCGTAGACGAGACCCTCGCCGAGATAGACCGCCTGCACCTGCGGATTGCCACGCACCTCGGCCGGCGAGCCCTCGGCGATCAGCGTGCCACGGTTGAGCACAATGATGCGGTCGGCATGCTCGAACACCACGTCCATGTCGTGCTCGGTGAAGAGCACGCCGATCGATTTCTCCCGCGCGATTTGAGCGGTCAGCCGCATCAGATCGACGCGCTCGCGCGGCGCCATGCCGGCGGTCGGCTCATCCATCAGCAAGAGTTTCGGCTCGTTGGCGAGCGCGACCGCAAGCTCGAGCCGCTTGAGGTCGCCATAGGCCAGCTCACCGCAGGGCCGATCCGCATAGCCGCCCATGCCGACGAGCTCGAGCAAGCGGCCGGCTTCGCCGCGATCGAACTTCGGCGCCGAGCCCCAGAGGTTGAACAGCTGCTTCCCGTGCGAGATCAGCGCGACCTGCACGTTCTCGCGCACCGTCATGGTCGCGAACGTCGCGGTGATCTGGAAGGTACGCCCCACCCCGAGCCGCCAGATCTCACGCGGCTTCTTGCCGGTGGTCTCTTCGCCAAGCAGGCGGACCTGGCCGGAATCCGGCTTGTTCTGGCCGTTGAGCATGTCGAAGCAGGTGCTCTTGCCGGCGCCGTTCGGGCCGATCAGCGCCAGGATTTCGCCGGCACGCAGCGAGAACGAGACGCCGCGCACGGCATGGATGCCGCCATAGGATTTGGTCAGGCCTTCGACCGCGAGAAGTGGGGGTGCAACGCTCATTCGGCGGACTCGATCGGCTTGGCAAGCAGGGGAGATCCCGGCGGCGATGTCTTCCGGCGGCGTTGCGCCAGCATTTCCAGCATGCCGACAATGCCCTTGGGGAAGACGACGACGATCAGCACGATGAAGCCGCCGAGCACGAGCTTCGACAGATCGGTCTGGCTGACCAGCCAGATGTTGAGGGCCTTGTAGACGATGGCGCCGATCACCGCGCCCGACACCGTCTCAACGCCGCCGAGCAGCACCATGACCAGCGCGTCGACCGAAAGCGATATGCCGAGATTGTCCGGGAAGACGCTGCCCTTGAGATAGGCGAACAGCGCGCCGCCGATGCCGGCGGTCGTGCCCGCGATCACGAAGGCCGTCCACTGGATGCGCTTGGCGTCGATGCCGATCGCTTCGCTGCGCAGGAGCGAGTCGCGCGTGGCGCGGAGCGCATAGCCGAACGGCGAGAACACCATGGCCCGCAGCGCGATCGTGACGAGCGCCGCGACGCCGAGCGCCAGCCAATAGAAATGCGACGGGCTCGCCGCCCATTTTTCCGGCCATACGCCCAGAATGCCGTTGTCGCCGCCGGTCACGCTCACCCACTGGAAGGCGATCGACCAGACGATCTGGGCAAAGGCGAGCGTCAGCATCGCGAAATAGACGCCGGAGAGTTGCACGGCGAAGAAGCCGAACACCGCGGCGCCCATGCAGCCGAGCAGCGGCCCCAGCAACAGGCAGACGATCATCGGCAGTCCGGCCATCTTGGCGAGGAAGGCGATGCCGTAGGCGCCGAGGCCGAAATAGGCGGCGTGGCCGAAGGATGCGAGCCCGCCGACCGACATCAGGAAATGCAGGCTGACCGCGAAGATCACGAAGATCGCGATCTCCGAGCCGACGGTCAGCGCGTAGTTGCCGGCGAACAGCGGCAGCGTTGCGGCAATGACGAGCGCCGCCAGCGCAGCCAGCCGCTCGTTCGACGTCAACGGGCGCCACGGGTTGACGGTGAGACCCGGCGTCCTGCGCGCGGCCGCCTCGGGCTTGCCGAACAGGCCCCAGGGGCGGACGATCAGCACCACCGCCATCACCAGGAAGACCAGGATGATGGAGATCTTCGGGAAGATCAGGATGCCGAAGGCGTTGAGCTCGGAGACCAGCACCGCCGCGACGAAGGCGCCGACGATGCTGCCGAGACCGCCGATCACCACCACCACGAAGACCTCGACGATGATGCGCAAATCCATTGCGTGATGCACGGCATCGCGCGGGATCTGGAGCGCGCCGCCGAGCGCGGCGAGGAAGACGCCGACTGCGAACACCGACGTGAACAACCATTTCTGATTGACGCCGAGGGCCGCGACCATGTCGCGGTCCTGCGTTGCCGCGCGCACCAGCACGCCCCAGCGCGTGCGCTGGAACAACAGCCAGAGAATGCCGAGCACGACCGGGCCGAGCACGATCAGGAACAGGTCATAGCTCGGGATGTTCTGGCCGAAGAAATCGATCGCGCCCTTGAAGCCCGGCGCGCGGCGGCCGACGAGATCGTCGGGTCCCCAGATCAGCACGACGAGGTCCTCGACCATCAAGGTCAGGCCGAAGGTCGCGAGCAACTGGAACAGTTCGGGCGCATGATAGATGCGGCGGAGCAGCACCATCTCGACGATGACGCCGATCAGCGCCACGGCCAGCGCGGCCGCGACGATACTGCCCCAGAAACCGAATACGCCCGAAAACCGCTCGGTGAGCGTGAAGGCGATGTAGGCGCCGATCATGTAGAAGGCGCCATGCGCGAAATTCACGATCCGCGTCACGCCAAAGATGATCGACAGGCCCGAGGCCACCAGGAACAGCGACGCTGCGCTGGCGAGACCGGTCAGAAACTGTACGACATAAAAGGCCATCGGCGGTCCGGGTTGGGTGAAGTCGTAGGGTGGGTTAGCGAAGCGTAACCCACCACCTCTTCTCGTGTGGCACCGAAAGTGGTGGGTTACGCCTTCGGCTAACCCACCCTACGGCAGCGTCGATCAATCCTTCGGCCGCAGCTTCTCGACTTCGGCATCGCTGGGCAGATAGTCCGCGCCCTTCTTGTAAGAAGAGTCCACCATCACGCCCTTGCCGTCCTTCAGCGCGGTCTTGCCGACGTAAGCGCCGAGCGTCGACTGGTGGTCGATCTTGCGGAAGGTGATCTCGCCGAACGGCGACGGCATCGACAGGCCCTCCGCCGCGGCAATCAGCTTCTCCGGATCGGTCGAACCGGCCTTCGCCAGGATCGCGGCGGCCGACTTGATAGTCTGGTAGCCAACGATCGAGCCAAGACGCGGATAGTCGTTGTACTTGGCCTGATAGGCCTTCAGGAACGCATCATGCTCGGGCGTCTTGATCGAGTACCAGGGATAGCCGGTGACGATCCAGCCTTCGGGCGTCTCGTCCTTGAGCGGATCGAGATATTCCGGCTCGCCGGTCAGGAAGGAGACGACCTCGCGCCCCTTGAACAGGCCGCGGGTATTGCCTTCGCGCACGAACTTCACGAGGTCGGCGCCGAAGGTGACGTTGAGGATCGCCTCGGGATTGGCCGCGGCAACCGCCTGCACCACCGGGCCCGCGTCGATCTTGCCCTGCGGCGGCCACTGCTCGTCCACCCACTGGATGTCCGGACGCTTCTCCGACATCAGCTTCTTGAATACCGCAACTGCCGACTGGCCGTACTCATAGTTCGGCGCGATCGTCGCCCAGCGCTTGGCGGGCAGCTTGCTGGCTGCCTCCACCAGCATCGCGGCCTGCATGTAGTTCGAAGGCCGCAGGCGGAAGGTGTACTTGTTGCCCTTCGACCAGGTCACGGCGTCCGTCAGCGGCTCTGCCGCGAGGAAGAACACCTTCTTCTGGTTGGCGAAGTCGCTGACGGCCAGACCGATGTTCGACAGGAACGTCCCCGTCAGCATCGCCACGCCTTCGCTCGACACGAGCTCGTTGGCCGCGGTCTGCGCGTCCGCCGGCTTGCCGCCGTCGTCCTTGGAGACGACGACGAGCTTCTTGCCGTTGATGCCGCCCGCCGCGTTGATCTCTTCCACCGCGAGCTGCCAGCCCTTGCGATAGGGCTCGGTGAAGGCCGGCAGCAGCGAGTAGCTGTTGATCTCGCCGATCTTGATGTCCTGCGCCATGGCCGAATGAGCCATGCCGCCCGCCAGCAGCGCGAAGGCCGCGCCGACGAAAATGTTTCTTGCTCGCATCCCAACCTCCAGTTTTGAACTCTCTACGTCTTCAGCGTGATGTTATCGGAGAAGCTGTGCCCGCCTCCCCGGTTCAAGCTCTATCTCAGACCGTCCTCGCCCTTGATTTCCGCGACCGTCAGTCCGCCGACCCGCGGCAGCGGACGACCGCTGTCGGTGACGGCGACCGCGACCATGATCTCGTTGGCGCGCGGCGCGTCGTTGATCTGCACTTCCATGCCGTCGAAATGGCTGCGCACGAAGGCTGCATCCTTGTGCCCCAGGGGAATATCGAGCGTCGTGCCGGGGCCGCTGCGCTTCTTCGACGACGGGATCAGCGCTGCGCCCTTGCTCAGAACTTTCCGCACCGGCGCGCCCATCTTCGGGTGAAGGATCGCCGCCGCATGTTCCAGCTCGCCGTTCTCACCGACGGCTGCCGCCTTGCCGTAGCTCTGCACCTTCGCCCCGTCGATCCCGAGCGCCGCGACCGCGCGCTTCGACAGGAGCTCGCCGAGCTCCTCGCCGATCGCGATCAACGGCGAAAGGTCCTCGACATATTTTCCGGCGAAGGGATTTTCGATCACGGCAATGGCCGCGGCGCGCCGGGTCGGCGGCGAGACCTGGCGGCCCATCTCCATTTGCGTCTCTTCGACGACGGTGACGATCTTGCGGATGATCGCGCTCATGATTGTTTCCCTTGGGCTCGTCCCGGCTCAGGCATGGACCGCGTTCTCCAGCACAGGTGGGCGCGATCGCTGCCGTTCAATATCTTTCGGTCCGATGACAAGCATATCACCACTGAGCTGCAACACGGCACCCTCGATCAATCCGCGATCGAACAAATGCCGTGCACATTCCGCGCCAGATTCCAGCGCGGCCGCAATCTCGGTCGGCGACAATGCACTGACGCCGCGGGTGACGAGGCGCGCGCCGAGATCGCTGTCGGGCTGAAGCTCGTTCGCGGGCTGCCGGACGATGGCGGGATGCCCGGGCAGATCGACGGCGTTGGCGATGATCGTTGCCGCCGCATCGGCTTGCGAGGCCGTTGCCGCGAGCACCGTCACGGCGTCGGCAATGCCGAGCGAAAAGCTGCGGCCGTGGCGCCCGCTGGTCGCGATCCCCCGCATGGGATCATCAGCAACGACCTTCATCCTCCGCATCACGCCGTCGCGACCGGGCCGGTCCATCAGGCCGACCGAAAAATGCTCGCCCTCGCCGAGATGCAGCGCGATGTCGCCGCCATTATTGACATAGGCCTGGTCGAGCGATGCCGCGTGCAGCATTGCACCCAGAATCTCCTCGGCCACGCTGCCGGCCACCGCGGCCATCGGCGTGATGAAGCAATCGGGGGCATAGGGCGCAACGGCGGCATACATGCGGCGGGCAACGACGCCCTTCAGTGAGCACGTTGCGGGTTCCGCTGCCTTGCGTAACTCCATCAGCTCCAGGCAGAGCTCATCGAGCAGCCCGGTGAAACGGTGCGCCGCGGCGTCATAGGCCGCACGCACCTGGCTCGCGTCCCCCCTCGCCTCGACGATCAGATCAATCGGACCATCCTGCAAATGCAGCCGCCGACCATCAGACAGCCATGCGATTTGCGGGAGCCGTGTCATGCCCGGGGCCCCGGAATCGGGTTCTGCCAGGGCAACTGCCGGACATCGTCGCCGCTCTGGACCTCGGAGAGCGGCTTCACATAGTCCATGTGTCCGCCGAGCGCGGCATAGTCGGACAGTTTCATCGTGAACTCGATCGGCGCGACCAGCGCGGGCGTCGGCACGTAGCCGAACGCGCCTGAAGGCATCTGCGTCACGTCGACCATGTAGGTGATGCCGCCGCCGGGCCAGACATACACAGGCGCACCGCCGCTGGTGACGCGTGTCAGCGCGTCCTTCACCGAGCGCGTCAGCCGCACCGGATTGTCGGTGACGCCCGCGCGCAGCGAACCGCCGGCACCAGCCATGAACAGCACGGTGCACAGCGCCGGCTCGCAATTCTCCTGAATGCGCTCGACCGAGAACTTCAAATCGGCAGGCATCTCGGTCTCGACCGGCTTCAGGGCCTCGTCGAGCACGTAGTAGGACGAATGCTCGCCCGTCGTGGAGACCATCAGCATGGAGAGGCCAGGCTTGGCCTCCTTGGCATCAAACGGCCCGAGAATCGCGAGCGGATCGGAGATGTTGGTGCCGCCCCAGCCGGTGCCGGGATCGGCGACCTGGAAATAGCGGCCGGGCGTCGAGCGCCGGCCCTTCATCTTGATGCCGGTGTCGGCGATGTCGAGCAGTTTTCCGGCCTGGTGCTCGCTGAGCACGCCGGTGATGTGATCGTCGACGACGACGACCTCGTCGACCTTGCCGTGCCATTGCTTGGCGAACATGCCGATTGTCGCCGAGCCGCAGCCGACGCGCATGCGCTCTTCCTTCACGCCGTTGACGATCGGCGGTTGGCCGGCCTGCACCACCACCGTGGCGCCGCCGTCGATGGTGAGCTCGACCGCCTTGCAATTGGCGAGGTCCATCAGCGTGTCACAGGTGACGCGGCCCTCCTTCTTGGAGCCGCCGGTCAGGTGATGCACGCCGCCGAGCGACAGCATCTGCGAGCCGTATTCGCTTGTCGTGACGTGGCCGACCGCCTCGCCCTGCGCACGGACGGTCGCGGTCTCGGGGCCGAGATAGCGGTCGGTGTCGATCTTCACCTTGATGCCGCAATAGGAGAAGATGCCCTCGGTGACGACGGTCACCATATCGACGCCGTCGACTTCCGCAGAGACGATGAACGGTGCCGGCTTGTAGTCGGGATAGGTCGTGCCCGCACCGATCGCGGTGACGAAGGTCGAGGGTTCGTGGACGATCTTGCCGTCCCAGTCTTCCGTGCGGCTGAACGGCACGAGCTTGCCGCCATGCGAGACGGTGCGCTCCAGGATCACATGCGGATCGACGCGAACGAGCTTGCCGTCGTGGTTGGCGTAGCGGTCGCAGGCGCCCGCCGCGCCCGGCTTGATGTAGCACATCACCGGACAGGCATCGCAGCGGATCTTGTCGGTGGCGGCGCTCGTCGTTTCAGTCACCATGTGCAAGCCAGCGGACACTGCGGTTATCATTCGTATACGAACGATGTTGCGCGCGGTCCTGATAGCTGTCAAGCGGCGGCGCGCGCGAAAAGATGCGCCTGCCGAATAAAACCTCATTTGCCTGCCGCCTTTGTCCACAAAGCGGGCAGTCGCGCTGCACTGCGGCATGGCCGCTTGCACGTTTGTGTACAAACGGTATCGTCGCAACGTACAATTTTTGCGACCCGATCGTCGCGGGGCTTGGGAACAGGGATGACGCAGACACCGATCCGCCTCACCGTGAACGGCAGGATCCACGAGATCACTGCAGAGCGCCAGACGCCGCTGCTCTATGTGCTGCGCAACGACCTCGCGCTCAACGGCCCGAAATATGGCTGCGGCCTCGGCGAATGCGGCACCTGTACTGTCCTGATCGACGGCGCCGCCGCGCGCTCTTGCGTCATCCCGATCGGCGGCTGCGCAGGACGCGACATCGTGACGCTCGAAGGGCTCGGCACGAGCGACAAGCCTGATCCGGTGCAACAAGCCTTCATCGACGAGCAGGCCGCGCAATGCGGTTACTGCCTCAACGGCATGATCATGACCACCAAGGCGCTGCTCGCCATCAACCCGCGGCCGACCGAGCAGGAGGCGCTGGCGGCGCTGCGCTACAATCTCTGCCGCTGCGGCACGCATGTCGAAATCCTGCGCGCCGTGATGCGCGCATCGGGCCAACTCACTGAGGCCGCCGACTGATGGCCTCCCCTGCCTCGAACGGAGCTGAGCGGCAATCGGGCTCGCTCGTCGTCGTCCGCACGGTGGACGAATGCACATCCGAGACTTTCGTCCGCATCACCGCGGACGGCTCGGTCACCGCCTATAACGGTCATGTCGATCTCGGCACCGGCATCCGCACCGCACTCGGCCAGATCGTCGCCGAGGAGCTCGACGTGTCCTTTGCGCGCGTCGTCGTGGTGCTTGGCGATACCGCCGTGGTTCCGAACCAAGGCGCGACGATCGCCAGTGAAACCATCCAGATCACTGCCGCGCCCTTGCGCAAGGCCGCGGCGCAGGCGCGCCACTTCCTGATCGCGCGCGCGGCCGAGCGGCTGGAGTTGCCGGCGACCGATCTCAAAATCGAAGACGGCCTCGTGCGCGGGCACGACAACCGCAGCGTCAGCTATGGCGAGTTGATCGGGGACGAGACGATCCGGCTCGAGCTTGCCGACGACGTCACCGTCAAACCTGTCGGCGAATACGCCATCGTCGGCCAGTCGATGCCGCGGGTCGATCTGCCGGCGAAGGCCACGGGCGAATTGACCTTCGTGCACGACATCCGCCTGCCCGGCATGCTGCACGGCCGCGTGGTGCGTCCGCCCTATGCCGGCGTCGATGCCGGGCCGTTCGTCGGCACCAGCCTGATCGCGGTCGATGAATCCTCGGTGCGCGACGTTCCCGGCATCATCGCCGTCGTGCATATCGGCGATTTCGTCGGTGTAGTCGCCGAGCGCGAGGAGAATGCGATTCGCGCCGCGGAACAGCTCAGGATGAGCTGGAAGCCGACGCCCGATCTCACCGACCTCGCCGACGTCGAGACCGCACTGCGCGCCAATCCATCGACGCCGCGCACCTTGATCGACAAGGGCGACGTCAATGCGGCGATATCAGGCGCCGCCAAGCCGATGCAGCGCACCTATGTGTGGCCGTACCAGATGCATGCGTCGATCGGCCCGTCCTGCGCGGTCGCCGACTACCAGAACGGCAACATCCGCGTCTGGTCGGGCACGCAGAATCCGCATCTGCTGCGCGGCGATCTGGCGCTGCTGATCGAGCGTCCCGAGAGCGAGATCGAAGTCATCCGGCTGGAGGCCGCCGGCTGCTACGGCCGCAACTGCGCCGATGACGTCACCGCGGATGCACTGCTGCTGTCGCGCGCGGTCGGCCGCCCGGTGCGCGTGCAGCTGACGCGCGAGCAGGAGCACGCCTGGGAGCCCAAGGGCACCGCGCAGCTCATCGACGTCAATGGCGGCCTCAACGCCGACGGCAGCGTCGCGGCTTACGACCTCGCCACGCGCTATCCCTCGAACGCCGCACCGACGCTGGCACTGCTGCTGACGGGTCGCGTGTCGCCCGATCCGGCCGTGCTCCAGATGGGCGATCGCACCGCGATCCCGCCTTACGACTACGACCACATGCGCGTCGTCGCCCATGACATGGCACCGATCGTGCGCGCGTCCTGGCTTCGCGGCGTCTCGGCGCTGCCGAACACGTTTGCGCATGAATCCTACATCGACGAGGCCGCGACGGAAGCCGGCGTCGATCCGATCGAATACCGGCTGCGCTACCTGAAAGACCAGCGCGCCGTCGATCTCGTCAATGCGGTCGCCGAGCGCGCGGGCTGGACACCGCGACCGGTCCGCGAAGAGAAAGACGGCGAGGTCGTGCACGGGCGCGGCTTTGCCTATGCGCTCTATGTCCACAGCAAGTTTCCTGGCTATGGCGCGGCGTGGTCGGCCTGGGTCGCCGACGTCGCCGTGAACAAGACCACCGGCGACGTCAGCGTGACGCGCGTCGTCGCCGGGCAGGACTCCGGCCTGATGATCAATCCGGACGGCGTGCGCCACCAGATTCACGGCAACGTCATCCAGTCCACCAGCCGCGCGCTGATGGAGGAGGTCTCGTTCGAGCGCGGCGCGGTGGCGGCGCGCGAATGGGGCGCCTATCCGATCATCCCCTTCCCCGACGTGCCCAAGATCGACGTCTTGATGTTGCCGCGGCCGGACCAGCCGCCCCTCGGCGTCGGCGAATCCGCTTCGGTCCCGAGCGCGGCGGCGATCGCCAATGCCATCTTCGATGCCACCGGCGTGCGCTTCCGCGAGCCCCCGTTCACGCCCGAGCGCATCCTCAGGGGACTGCACGGCGACACGCCGGCCGTACCGCAGGCCCTGCCCGCTCCCGCAGCGCCACAGCCATCGCGCATCTGGCAAAATCCGTTCACCGGGCGCGCCGGCATCTTTGCGACCATCGCCGCCGTCTGCACTGCCGCGATCGGCATCGGCGCCGCCCTCTTACCCGGGCGCGCCATCGCGCCGATCGCGCCGCCCGATGCATCGGTCTATTCCGCGGCAACCATCGCCCGCGGCCAGCAGCTTGCCGCGCTCGGCAATTGTGCGGAGTGCCACACCACCATCGGCGGTGCGCTCAACGCCGGCGGCCGCGCGCTTCAGACACCGTTCGGCACGATCTACGCGACCAACATCACGCCCGACGTCGAGACCGGTATCGGCGCATGGTCCTATCCTGCCTTCGAACGCGCGATGCGCGACGGACTGCATCGCGACGGGCGGCAGCTCTATCCCGCTTTCCCCTACACGCATTTTTCGAAGACCAGCGAGGCCGACCTAGAGGCGCTCTACGCCTATCTAATGGCGCAGCCCGCGGTGCGCGCGACGGCGCCCACGAACACGCTCGCCTTCCCGTTCAACATTCGCCCGCTGCTCGCGGGATGGAATGCGCTGTTTCATCAGACGAAAGAACTCAAGTCCGATCCCGCCCGATCCAAGCAGTGGAATCGCGGCGCCTATCTCGTCGAGAGTCTCGGCCATTGCAGCGCCTGCCATTCTCCGCGCAACGCGCTCGGCGCCGAGCAGCGCGGGGCCTATCTCGCCGGCGGCTTCGCCGAAGGCTGGGAGGCGCCGCCGCTCACCTCGCTGTCGCATGCACCGATCCCCTGGAGCGAGAACGAGCTCTACGCCTACTTGCGCACCGGCCATTCGCGCTATCACGGCGTCGCCGCAGGCCCGATGGCGCCGATTGTCAGGGATCTCACGGCCCTGCCCGACCAGGACATTCGCGCGATGGCCGTCTATCTCAACTCGTTCAACGACGCTGCCACCGAGCCGCCGGATGCGCTTGCCGCCAAGCTCGAGAGCGCAACGCAAGTCACCACCGCCGCTTCAACCGGCGCGCGGCTCTATCAGGGCGCCTGCGCCGTCTGCCACGAGATCGGCGGCCTGCCGCTGTTCGGCAGCCGGCCCTCGCTCGCGCTCAACAGCAATCTGCACAGCGCATCACCGGACAATCTCGTGCAGGTGATCCTGCACGGCATCACCGAGCCCGCATCGAGCGACCTCGGCTACATGCCCGCGTTCAGGAACAGCATGAGCGACGCGCAGGTCGAGGAGCTCGTCACCTTCCTGCGTAAGCAGTTCGCGCCAGACAAACCCGCTTGGCGCGGCGTGCGCGAGACGATCGCGCGCGTGCGATCGTCCACGCATTAGATCAGGCGTGCTTCTTCGCCTCCACCGGCGGCGTGCCGTGGGTGTGGAACGACTCGATCGTCTTCAGGCCCCACGCCTGCCCTTTCTTGCGCTCCTCTTCCGTCCACACGATCGGCTTCCAGTCCGGTGCAAGGATGAGGCGCGCACCGGCATTGGCGACCTCGACGCGGTTGCCGCCGGGCTCGTAGACATAGAGGAAGAAGGTCTGCTGGATCGCGTGCTTGTGCGGACCGGTCTCGATGTGGATGCCGTTCTCCAGGAAGATGTCGGCGGCGCGCAGAATCTCCTCGCGGCTGTCGAGCGCGTAGGTGACGTGGTGGAAGCGGCCGGGCACGCCGGAATGGTCGAGCGAATAGGCGAAGTCGTAGCTCTTGTTCGACATCGTCAGCCACATCGCCGCTTCCCGGCCGTCATTGAGCACGATCTGCTCGGTGAGCCGGCAGCCGAGATAGTTCTCGAAGAACTCGCGGTTGGCCTTGATGTCGACGGCGAGGCAGTTGAGGTGATCGAGGCGGCGGACATTGACGCCGCGGGCGGGAAAGCGCTGCGCCTGGTTCTTCAGCGCGGGCTTCAGCTCCGGCGGCGCCTGATACCATTCGGTCTCGTAATAGAGCTCGACGATGTGGCCATCAGGGTCGCGGCAGCGGAATGTCGGCCCCTGCCCCATGTCGCCGTCGATCCAGCCGATGTCGAAGCCGGAGCCTTTGAGCGCGGCGACGCGGCGCTCCAGCGCCTGCTGGCTGCGCGCGCGCAGCGCCATGTGCTCCATGCCTGAGGTCTTCGACGCCGTGAGCTTGAGCGAATAGCGCTCGTAATCGTCCCAGCCGCGCAAATAAACCGACTCGCCCTTACGGCCGCTGACCGTCATGCCCATCACGTCGACGAAGAATTTCAGGCTCTCGTCGGGCTTGGGCGTCAGCAGCTCCATATGGCCGAGATGGGCAAGATCGAGGATCGGTTCGGGCTGCATGCTTTCCTCCAGGGCGTGACTGTGATCCGCAGGAACCGGATCGCGCATTCGGGCGCAGGGCCGCAATTGGCTGATGCGTCCGGGGCGGCGCTGAGGCCGCGGGTTCATTTGTACTAATGTACAAATGATTAGGTCCCGTCAACAAATCAACCCTTGCATTCCGGACCGAATGGCGCCCCGCGCGTGAGGAGAACGATCCTCGAACGGCGGGTGGACTGCCCGAATGGTAAAATCTTCCTTAATTCGATCTGGAGCCCGCAGGCCCGGAAATGCAGCTTTTTCCTGACGTTTCTGCCGATGAATATGCCTTGGGGACAATCCTCACAGTGGAATTGTCGCGGATTTAACGAAGCGGCCGCGGCTGCCGTTTAACCGTTTGTGCAGCCGCGGCTGCGCATAGTCCGGTGCAAACCCCTCGCTCTTGCCAGGTTCATTCATTGTGACATCCTTTGGACGCGTGATTTCGGTACGTGGATCGCTCGCCCGGGTCGGGCTTCTGGCGGCAAGCCAGATGCCGATCTCGGAGGTTCGGGCGACCGTCGGCCGTTTCGTCAGCATTCGCTGCGCCAGCTCGGTCATCGTCGCGATGATCACCGAGGTCTCCTGCGAAAATCTGTCGAGCGCCGACAATTACATTGCCATCGCCTCGGTCGACCTGCTCGGCGAGATCCTCAACGCCGCCGACAAGGCCAAATTCCAGCGCGGCGTCACCAATTATCCGACCATCGGCGACGCGGTCGACCTGATCACCAGCCAGGAGCTGCGCACGATCTACGCGCCGACCGGGGCGGACCAGATCAATGTCGGCTTCCTCCAGCAGGACCGCTCGGTCATCGCCTATGTCGATATCGAGGAAATGCTGTCCAAGCATTTTGCCGTGCTGGGATCGACCGGCGTAGGCAAGTCGACCGGCGTGTCGCTGCTGCTCAACGAGATCCTGAAGGCACGGCCGAACCTGCGCATCTTCCTGCTCGACGTGCACAACGAATACGGCCGCTGCTTCGGCGACCGCGCGCTGGTGCTCAACCCGCGGAACCTGAAGCTGCCGTTCTGGCTGTTCAATTTCGAGGAAATCGTCGACGTGCTGTTCGGCGGTCGCGCCGGCGTGCCAGAGGAGCTCGACGTCCTTGCCGAGGTGATCCCGATCGCCAAGGGTATCTACACGCAGTACCAGAACGCCGATCGCCTCGGCCTCAAGCGCATCGATCCCAAGCAGATCGGCTTCACCGTCGATACGCCGGTGCCGTATCGCCTGGTCGATCTGATATCGCTGATCGACGAGCGCATGGGCAAGCTGGAAAACCGCTCCTCGCGCATCATCTATCACAAGCTGATCTCGCGCATCGAGGCGGTCCGCAACGACCCCCGCTATGCCTTCATGTTCGACAACGCCAATGTCGGCGGCGACACCATGGCCGAGGTGATCAGCCATCTGTTCCGCCTGCCCGCCAACGGCAAGCCGATGACGGTGATGCAGCTCGCCGGCTTCCCGGCCGAAGTCATCGATTCCGTCGTCTCAGTGCTGTGCCGCATGGCCTTCGACTTCGGCCTGTGGAGCGACGGCGTCTCGCCGATGCTGTTCGTCTGCGAGGAAGCCCACCGCTACGCCGCCGCCGATCGCAACATCGGCTTTGGGCCGACCCGCAAGGCGGTGTCGCGCATCGCCAAGGAAGGCCGCAAATACGGCGTCTATCTCGGGCTGATCACCCAGCGCCCGGCCGAGCTCGACGCCACCATCATCTCCCAGTGCAACACGCTGTTCACGATGCGTCTTGCCAACGAACGCGACCAGGCGCTGCTGCGCGCCGCGGTGTCGGATGCCGCGGCGAACTTGCTGTCCTTCGTGCCATCGCTCGGCACCCGAGAAGTGCTGGCGTTCGGCGAAGGCGTCGCACTGCCGACGCGCCTGCGCTTCAAGGAGGTGCCGCCGCACCAATTGCCGCGCGGCGAGGCCACCATCAGCAGCGTGCCGTCGGTCACCTCCGGTCACGACATGCATTTCGTCGGCGCCGTGCTCGAACGCTGGCGCGGTGCCACCTCGCAGCGCGACACGCCGAACGACCCGGTGTTCTCGGCCCCGCCGGCGAAGACGATGTCCAGCCTCGAAGCCCCGATGCTGCAGCCCTCGATGGGGCTGGACCCGGACCGCTTCTCGCTGCTCAAGAAGCCGCTGCGGTAAGGGGCGGACACCGCTTCCACACATACCGCTGTCATGCCCCGCGAAGGCGGGGCATCCAGTACGCCGCGGCTTATCCGTATCCCATCAAAACCTCTGGAATACTGGATCGCCCGATTAAATCGGGCGATGACAGTGAGCGTGTGGCACGTTGAGGCGGCCGCCCGCATCGACTATGGTTGCCGGCCCCAAGCCGGAATCCATGCTCATGACAAAAACAGCCGCGCAACGCTTCCCCGCTCCCGCCCTCGACACGCTGCCTGACGACATCCGCACGCGCCTCCTGACTGTCCAGGAAAAGAGCGGCTTCGTGCCGAACGTCTTCCTGACGCTGGCCTACCGGCCCGACGAGTTCCGCGCGTTCTTCGCCTATCACGACGCGCTGATGGAGAAGGACGGAGGCCTTACCAAGGCCGAACGCGAGATGATCGTGGTGGCGACCTCGGCGGCCAACCAGTGCCAGTATTGCGTGATCGCGCATGGCGCGATCCTGCGTATCCGCGCCAAGAACCCGCTGATCGCCGACCAGGTCGCGGTGAACTATCGCAAGGCCGACATCACGCCGCGCCAGAAGGCGATGCTCGACTTCGCGATGAAGGTCTCGGCCGACGCGCAGCGGATCTCGGAGGAGGATTTCGCCGCGCTCGCGCCGCACGGCTTCAGCGACGACGACATCTGGGACATCGCCGCGATCTCGGCCTTCTTCGCGCTGTCGAACCGGCTGGCGAACTTCACCGGCATGCGGCCGAACGACGAATTCTACTTGATGGGCCGGCTGCCGAAGAAGTGATCGACCGCTCTGTGTCGCGAACGCGACGCCTCACCAGCAAACGCAACATGCGGGTTCCCGTTTGACGGGAACCAAAACGTTTTCACAATCAGGCACGTTTTGTTAAGATACTCACCCTCAACTAGCAGAAACGTTTCGACACAACTCGCGCAGTTTCCGTCAACGGAGACGCGGATGAGTCGTGCCTGCTTAGGGGGTCCGTCTTATGAACGTGCGAGCATTCGCCGTCGCGGCTTGCATCGGCGCAACGTTCTTCGCCGCTGGATACGTATGGAACTATCAGCCCGACGCCATCAACGCCGGCGAAATATGGAGCATGCTTCAATCGGAGCACGGCATGGCGCGAGCCGCTGTCGCACGCGTCCTCATCGAGCCGAATTCAGCTCATTTTAGCGGCTTGCGAACGGTCGACGCGGACAACGCAAGATACGTGTGCGGCTCCGTGAAGGCGATGGACAAGGAGAGGCAGTATGTTGAGACCGCCTTCGTTTACGCCGTCGCGATCGATTATGCCCGTATCGACGACGACGGTCGGATCACGTCGCAGCGCTCGACATTCAAACCCTGCCCGATCGCGGCCGACGACAAAATTGCCGACCGGACGACGCTGATATCGCCCGGCGCCCTGTCGATGATCAAGACCGTCGAAAAGGTCATCCCCAAGTCCAGCGGCGGGACAATGGAACAGCAGCTTGGCCAGTTGGCCGGACAGACGGCAGCACACGCGCCAGGTTCGGCAGTCGCACCGAGATCGGCCGTCTCGTCAGGTTCGGCCGGGCCAGGCTGGACGCCAGCAGGGCAGCATCCAGGTTCGCGCGTGGAGACTACAAGGGATGAACTCACGTGGCGTGTCGACCAGCCGCCGGCCGCATGGCCGACGTTCCCCTCGGGCCATTCCCTCGCGAAATCAACGCAGAAGCGGACGACCGCAGAGGCCCTGGCTTTCGCGAAAGATATCGAGGCTCGCTGGGAGCAGTCGAAATCATCCGAGGGGCCGACGAGGCGTCCTTCGCCGGAAGAGATCAAGGAGGCATGCCGCGCGCTGCTGACGATCGATCCCACGGACAAGGAATATCCACGGGCCTGGGCCGCCTTCGTGCGATTACGGAAGATCGATCGCGACGCGGCCGGCTGAAGCAGACGTCCAATCTATCCGTGCCGCCCCTGGCCCGCTGCGTTGAAGGGAAGACGAAGCCGCGCGGGTCGGAGATGCATCGGAAGAACTGGGCGGTCGCTAGAACCGAAGCCGTCTCGCCCAAATCGGTTTCAGCAATTCGAGCACTGTCAACACCAGCAGCCCCGCGCCGAGCGTGATCATCAAATCGTCCGCATGCAGCGGACCAAAGCGGAACAGGCTGGAGGCCGGCGGCCAGAGCAGCGCGGTGGCGAGAACGAGAGCGACGCCTGCGAAGATCCAGGTCAATGCAGGATTTGGGCGGAAGAATGCGGACGCGAACGACGCGCTGAAGGACCGGTTGACCAGGACCAGAGCGACGATGCAGACGACGAGCGTCACGAAGGCGAGCGTCCTCGCCTCGTCGGCGACGAGACCGGAGCGAAGCGCGCCGACGAAGATGATGGCGGTCAGGGCAAATGCGAGGGCGCCCTGAAGCACGCTCCAGCCAACCAGTGCCCATGAAAACAGCTCGGAATCAGGCCGTCTCGGCGGACGCGTCATCGCATCGCGCTCGCCCCGCTCCGCCTCGAACACCAGCGAGCATACGGGGTCGATGATCAGCTCCAGAAACGCGATGTGCACCGGACTGAAGATCAGCGGCAACCCGAAGACCAGAGGCAACAGCGCAAGTCCGGCGATCGGGACATGAACGGCGAAGATGAAGGCCATCGCCTTGCGCAGATTGTCGTAGATGCGGCGGCCCAGACGAATGGCCGACACGATCGAACCGAAATCGTCGTCGAGCAGGACGATCCCCGACGCCTCTCGCGCGACGTCGGTCCCGCGTCCTCCCATCGCGATGCCGATGTGGGCGGCCTTGAGCGAGGGCGCGTCGTTGACGCCGTCGCCGGTCATCGCCACGATCTCGCCGTTGAGCTTCATCGCCTGGACGATGCGCAGCTTCTGTTCCGGCAGAACCCGGGCGAACACGTTCACATACCCAACGCGGTCCGCGAGCTCCGAGTCATCCGCCAGCCTGACCTGATCGCCGGTCATGACGTCACGAACATCGAGCCCGGCCTGGCTCGCGATGGCAACGGCTGTTGCCGGATAATCGCCCGTGATCATGACGACGCGGATCCCCGCCGCGCGGCATTCGCCAACCGCCTCCGGGACATGGGGCCGCAGCGGATCGGCAAGCCCGACCAGGCCGACAAATCGAAACGCGAAATCCTCCTGGGACGGCGGGAGTGATGCGTCATCGCAGACGGCAACGGCCATCCCCAGCACGCGAAGCCCGTCCTTCGCCATCGCGCTGGCGGCATCGCGCACCGATTCTTGGTCTGCAGCGTTCATCCTGCACAGGCGCGCGATCGCCTCGGGAGCCCCCTTGGCGCATGCGAGGAGGTCCGCCCCGCCGGCTGTGCGCCAGACCTGCGTCATGGCCAGCAGCTCGGGGCGCAGACCGTAGGTACGCACCAGCTTCCGGGCGCCATCCAGCGCATCGCCTCCCCGCAGGGCAGCATGCGCGAACAGATGCAGCGCCTTCTCCATCGGGTCGAACGGCTCCGGGGAGCTCGCCAGGGCGCCGCAACGCGCCAGCTCGGCAAATTCGGGCCTGGCATCATCCCGCCCGGCCGTCTCCGGACGCATGCGTGCGCCGTCGAGCAGCCGCAGCTCCGCGACGGACATCTGGTTCTGCGTCAGTGTCCCGGTCTTGTCGGTGCACAGGACGGTCGCAGAACCGAGGACCTCGATGGCTGCTGCTCGCCGCGTCAGGACGCGGGCTTGCGAAATCCGCCAAGCTCCCATTGCCATGAAGACGGTGAGCACGACGCCAAATTCTTCCGGCAGCATCGCCATGCCGATGGCGATGCTCGCAAGCAGCGCTTGCAGCCAATCCCCCCGCAAGACTCCGTAGAGCGCGATGGCCGCCAGGCTGACCACGGCGCCGCCGAGGAAGCAGAGCCGCACCAGCCTTGCGGTCTGTTGCTGAAGCCGGGGCGGCTCGGCCTGCAAGCCACGCAGCGACAGCCCGATCTTCCCGATCTCGCTGCGCGGGCCGGTGGCCTCCACCAGCGCCAGCCCCTCGCCGCGCACGACGAGAGAACCGGAATACACGAAGGGCTGATCCTCGCCGCCCGGCCGGTGATCGGCTGACGCGGCCTTGTCGACAACCTGCTTGCGGACGGGCACCGACTCGCCGGTCAGCAGCGACTCGTCGATCTGCAGATCGCGCGCGTCCACCAGCGCGGCGTCGGCCGGAATCCGGTCGCCTTCGCCAAGAACGAGAAGATCGCCGCGCACGACCTCGCGGCCCGGGATGCGTCGACGCGCACCGTCCCGCACCACGAGCGCGCGCGGGCTGCTCAGGTCGCGCAAGGCTTCCAGCACGCGCTCGGTCCGGGTCTCCTGCACCACGGTGATCACGATCGACATCGCACCGAAGACCAGGAGGATCAGCGCTTCCCTGAGATCGCCGAGCACGAGGTAGACCAGCCCACCACAGAGCAGCAGCACGAGCATCGGCTCGCGCAGCACTTCCATGACGATGCGCAGGGGACTGCGTCGTTCGGGCCGAGGCAATTCGTTGGCGCCGTCTTCTTCCTGCCGCGCCCGGGCCTCGGCCTCGCTCAGTCCGGCTGGTCTCGTGGCTTCCGTGCCGCTCACGTCTTCCGCCGCAGGCTCCAGAGACTTCCGGCGAGCAGGACGGCCGTCACGAGCAGTATGGCGACGAAGGTCTGGATGATCGTGAAATTCAGCGCATCACGCGCAACGAACAGCGCCGTGACAGCTCCGGCGATGACAAACAGAATGCGAAGGATCAGGCTCATCGTCGTGTCTCCAGGTCGGCATGATCCGGAGCCCACCTGGCGACGCGGGCGCGCAATGCTGGTTCGGCTGTCATGCCGGCGGACCTTAGCGGCCGGCACCGACGTCGATTTGCGATACGTCAAATTCACCTGCGCCGTTGGGCCGCACGTTCGACCCGGTCCGCCGCCTAGACTGCCTCGACATCTAGCGCAATCGACACTTTCAGGAACGGCGCCCCTTCCTCGCGGACGTCGACGACGACGCGCCGCTCGCTGCCCGAGACGAAGACGTCGCGGGCGATGGAGGCGCCGGTCAGCACCGCCTCCTTGCGCGCGTCGATCCCGTTCAAGAGCTCCTGCCCGTTCTCATCCAGAATGAGACGGCCGTTCTCGTGGATGTCGAAATGGAATCGCGGCATCGGACGGCTCAAAGCGTCGGCGACTGGTGGAGATAACGACCGTCGAAATCCGCGAGTTCCAAAAATCGAGCCTCGTCGAGTACGGTGACGCGGCCGCGCTGAAATTCGACGATGCCATCCTGGCGCAACTGCTTGATCACCCGGTTGGCGTGGACCGCCGTGATCCCCAGGGCTTCGCCGATCTGCTCCTGGGTCAGCGGCATCTCGAAATTGCAGTCGTCCACGCGACCGATGACCCTGAGGCGCTCGCGCAGCTCAATCATGACATGGGCGAGGCGCGCAGGCGCCGGACGCTGGCCGACATTGACGATCCATTCGCGAAACATCGCGGCGTCGATCAGCGTGTCCCGCCAGAACATCTCGGCGACGACCGGCCTGCGTTGGTGCAATCTTCGCAGCGTATCGTGGCTGATGAAGCCCAGCGTGCACGGCGTCAGCGTCGAGAGCTCATGGTCCATCACGTGCAGGAACAGGCTCATCAGGTCCGGGATCTCGCCGGGAATGTGCAGGGAGAGGATCTGTCGCTTGCCGCTCGCGATCGTCTTGGAGCGCGCACAAAAGCCCTCGACAATCAGGCAGCATTCGGTGGCCCGTTCGCCATCGCTCACCACGGGCGTTTCCGCCGGATACTGTCTCACCGCGATCGGAAGCGCTTCGATTTCCCTGACATCCTCCTCCGAGATGCCGGAAGAGATGCGCAAACGCCTGACAAGCGCAGCACGGATCGTATCGCTGGACACGCGAAGTCGCTCCGTTTGCATGAATTGGAACCATGGCGCGCTGGGCGCCGCCGGAATGAAACCCGCGATCCGCGCCCCCGGTTCCAACAAAAGTTAAGGACGCCGCTCGCGTCCGCATGGTTGGCTCCGCGTCGGAGAGGCCAAACCATGACCAAGAAACGCAACCGTACGCGACCGGCTCTGTCGCTCCAGGAGCGCCTGGACAAGTTCACACAAGAGGCTCGCGCCGCCGCCAGAAAGCTGCCGGCCGGCGCCGAGCGCCACACGCTGTTGCAGAAGGCGCGCGACGGCGAGGCGGCTGCGGAGATGGAGCGCCTGCTGTCCTCGCCCGGTCCGCAAGCCTCGAAATGACACGCACTGCCCGCGGCTGCGACGCGCTACGCCGCTAGCGCTTCGCCATCAACTCGAGCGCCGGGGCAAAGCGCTCGGAAAATGTCAACGCCTTGGCGTGGTGAACTGCGGCGAACGACGCCGAGATGCCTGCTGAGGCAACCGCGAGCAAGGCAACTATGAAAACCAGACGGCGCATTTCGGCCTCCTGTGTGAGCTCGACTACCTCCAAGAGATGGGCCGGCTCTGTTTCAGGATGGTTTCATGGGCGCGGAAATTGATTTCGCTCAAGCAGCTGTGATGAGAACCGGCTTATAGGGCCGCATGCCGTAACCAACTAATAATGGTCGTAGTGTCTTGCAGCGGAACGGGAGCCGCGTTGGGAATCTTAGCCTGCGGTCGCGATCGTGAATCGCAAGACTGCGCTGGAAATGCAGGGTCTTCGAGGAACACTCAAATGAACGTCGTCATCCGGAAGCTCAATGGTCTGTGGCACCTCATCGTCGGATCGTGTCAGATCCGAACGCCCTTCCTGGAAACCCAGGACCGCGCGCTGGTCGTCACGTACGCCCGCCGTGCCTACCCCGGCGCCAAGATCTTCCAACGCGATTGATGTGAGCGCCCGCGCCTAATCGTCCGACGCCGGCCCGCACCAGCCGGGCAGATAGATCGCATCCTTGCTCTTGGCCGCGGACATGGCCTTCTCGAGCGCCTTATCGAAATTGGCATCCACCGCCTTGCGCGACAGTTTTCGGCGGAGAAAGTCCGCCCACAGGAATTCGGAGAAGGGCGTGGTGTCCTTGGCAAATCCCCCCAAGCGGCGGAGCTCGCCAGCAAGGCTGCGGAAAGGATCGTCCTTGAGATCGGCAACCGATTTCGGCAGGTCCCGGAACGGCCGCCTCTCCCCCTTGGAATCGTAAGGGTAGACCCAGCGCTTGTTGTCCATCACGCCCCAGAAGGCCTCGCGCTCGACCATTCTGAGGTCGCCGACGACGGTCACCAGCACCTCCTTGACGCCCTCGTCGTGCAATGCGCGGCCGAGATGATGATGGTCGATCACGTAGTAGCGCTCGTTCGGCCCGTACACGACGGGGATCATGTGCTTGCCGAGCAGATCGGCCTGCTTCTTGCTGCCGTGCTCCCGCCAGCGCTGGCGCTTCTCCTTGACCTCGCGCATGCCGACCGTCATCTGCGTCGGCCGAAGCGACAGGATCGACACCGGATGCACTCTCGGCTCGCGCGCGTTCATGGTCATGGTCGAAGGGCCTCTCACATTGTTGCAACCGGTCGTCCAGGTTCCCACGGATTATGCCATGGGCCCTGCGGCGACAAAATGCGTCCGGCCCGGACAGGGAGATCACAAGCCGATGTTCGCCGGACCGGGCGCGGCATACGCCATGGCTGGTGTTGCAACGCAACCCCCGCATCCTGACGCCGGCATGACGACCGCTTTCGCGATCTGTCGCGGGCCCTCACGAAGGGTCGTGCAAAAGCGCAATGCACGTACGCGTTGAGAAGATTTTCTGCAACGCGTTCACCACCTGTGCTATCAAAAATCGCTGCTTCGGAGTGATCCTCGCCCCATGAAATCCCAGCGGCCCATAAGCTCTGATGAGGAGCACCGGGTGCTCCAGTTCAGGCCGCGCACCTCACCCTCCCCGACGGTCCATCGGGGCAACGGCACCGTGCAGCCGCTGCGCGGCGCGCCCGAGCGGCTCGACCTGTCGCGCTACGAGCAGCCCCGCGCCGAGCCGGACGATTTCCGCCACCGCATGCTCGCCAACATCGCGGCGCTCGCCTTCACCATCGCTCTGACCGCGATCGGGATCTGGCTCGCCGTGAGCATCGCCGACCTGCGCCGGACCCAGGATTGCGTGCTGATGGGCCGCCGCGACTGCGCCAAGATCACGACGCCGCTCATCTAGGTACGCCCGCCTCCCCAGAGGTCGTCATGCCCGGGCTTGTCCCGGGCATCCACGTTCTTTGTGCTGCAAGACAAGGCGTGGATGGCCGGGACGATGCCCGGCCATGACGCTGTGGAGGCAGAGCGCCCCAGGCTTCCCAGTCATATGCGTTCGTCCCTCGCTAAAAGGGGGCTCCGGCAGGCATCCCCAGCTCCGTCCCTTGCTGTCCCCCTTGGCCTGTCCGGCTCCATTGAACTCAGGGCGGCGCTCCGATATACGGGCTCTCGACCCGGCCAGAGGGGGGTTGAGGGCGTCATCAGGGACGCGATGCCCACCCGCCATGCCACTCTGGAACATCTGACAAATATCAGCAATATATCAAAGGCTTAGTGATGTCCTCCACATTCGATCAGGTCGCTACGATCATCGCTGAAACCTGCGACATCCCGCGCGACACGATCACGCCGGATAGCCACGCCATCGATGACCTCGGCATCGACAGCCTCGATTTCCTCGATATCGCCTTTGCGATCGACAAGCAGTTCGGCATCAAGCTGCCGCTGGAAAAGTGGACCCAGGAGGTCAACGACGGCAAAGCGACCACCGAACAATATTTCGTGCTGAAGAACCTGTGCGCGCGCATCGACGAGCTGGTTGCAGCCAAGGGCGCGAGCGCCTAATCGGGCGGTCATGCAACTCGAATACTTCCACATGATCGATCGCATCATCGACCTCAAGGTCGACGAGAAGACGATCGTCGTCGAGGCCCAGGTCCCGAAGGAAAGCACCATCTTCGAGGGACACTTCCCGGGCTATCCCTTGATGCCCGGCGTGCTCCTGATCGAATCGATGGCGCAGGCCTCCGGCTGGCTTCAGCTCGGCGTGTTCAAGTTCGAGCGCATGCCGATCCTGGCCGCCGTCAAGGAGGCCAAGGTGCGCGGCTCGGTATTCCCCGGCGATCTCATGCGCATCGAGGCGAGCCTCTCCTATGAGGGCTCGGGCTACGCCATGACCGAAGCCAAGATCAAGGTCGGCGGCAAGCTGCGCGCGAATTCGGCGCTCACCTTTACGCTGATCCCCTTCCCCAATGCGGACATGCGCGGATACATGGCGAAAGTCGCCGAACGCGTCGGCTTTCCGCGACAGGCCGTATCGCCATGACCGACACCGCTTCGAAGCCCGGCCAGACGGAAGTCTGGATCACCGGCATTGGCCTTGCCACCTCGCTCGGTGAAGGCCTGGACGCCAACTGGGCCGCGCTCCAGGAGAAGCGCATCAATGTCGATGAGAAGGGCTTTGCGCCCTACATCGTGCATCCCCTGATGCCTGTTACCTTCGACACCCAGATCCCGAAGAAGGGCGACCAGCGCCAGATGGAAGCCTGGCAGCGCATCGGCACCTATGCCGCGGGCCTCGCGCTCGACTCCGCAGGGATCAAGGGCAACAAGGACATCCTGTCGAAGATCGACATGGTCGTGGCCGCCGGCGGCGGCGAGCGCGATCTCAACGTCGACACCGGCGTGCTCACGGCCGAGGCCAAGGGGGCGAATGCGCCCGGCTTCCTCAACGAGCGCTTGATGAGCGATCTCAGGCCGACGCTGTTTCTGGCCCAGCTCTCCAATCTCCTCGCCGGCAACATCGCCATCGTGCATGGGCTTGGCGGCACCTCGCGCACCTTCATGGGCGAAGAGGTTGCGGGTGCCGATGCCGCCCGCATCGCACTGGCGCGCATCGCCTCGGGCGAGAGCGACATTGCCCTTATCGGCGGCTCGCATAATGGCGAGCGCAAGGACCTCATGGTCCTCTACGAATTCGGCGACTTCAACCTGAAGGACAAATTCGCGCCCGTCTGGGCGCGCAAGGACCACGCCGGCTTCGCGCTCGGCTCGGCCGGTGCCTTCCTGGTGCTGGAGTCGCGCGCGCACGCAGAAGCCCGCGGCGCCAAGCCGTTCGCAAAACTGTCGAGCGTGGTGGCCGATCTCGCCCGGCGCAAGCAGCCCGGCGACATGGCCGCGACGCTGGAGAAGCTTTGGGCCAAGCTGCCGAAGCGCGAGGGCAAGGGCGCGATCATCACCGGCGCGACCGGCGCAGAGCCCGCGACATCCGAGGAGCGCGGCTTCCTGAAGGGCCACGCCGACTTCCCGGTGCGCTCGACCGGTACGATGTTCGGACACACCATGGAGACGCAATTCCCGCTCGGAATCGCGCTTGCCGCGCTGTCGATCTCGCGCGGCGCGCTGTTCCCGCCGAACGATTCCACGGGGACCGAGATTGAAATGCAGGGGGCACCCACCCAGATTGTGGTGGTGGGGGCTGGACACTGGCGCGGCGAAGGCATGGCGCTGGTCGAGGCCGTGAGCCAGCTCTAGCGGGGGATCGACATGACTGCACCACGCGACAAATTCGGGCGTCCCGTCGTCGTCGTTACCGGCATGGGCATCATGACCTCGCTCGGCGCCGGCAAGGCGGACAATTGGGCGAAGCTCGTCGCCGGCGAATCCGGCATCCGCACCATCACGCGCTTTCCGGTCGACGGCCTGAAGACGACGATGGCCGGCACGGTCGATTTCGTCAGCGTCGATCCGTTCTCCTCCACCGGCCTGTCCGAGCGGATGGCCGAGATCGTGACCCAGGAAGCGCTCGAGCAGGCCGGCATCGGCGCCAACGCCGATTTCCCGGGCCCGCTCTTCCTCGCCGTCGCACCGGTTGAGGTCGAATGGCCGCAGCGCCGCGAGCTCGGCCGCGCCGTCGGCTCGCCGGACTTCACCTACGACGATCTCTTGCGCATCTCCGGCGGCGGCAAGTACAGCGCCTATCATCACCGCTTCATGTTCGGCTCGGTCGCCGCGCATCTCGCCGAGACTTTCGGCACCAAGGGCTCGCCGATCTCGCTGTCGACGGCCTGCGCCTCGGGCGCGACCTCGATCCAGCTCGGCGTCGAGGCGATCCGCCGCGGCGAGACCGATGCTGCGCTGTGCGTCGCGACCGATGGTACGGTGAATCCGGAAGCGCTGGTGCGCTTCTCGCTGCTCTCCGCGCTGTCGACCCAGAACGATCCGCCGCAGGCGGCCTCCCGCCCCTTCTCCAAGAACCGCGACGGCTTCGTCATGGCCGAAGGCGCCGGCGCGCTGGTGCTGGAAAGCTATGAAGCCGCAACTGCGCGCGGTGCAAAGATCCTCGGCGTGATCGCCGGCTGCGGCGAGCTCACCGATTCCTTCCATCGCACCCGCTCCTCGCCCGACGGCAAGCCGATCATCGGCTGCATGAACAAGACGCTGGCCGATGCCGGCATGACCCCGGATCAGATCGACCACATCAACGCGCACGGCACCGCGACGCCCGAAAACGACAAGATGGAGTTCAATACGACATCGGCCGTGTTCGGCGAGCTCGCGCAGAAGATCCCGGTCACGTCCAACAAATCGATGGTCGGCCACACCATCTCGGCCGCAGGCGCCGTGGAAGCGATCTTCTCGCTGCTCACCCTCGAGCATCAGCGGATCCCGCCGACGATCAACTACGAGACCCCGGATCCCACGATCCTGTTCAACGTCGTCGGCAACAAGGCGCGCGACGCCCGCGTCACCGCGGTGATGTCGAACTCGTTCGGCTTCGGCGGCCAGAACGCCTCGCTGATCCTGACCCGCGAACCGGCCTGACCGGACGCATGGCGCTGCTTCCTGCGAGCATCAAGGCCCGCGCGCGGGGGGCTGCCAAGTCGGTCGGCGGCGGCCTGATCGGCGCCGCCACGGTCGGCATGCTGCGCACCACGCGCTATTTCGATCCGGTCAAGACCTCGGATTTCTTCGCGCGCGTGACGAAGCTGATCGGCCCGCGCCTGCGCGAGCACCGCATCGGCCGCGCCAACCTCACCGCCGCATTTCCGGAGAAGTCGCCCGAGGAGATCGAACAGATCCTGATGGGCGCCTGGGACAATCTCGGCCGCGTCGGCGCCGAATTCGCCCATATGGACCACGTCTGGGATTACGACCGCGACCATCCGGAGAACAGCCGGATCGAATTGCCTCAAAGCAGCATCGAGCGGTTCGACCACATCCGCGACGACGGCAAGCCGGCGCTGATTTTCGCCGCGCATCTGGCCAACTGGGAATTGCCGGCGCTCGCCGCAGTCGCGCATGGGCTGGATGCCGCGATCCTCTATCGCCGGCCGAACATCGCCTCCGCCGACCGCATCATCCAGGAGATGCGTCAGGTCAACATGGGCACGCTGATCCCGGCGGGCCGCGACGCGCCGCTGCGCCTCGCGCAGGCGCTCAAGGACGGCAAGCACGTCGCCATGCTGGTCGACCAGTACCTCACCGGCGGCGTCGAGGTCACCTTCTTCGGCCGCAAGACCCGCGCCAACCCGATGCTGGCCCGCCTCTTACGCCAGGTCGAATGCCCGATTCACGGCGTCCGCATCATCCGCAAGCCCCGCGGCCGTTTCGCCGCGGAGCTGACGGAGGAGGTCCCGCCGGTGCGCGATGCCGACGGCAAGATCGACATCCAGGGCACGACACAGGCGATCACGAATGTGGTGGAAGGCTGGGTGCGCGAGCATCCGGAACAGTGGCTGTGGCTGCATCGCAGGTGGCGGTAGCGGACAGAACTCTCTCCGTCATGGCCGGGCTTGACCCGGCCATCCACGCGTCGCCACGCGGCAGGAACGACGTGGATGCCCGGGACAAGCCCGGGCATGACGACTGAGCAAGGGGAGCGTCTGCTCCGTCTCAGCCCCGCCTACCGCCCCGTCTTCACCTTGGTCCAGAGCCTATTGATGATGCGCTGCGTCGCCGGCTCGCGCGCGGTGATGACGAACAGCTTTGCGAGCGTCGCCTCGTCCGGATAGATGTTCTTGTCATCAAGGATCTTCGGATCGACCAGCTTCTGGCTGGCGAGGTTGCCGTTGGCGTAGGACAGGAAGTCCGAGTTCTTGGCCGCGACGTCGGGGCGATAGAGATAGTTGATCAGCTCGTAGGCCTCCTTGACGTTCTTGGCGTCCGCGGGGATCGCGAGATTGTCGAAGAACATCTGCGCGCCCTCCTTCGGGATCGTGTAGCCGATCTCGACGCCGCTCTTGGCTTCAGCGGCGCGGGCGCGGGCCTGCATGATGTCGCCGGACCAGCCGACCACGAAGCAGATCTCGCCGGTGGCGAGCGCGCTCAGATATTCGGACGAGTGAAATTTTCGTACGGACGGGCGGACCTTCGCGACGGCATCGGCGGCCTTCTCAAGATCAGCCTGCTTGGTCGAGTTCGGATCGAGCCCGAGCCAGCTCAGCGCCGCCGGGAAGATGTCGTCGGCGGAGTCGAGCATGTGCACGCCGCAGTCTTTGAACTTGGCGAGGTTCTCCGGCTTGAAGACGATGTCCCAGCTGTCGATCTTCGCGTCGGGCCCGAGGATCTGCTTCACCTTGGCGACGTTGTAGCCGATGCCCGTCGTGCCCCACATGTAGTTGGCGGCATAGACGTTGCCGGGATCGTAGATGCCAAGGCGCTGCGTTACGACGGGCCAGGCATGGCTAAGGTTCGGCAGCTTCGACTTGTCGAGCTTCTGGAAGATGTTCGCCTTGATCTGGCGCTGCAGGAAATAGGCCGTGGGCACCACGACGTCGTAGCCGGACTTGCCGGCCATCAGGCGCGTCTCCAGCGTCTCGTTGGCATCGAACGTGTCGTAGACCACCTTGATGCCGGTCTCCTTGGTGAAGGCCTCAAGGACATCAGGCGCCATGTAGTTGGACCAGTTGTAGAAGTTGACGACGCGCTCCTCGGCGCCTGCGGGAGCGGAGAGGAACGTCAGCGCTGCGGCGATCGCGAGACTAAAGCCAAGTCCGGAGCGTCCGACGTTCGTCATCTCTGTCTACCTCTTGCGTCCACGCACCGCGTCGGATAGCCGCTCCAAGGCGGTGTCCAGCGTCTGGTCCTTCTTGGCAAAGCAGAAGCGCACCACCGAGGTCACCGGGTCCTGCTCGTAGAAGGCCGAGACCGGGATCGCCGCGACCTTGTAATCCCTAACGATCCGCCAGCAGAACTCGGTGTCGCTCTCGTTCAGCCCGAGCGGCGACAGGTCGACGGTGAGGAAGTAGGTTCCTTGCGACTTCAGCACGGGGAAGCCGAGGCTTTCGAGGCCCTTTGTCAGACGGTCCCTGCTCCGCGTCAGGTCCTTGCGCATCGACAGGAAGTAGTCGTCGGACTTGCCGAGGCCGTAGGCGACGGCGGCCTGGAGGTTCGGCGCGGTGGTGAAGGTCAGAAACTGGTGCACCTTGGCCGCCACACGCAGCAGCGGCGGTGCGGCACAGACGAAGCCGATCTTCCAGCCGGTCAGCGAGAAGATCTTGCCGGCCGAGCCGACCTTGATGGTGCGGTCGCGCATGCCGGGAATGGTGATCAGCGGGATGTGCTTGTGCTCGTCGAAGGTGACGTGCTCCCAGACCTCGTCGCAGATCGCGACGACGTCGAACTTCTGACAGTAGCGCGCGAGCAGCTCGAGGTCCTCGCGCGGATAGACCACCGCGGAGGGATTTAAGGGATTGTTGAAGAGGACCGCCTTGGTCTTTGAATTGAAGACGCTTTTCAGCATGTCCTCATTCAGCCGCCAATGCGGCGGCTCAAGCCGGACGAGGCGCGGAATGCCGCCGGCCTGGCGGATGATCGGCAGGTAGGAATCATAGACCGGCTGGAAGCAGACCACCTCGTCGCCGGGCTGCACCACCGCGAGGATAGCCGAGGTCAGCGCCTCGGTGCCGCCGGAGGTGACCATCACCTCGCTCATCGGATCGAGCTTGAGGCCGTGCCAGTGGCCGTAATGGGTTGCGATCGCCCGGCGCAGCTCCGGCAGGCCCATCATCGACGGGTACTGGTTGTAGCCGTTCAGCGAGGCGTCGGCCGCAGCGCGGCGGATGTCCTCGGGGCCGGGATCGTCAGGAAAGCCCTGGCCGAGATTGATGGCGGCATTGTCGCGCGCGGCCTGCGACATCGCCTCGAAGATGGTGACGGGAAGGTCGGCGAAGACCTTGTTCAGGGACGAGCTCTTGGACATCGGCCGGATCAGCCACCGACCTTGCTGGGAAGACCCGCCGCCTTCCAGCCGAGCATGCCGCCGGCCAGATGCTTGTCGTAAGGCAGGCCCGCCGCCTGCGCCGCGAGCGAGGCCGTCACCGAGCGCTTGCCGGAGCGGCAGGCGAACACGACTTCCTTGCCTTGGGGATCGGGGATCGCCTTGGGATCGAAGGTCGAGAGCGGAACCACGACGCCGTAAGGATAGGCCTCGGCCTCGACCTCGTTCGGCTCGCGGACGTCGACGAGCAGATAGCGCCCTTCCGCGACACCCTTGGAGACCTCGTCCGGGGTCAGATCCTGTACTTGATTTGCCACATCATCCTCCAACGTCGCAGGCGCATGCCGGGGCGATCCCAGCGGGCGGCAACCTCGCCTCTCGGGAGACGAAAATCAAGCGCTGCAAAGGCTTGAGCCGCGCGGCGCAAGTTAAAGCTAAATCGCAGCGACTTGAAGTGCGACCTTCAAATGGAGGGTCAGATCGTCACCTGCGTCCCGACCTCGACCACGCGGCCGCTAGGGATCTGGAAATAGTCGGTGGCGTCGTTGGCGGAGCGGCTGAGCGAGATGAACAGCCGGTCCTGCCAGCGCGGCATGCCGGAATGGACGGCAGGCTTGAGCGCCCTGCGCGACAGGAAGAACGAGGTCGACATGATGTCGAACTGCCAGCCGAGCTTGCGGGCGATCGCCAGCGCCTTCGGCACGTTGGGCGATTCCATGAAGCCGAACTTCAGCGTCACCTTGGAGAAGGTCGGCGAGATCTGCTCCAGCCTGACGCGCTCGGCCGGGTCGATCCGCGGGGTCTGCGCGGTCTCGATGGTGAGAATGACGTTCTTCTCGTGCAGCACTTTATAGTGTTTCAGACTATGCATCAGCGCGGTCGGAGCACTGAGCGGGTCCGAGGTCAGGAACACGGCGGTTCCGGGCACGCGCTGCGGCGGCCGCTTCTCCAGCATCGCCACGAGGTCGGCGAGTGGGAACTCGAGCTTGCGCGACTTCTCGAACAGCAGCCGGCTGCCGCGCCGCCACGTGTACATCAGGATGATCATGAGCGCGCCGAGCGCGAGCGGCACCCAGCCGCCCTCGAACACCTTGAGCAGGTTGGCGGCCAGGAAGGTCAGGTCGAGGAACAGGAAGGGCGCGATCAGCGCGGCCGCCGCGAGCGACGACCACCGCCAGACCTTCCAGATCACGACAAAGCCCATCATCGCCGTGACCACCATGGTTCCGGTGACGGAGATACCATAGGCGGACGCCAGCGCGCTCGAGGAGCGGAACAGCAGCACCAGGAGCACCACCGCGACCAGCAAGAGCTGGTTGATGCGCGGGATGAAGATCTGGCCGGAATGGGCTTCGGACGTATGGCGAATTTCAAAGCGCGGCAGCAGGCCGAGCTGGATCGCCTGGCGCGTCAGCGAATAGGCGCCGGTGATGACGGCCTGGCTTGCGATGACGGTGGCGGCGGTGGCGAGCACGACCATGCCGCCGCGGATCCAGCCTTGCGGAAACAACTGGAAGAACGGGCTCTCGATCGCCCCGGGATCGGCGAGCACGAGCGCCCCCTGCCCCAGATAGTTCAGCGCCAGCGACGGCAGCACGATAAACAGCCAGGCGGTCTGGATCGGCCGCTTGCCGAAATGGCCGAGGTCGGCATAGAGCGCCTCCGCACCCGTGACCGCTAGGAACACCGCGCCCAGCGTGACGAAGCCGATGATGCCGTGGTGGAGCATGAAGGACACGGCATAGAGCGGGTTCAGCGCTAAGAGCACCTGGGGCTGCTGGATGATCGGATGGATCGCCGCCCCCGCGATCACGGCAAACCAGACGCACATGATCGGGCCGAAGAAGGCAGCGACGCGGGCGGTGCCGCGCGACTGCACGGCGAACAGGCAGACCAGGATGATTACGGTCAACGGCACGATGTAGGGCTCGAACCGCAGCGTGACGTCCTTCATGCCTTCGATCGCCGACAGCACCGAAAGCGCGGGGGTGATGACGGCGTCGCCATAGAACAGGGCGCCGGAGATGATGCCGAGCAGGACGATGGTCGCCCCGCCGGTGCCGACTGCGCGCTGGGCCAGCGCCATCAGCGCGAGCGTGCCGCCCTCGCCGTTGTTGTCGGCGCGGAGCAGGATCACGACGTATTTGAGCGTCACCACGACGATGAGCGCCCACAGGATCAGGGAGAGCACGCCGAGCACGGCTGCCGGCGTGGCGAGCCCGTCGGTGCCCGAGGAGGCCGCCGTCACCGCCTCACGGAACGCGTAGAGCGGGCTGGTGCCGATGTCGCCATAGACCACGCCGATGCTGCCGAGCGTCAGCGCGCCGAAACCAGCGGTGGTGTGGGCCTCACCATGGCCATTGGCCGCCGCCGTTTCCGGCGCGGGAACTGCTACGTCGCTTGTCATGGGAGAGCCCGGTGGCCTCTAAAAATGCTTCACTGCACAACGGCGGAAGAGCGCGGGCTTATAGTCCTGCGCTGCCGGCATAGCCTAGCCCGTTTCTGGGCCCTCGCCATGCAAATTTCGCATGGATACGCCAATCGCGTTCAAATAATGACCTGCGTGCCAACTTCAACCACCCTTCCGGTCGGAATCTGAAAATAGTCGGTCGCGTCATTGGCGGACCGGCTCAGCGCGATGAAGAGGTGGTCCTGCCAGAGCGGCATCCCCGAATGCGCTGAGGCCTTCAGTGACCGCCGCGACACGAAGAACGACGTCGACATGATGTCGAACTGCCAGCCCTGCTTGCGTGCGATCGCGAGTGCCTTCGGCACGTTCGGCTGCTCCATGAAGCCGAAGCGCAGGCGGACCTTGGAGAACTTGTCGCTGATCTTCTCCATGCGGAAGCGCTCGGACAGATCGACCCGCGGCGTATGCGCGGTCTCGATGGTCAGGACCACGTTGTGCTCGTGCAGCACCTTGTTGTGCTTGAGGTTGTGCAGCAGCGCGGTCGGCACGAAGGAAGGATCGCTGGTCAGGAACACCGCGGTGCCCTTGACGATGTGCGGCGGCCGCTTCTCCAGGCTCCGGATCAGATCGTCCAGCGGCACCTCGATCCGGCGGGTCTTCTGGAGCAGAATGCCGGTCCCCTTGCGCCAGGTCCAGATCGTCCCTGCCATGGCCGCACCGAACAGCAGCGGCACCCAGGCGCCTTCGAGCAGCTTGAGCAGATTGGCGCTGAAGAAGCTCATGTCCACGACGACGAAGGGCACGATCACCGCCGCAGCCGTCGCCGCGCGCCAGTTCCACAATTTCCAGATCACCACGAAGCCCATGATGCCGTCGGCGACCATGGTGGTGGAAACCGCGATGCCGTAGGCCGAAGCCAGATTGCTGGGGGTGTGGAACAACAGCACCAGCAGCATCACGCCGATCAGCAGCAGCCGGTTCACGCGCGGCAGATAGATCTGACCGGCATGGGTTTCGGAGGTGTAGCGCACCTCGAAGCGCGGCAGCAGGCCGAGCTGCACGGCCTGATAGACCAGCGAATAGGCGCCGGTGATCACCGCCTGGCTCGCGATCACGGTCGCCGCGGTCGCAAGACCGACCAGCGGCAGCACCAGATGCTCGGGCACCATGCGGTAGAAGGAATGCTCGATCGCGCTCGGATCGGACAGCACCAGCGCGCCCTGACCGAAATAGTTGATCAAGAGCGAGGGCAGCACGAAGAACATCCAGGCCGACTGGATCGGCTTGCGGCCGAAATGGCCGAGATCGGCATAGAGCGCCTCGCCGCCGGTCACCGCCAGGAACACCGCGCCCAGCGTCACGAGGCCAATCGTGCCGTGCGAGAGCAGGAATTGCAGCGCGTAATAGGGATTGATCGCGGCCAGCACCGACGGATCGTCGGCGATGTGGACGGCGCCCATCACCGCCAGACACGTGAACCAGACCACCATCACCGGCCCGAAGGCCGAGGCCACCAGCGCCGTCCCCTTGCTCTGGACCGCGAACAGCAGCACCAGGATGAGGACGGTGAGCGGCACGACATAGTGCTCGAACGCGGGGGTCACGAGCTTGAGACCCTCGACCGCCGACAACACCGAGATCGCCGGCGTGATCATGGAATCGCCAATGAACATGGAGGCGCCGACCACGCCGAGCGCGAGCAGGAACCAGCTTCGCCGCCCGAGCGCACGCTGGCCGAGCGCCATCAGCGAGAGCGTGCCGCCCTCCCCGTTGTTGTCCGCGCGCAAGAGCAGCAGGACGTATTTAGCGGTGACGACGATCAGCAGCGCCCACAGGATCAGCGAGAGCACGCCGAGCACCATGACCCGCGTGACCGGCTCACCGTGGGCCGCGCCCCGCACTGCCTCGTGGAATGCATAGAGCGGCGAGGTGCCGATGTCGCCGAAAACGACACCGATGCTCCCGAGCGTAAGCGCCCAAAAGCCTGAGGTGACCGGCCCTTCCTGGGTCTCGGCCTGTGTGATGCTCGCCGTCATGAAGATGGAAAACGCTTCGTCCCTGAATTTGATCCGGCGCCTTTTGACGCTTCCGGCGCGCCTGTCAATCGGCACCCACCTTAGCAGGCGCTGCGCCGAATGCTGTGACGGCGCGGCCACGCTCATCGCCAGCGCGACGACATGCCTCAGGTAAGATGGTAGCGCAAGTGCGCCTGCGCGGCCCTTCGGGTCCGGATCATGCCCTACGGCTTCAAATTCGGCGGCAGCGGCGGGTCTTCGCGCATCAGGGTGATGGTCACGCGCCGGTTGGCGGCAAGCGAGGGATCGTCCGGAAACAGCGGCTGGGTGTCCGCCTTGCCGGAGACGGCGAAGATGTGCGAGGCCGGCAGGCCCTCGCGCTCGAGGATCTGCCGCACCGCATTGGCGCGGTCGGCCGACAGATCGAAGGCACCGTAGTCGCTGCGGGACGGCACGAAGCCGGCCGCGGTGTGGCCGGCGATGGAGACGCGGAGCGGCGTGGCCTTGAGCGGAATCGCCAGCTTCTCGACCAGGCGGCGGGTGCGGTCATAGGGCACCTTGGAGCCGTCGGCGAACATCGAGCGGCCGTCCTGGTCGACGATTTCGAGATTGAGACCCTGCTTGGTCTCCTCGAACATGATGTGCTTGGACATCTCGGTCAGTTCCGGCATGTCCTGCAAGGCCTGCCGCAGCGAGGCCGCGGCGAGCGCGAAATTGCGGTCGACCTTGATCTTCGCCCCCGACGTGCGGTCGCGATCCTCCTGGTCCGGGGTCGGCGTGTTGGAGGCATCCTCGGGCTGGATATGGTCGACGTTCTTCAGCCGCGGGCGCGTCGGCAGGCCGTCGGACTCGACGATGCCGGCGTAGCGCGCCTCGCTCTGCACGCCGAAGGCGTCGCGCATCGAGCCGGCGACGATCTTCAGCTTGTTGGCGTCCTGCGTCGAGAATGCGACGAGCATCACGAAGAAGCTCATCATCAGGCCCATCAAATCGGCGAAGGTCACGAACCAGCCGTGACCGCCCCCGTGAGCATCGCCGCGCTTCTTCTTGGCCATGTCTGTCTGTCCCGGCGGGCGGCGTTACGCCGGCACCGGCTCGCCTTCGGCGTGGCGGTGCTTCTCCGGCAGATAGGCCAGCAGCATTTCGCGCACCAGCGTCGGGCTCTTGGAGTCGCGGATCATCAGGATGCCGTCGATGATCAGGGTGCGGTTGGTCTCTTCATCCAGCAGCTTGCCGTGCAGCTTGTCGGCGATCGGCAGACAGAACAGGTTCGCGACGAGCGCGCCGTAGAGCGTTGCGAGCAGCGCGGTCGCCATGAACGGGCCGAGCTTGGAGGGGTCGGTCATGTTGGCGAACATCTGCACCATGCCGATCAGGGTGCCGATCATGCCGAAGGCCGGGGCGCAGTCGCCGATGGCGCGGTAGATCTTGCTGCCCTCGTCGAGGTGCATCAGGAAGTTGTCGCGGTCGCGTTCGAGATTGTCGCGGATGAAGTCGAGATCGTAGCCGTCGGCGACATAGCGGATGCCCTTGGCGAGGAACGGCTCGTCGGTCTCGACCTTTTCGAGACCCACCGGGCCCTGCTTGCGGGCGATCTCGGCGATGCGGGCGAGCTCGTCGACGAGGTCGTGGGCCGACAGCCGGCTCATGGTGAAGGCGAACTTGGCGCCGAGCGGAAGGCCGTGCAGGAGCGCGCTGAGCGGAAAGCGGATCATGGTGGCGGAGATCGAGCCGCCGAAGATGATGATCATCGCATGTTCGGAGATGAACATGTGAAGGTCGCCGCCCATGAAGATCATCGCTGTGATGACGATGATGCCCGCCGTGAGCCCAACGCCGGTCATGATATCCATGAGAGACTCCAACGCGTACGCAACAACGGCCGTCCTGGCCGCTGGCGCGGCCCAACCCCGAACCGCATCGGAAACCCTAGAGGGCCGCCCTTAAAGCCGCGTAAAGGTTAAGTTGAGCCGGCGCGCCGGACTGGCGGAGCGCGCCGGGAGAAAGCCGGCTTTGCCCGCCACCGGCAGGAATCTCAACGCTTCGCTAACCATGTTTGCGCGGGGTTAGGACGAGATGCCCACCAACTCCAGGCTGAGCGCGCGCAGACGCTGGCGTGCGTCGGCATCGTAGGCTTGCGGATTGGCGCGCGCCTCATTCATGCCGTTGAAGAACAATCCGCTTTTGCCGGCGACGTCGTCACCCTCGACGAGGCGCAGGATCGCCGCACCGCCCTGCTCCACCGTCGAGATCGGCGTGATGCCGCCGGCCCGCACCATGGTGGTGTTCATGTAGGTCGCCGGATGCAGCGAGTTCACGGTGACACCCACGCCCTTCACTTCCTCGGCGAAATCGATCGTGAACATGATCTGCGCGAGCTTGCTCTGCGCATAGGCGCGCGAGCCGCTATAGCCCTTGGTGATCATGACGTCGTCGAAGTCGATCGGATGCTGGCCGAGCGAGGCGACGCTGACGATGCGCGACGGCGCCGCGGCCTTCAGCAGCGGCAGCAAGAGATGGGCGAGGAGGAAGCCGGAGAGATAATTGACGGCGAAGCGCAGCTCATGACCATCGGCGCTGACCTGACGCTGCGGCCCGTCAGTCTGCGAGCCGATGCCGGCGTTGCTGACGAGGACGTCGAGGCGCTGGTGATCACGTTTCACGGCTTCCGCGAGTGCGCGCGTGCCCGACATCGACGACAGGTCCGCCTGGTAGAAGATCGGCGCGGCATGACCGGATTTCACGATCTCGTCGATCAGCGTCTTTGCGCGCGCCGCATCGCGGCCATGGATCAGGACCTTCGCGCCCTCGGCCGCCAGGTGACGCGCGACGTAGCGGCCGACGCCGTCGGTCGAGCCCGTGATCAGGACCGTCTTGCCATTCATCTTCATCGCGCGCCCTCCGACTGCGGCCCTAGGCCACATCCGTGACCGGGAATCATACAGTATTCTGTGGCCGGTACGGCATGCTCCATCGCAGGAGCCGATTTGCAATGTTGACGCTGTTCGGTCTTCTCACTGCGTTGCCGGCGGTGCTGGCGCTCCGTCTGCTCGAGCCGGAGCTCGTCCTGCCGGCGTTCAGCGTCCTGCTCTTTGTCGAAGCCGCTTTCGCAGTGATCGCAGCGCGCCTGGTTCAAGGCCCCGACAGTGCGGACGACATCACCGTGTGGGATCTTGCCGGCGGCTTCACCCTGATTGGATGCGCCGCCGCAGTGCTTGGTGAGCCCGATCAGGCCGCCCTGTTTCTGACCGAACAGGGCGGCCCGCGGCCGGCATCGCGGCCCTAGGTCGTTGAATTGCGCGCTTGGTGGATCTCCGCCGAGCGCTTCAGCGCGGCTCCAGCGAGAAGTCGGGGCTGCGGGCGATCTCCGGAATCGGCGTCTCGCGGCAGCCGCAGAGCTCGGCGGCCTCGGACAGCTTTGCGGCCACGTCGAGCGGGATCACGATTGCCCGTGGCCGGTGAGATCAACGGACTTCCCGGACCCGGCGTACCGCAACCTTTGCTTGAGTTTGGACGACGACAAGGTAAAATCCCTCACTCAAACGTGATGGCCTTGCGAGCTGATCGGCAAGCAAGGATGCTCTCGTCCCGGGCGCGGCCTTGAACCTTCTCTCGCCAGCCCGGACCTATCGAATGCGGCGGCACATATTTCGTCACAGCAACCAACTGGCTTCAAAGGAGCTGCAAATGGTCGAAAAGACGTCTGAGGCAAACGCGGCACATCAAGAGACTGTCAAACCGGGCGACCCCGCCCTGGCGAAGGCGCCGGTTGCAACCGTGAGTGAGGCGCTGCCGGACGATCAACTCGACACGGTTTCGGGCGGTGCGTACCCGGTTGTTATCATGGGGTATGCCAACTTTGGCCGCACCGGTTAGTCGCCTTCAACCCAGGAATGCCATGCTCAATGCCGGCCACACGAGGCCGGCATCTCCGCCGATGTCATTCTCTGATGCCCAAGCGGCCAGCGTGGAGCCCCCCCGCTCGACTTGATGCGTGTTATTTGCCGGACTCGGACCGGCGCAAGGCCAGTTATGGCCCCACCATCAGGGCATAGCGGAGTTCATCTCTGCCCCGACTGCGGCGGAGTGCGAGCCTCCTCTCCCCTAGCTTAGTGGATCTCTGCCGAGCGCTTCAGCGCGGCCTTTAGCTTCTCCAGCGAGAAGTCGGGGCTGCGGGCGATCTCCAGGATCGGCGTCTCGCGGCGGCCGCAGAGCTCGGCGGCCTCCGGCAGCTTTGCGGCGACGTCGAGCGGAATCACGATGGCGCCGTGCTGATCGGCGTGGATCAAGTCGTCGGACTTCACGGTCATGCCGGCGACGCGCACTTCGCCGCCAAAACTCTCCGCATGCACCCAGGCATGCGACGGGCCGATCGAGCCGGCCAGCGCCTGGAAGCCAGAGGCCCATTGCGGGATGTCGCGGATCGAGCCATCGGTGATGACGCCGAGGCAGCCGAGCGCCTTGTGCACGTTGCTCTGCACCTCGCCCCAGAACGCGCCGTAGCCGACGTCGGGACCGTCGATGTCCTGGATCACCGAGATGCGCGGACCGTGGCCGGTGCCGACATATTCGTAATATTCGATGCGGCGCTTCGACTGCTCTTCGGGTGCAAGCGAGGATTTCAGCACCGAGCGGATCGCAACCGTGCGGGCATAGCCGACGATCGGCGGCAGGTCGGGGAACGGACAAACCAGTTGCTTGGTGGTGTAACCGATCAGCCGGCGCTCGGGCGCCACGATCTCCATGGCGTTGCAGATCGTCGGGGTATCGTAGCGGCCCAGCGCTTCGAGGACGGAAGCGGGCAGCGGCCCGGTTACGGTATCAGTCACGGCGTTCTCTCCCAGATTGGCGGCTGATTGACGTAATGCCGCCGGCACAGGGCGATATAGCCGAGATCAGGCTTCAACCCAACTCAAGGGCCCTCATGGCAGATATCCGCGTGTGGCCGCTCAGTGCATGATCCGGAAAAGTGCGCAGCGGTTTTCCGAAAAGATCATGCTTGAACAACGAGCTAAAGCGCGATGACGGTTCAGCCAAATCTCATCGCGCTTTAGTGCAGCCGTCCGGGCCGATCGTCGTCGTGCGGCGGCTCCGACAGGTTCGCCAGCGTCGGCGCCGACGGCGGCGACGAGATCTCGCCTCCCGCAGGCGTGGCGGCCTCCATCGCGCGCGCCTGGTCGCGATAGGATTTGTAGCCGAGCGGCAAAGCGAGAAGATACAGCACCGTGCCGATCGACAGCACGTGCCAGGGATAGGCGATCAGGATAGCGATGAAGACGATCACCGCGACGAAGGCCGGCAGCACCAGTTCCGGCGGCACGCGCATGCGCTTGGTCTTGCCGGAGAACACCGGCAGGCGCGACACCATCAGGAAGGCGATCAGGAGCGTGTAGGCCGCCGTCACCGCCGCGGGCGCGCGGCCGAGATCGAGGAAGGCCGCATAGATCGGCAGCAGCACCGTGATCGCGCCTGCCGGCGCCGGCACGCCGGTGAAGAAATTGGCGGCGAAGGCCGGCTTGTTGGGATCGTCCATCGTGGCGTTGAAGCGCGCAAGACGCAGGCCGCCGGAGATCGCGAACACCATCGCGGCGATCCAGCCGGCATTGCCGAGCTCGTGCAACTGCCAGAAATACAGCATCAATCCGGGCGCCACACCGAAATTGACGAAGTCGGCGAGGCTGTCGAGCTCCGCCCCGAACTTGGATTGGCCCTTGATCATGCGCGCGATGCGGCCGTCGATGCCGTCCAGCGCGGCTGCGAACACGATGGCGTAAACGGCGAGCGACATCCGCCCCTCGATCGACAGCCGGATCGAGGTCAGGCCCGCGCAGATCGCCAGCAGCGTGATGACGTTGGGCACCAGCATCCGCACCGGAATCGGGCGGAACCGCCGGCGGCGAACGTCAGGGTCTTTGAAATCATAGGGCGTCATGGCTCGTCCTCACCTTGAGGCGAGGTATAGCAAGCCGCGTCCCCCTCCGCCATTGCGGCGGAAGGGCCCCAGGGACCGACTTATTGGTTAATTGGCGCGGTAGGCGCGGCTCGGGTCGTCGCCGGCAAGATCGGCCAAAATCGTCTCGCCGGCGATCGCGGTCTGCCCTTCCGACACCAGCGCCTTGGTGCCGACAGGCAGATAGACGTCGAGGCGCGAGCCGAAGCGGATCAGGCCGAACCGCTCGCCGGCGCCGATCGCCTGGCCCTCCCTGACGAAGCAGACGATGCGCTTGGCGATCAGGCCTGCGATCTGGACCACGCCGATCCGCGCCGTCGGCGTCGTGATCACCAGCGAGTTGCGCTCGTTGTCCTCGCTCGCCTTGTCGAGCTCGGCATTGATGAAAAGGCCGGGCCGGTAGGCGATGCGGTCCACCCTGCCCGCGATCGGGCTGCGGTTCACATGGCAGTTGAACACGCTCATGAACACCGAGATGCGCGGCAGCGGCCGGTCGCCGAGCCCGAGCTCGGCCGGCGGCAGCGCCATGGTGATCATCGAGACGCGGCCGTCGGCCGGCGACACCACCAGCCCCTCGCGCACCGGCGTCACCCGCACGGGGTCGCGGAAGAACAGCGCACACCATACGGTGAGGATGGTGCCGATCCACCCCAAAGGCGACCACAGCCAGAACAGGATCAGGCTTGCCAGCGCAAAGCCGCCGATGAAGGGATAGCCCTCCTTGTGGATCGGCGGGATCTGACGCTGGATCGAATCGAGAATGGACATCGCTATCTGCCGCTCAGGGTTGATGGCGCAGGTCGTCCCGCGCGGTACAGTTGTTTAGGCCAGAGTTGGGACCGGAGACAAGGTCACTCCGCGGCCGCAGGCGCCGTCAGGACGTCCTCGACCGGCGGCGGCTGCCGGTTGGGCGCCTCGCTGGTATCGGCCATCTTGGCCAGCTTCTCGCGCGCGGCCTCCGCCTCGCGCTGCCTGTTCCACATGCTGGCATAGAGGCCGCCCTGCGCGAGCAGCTTTGCGTGAGTGCCACGCTCGGCGATGCGGCCCTGGTCCAGCACGATGATCTCGTCGGCGCCGACGATGGTCGAAAGCCGGTGCGCGATCACCAGCGAGGTGCGGTTCTTCGCCACGCGGTCGAGGGCGCCCTGGATCTCGTGCTCGGTGTGGGTGTCGAGCGCGGAGGTCGCCTCGTCCAGCACCAGGATCGGCGGCGCCTTCAAGACGGTGCGCGCGATCGCGACGCGCTGCTTCTCGCCACCCGACAGTTTCAGGCCGCGCTCGCCGACCTGAGTCTCATAGCCCTTCGGCGCCATGCGGATGAAATTGTCGATCTGCGCGAGGCGTGCCGCCTCCTCGACCTCGGCATCGCTGGCGTCCCAGCGGCCGTAGCGGATGTTGTAGCGGATGGTGTCGTTGAACAGCACGGTGTCCTGCGGCACCATGCCGATGGACGCGCGCAAGCTCGCCTGCGTAACCTCGCGAATATCCTGGCCGTCGATCAGGATCCTGCCGCCGGAGATGTCGTAGAGGCGGAACAGCAGCCGCGAGATGGTCGACTTGCCGGCGCCGGACGGGCCGACGATCGCGACCGTCTTGCCGGCCGGCACCTCGAAGCTGATGCCCTTCAGGATCGGACGCGCCGGCTCATAGGCAAAGCGCACGTCCTCGAAACGCACGATGCCGGCGGAGATGACCAGCGGCTGCGCGTCGGGGCCGTCCTTGATCTCGGCCTCGCGCCCCAGCACGCCAAACATCTTCTCGATGTCGATGATCGCCTGCTTGATCTCGCGATAGACCATGCCCATGAAGTTCAGCGGCTGGTAGAGCTGGATCATCATGGCGTTCACCAGCACGAAATCGCCGACCGTGTTGGTGCCGTTGCGCACGCCGATCGCGCACATCAGCATGGTCGCGGTCAGACCCAGCGTGAAGATCACGGCCTGGCCGGTGTTGAGCACCGCGAGCGAGGTATAGGCCTGGACGCTCGACTCCTCGTAGCGCGCGACCGAGCGGTCGTAGCGCTGCGCCTCGCGCGCCTCGGCGCCGAAATATTTCACGGTCTCGTAGTTGAGCAGCGAGTCGATCGCCTTGGTGTTCGCCTCGGTGTCGGAATCGTTCATCTTGCGGCGGATGCCGATCCGCCACTCGGTCGCGATGTAGGTATAGTACATGTAGACCGCGACCGTGATCAGCGTCGCCACCACGTAGCGCCAGTCGAACTGCCAGAGCAGCACCGCCAGCAGCAGCGAAACCTCGACGATGGTCGGGATCAGCTGCAGGATCACCATGCGCACGATGACCTCGATGCCCTCGCGGCCGCGCTCGAGCACGCGCGTCAGGCCGCCGGTCTTGCGCTCGAGGTGGAAGCGCAGTGACAGCTCGTGCATGTGAATGAAGGTGATGGTGGCGAGCTTGCGCACCGCATGCATGGCGACGCGCGCGAAGAGGCCGTCGCGCCACTGCGTCAGCACTGCCATCAGGATGCGCGTCGCGCCGTAACTCGCCGTCAGCAGCAATGGCGAGGCGATCACCCAGAGGTGCCAGTTGTCGGGCAGCACCGGCGCGGTGTTGGCGCCGGTCAGCGCGTCGGTCGCCCATTTGAAGCTGAACGGCACCGTCAGCGTGATCAGCTTGGCGGCGAGCAGCAGCACCATCGACCAGACCACGCGCATTTTCAGGTCGAAGCGGTCGCCCGGCCAGATATAGGGCCACAGATGCGCCAGCGTGCCCATCAGGGTGGCCCGCTCGAGCGGCCCGCCGGCGGGATCTGGCACGTCGGCGCCGGGCGGCGAATGAGGTTGGTCCATCAAGAAGCCTGAAAGCCCGCCGGATGCGGGCGCGCTGCGATTAACGATTTTCGCTCGTCATATAGAAGCTTCCGGGGGCGAGTGCACCCCGCCAGATGGCGAATGTTTGATTGTTTGTCGCCATTTACCGGTAGATTTCCGGTAGGTCCGAATCACCGATTGGACTTGACGCCTCTTCGCTGCAATGCATCATGGCACCAATGAGCACGATCAAAACCGTCTGTGTCTATTGCGGCTCCGGCCCCGGAACCAATCCCCGCTTCACCGAAGGCGCCAAGGCGTTCGGCAAGGCGCTCGCCGAGAACAACATCCGCCTGGTCTATGGCGGCGGCTCGCTCGGCCTGATGGGCTCGGTCGCAACCTCCGTCCTCGATAACGGCGGCACCGTCACCGGCATCATTCCCGAATTCCTGCGGATGCGCGAGAATGCGCTGACGCGCGTGCAGGAGATGATCGTCACCCCCGACATGCACGAGCGCAAGCGGCTGATGTTCGAACGCTCCGACGCCTTCGTGGCGCTGCCGGGCGGTGTCGGCACGCTGGAGGAGCTGGTCGAGCAGTTGACCTGGAAGCAGCTCGGCCGTCACGCCAAGCCCGTGCTGCTCGCCAATATCGACAATTTCTGGGAGCCGCTGTTCTCGCTGCTGTCGCACATGCGCCAGACCGAGTTCATCCGCGCCGGCCTCTCGGTCGACATCCTCAAGGCCGATCGGGTCGAGGAGATCCTGCCGAAGCTGAAGGCCGCCGTGGCAAAGCTCGCCGAGGCGGAAAAAGAGCTCGCTCCGGAAGTCGCGCGCAAGCTCTGACGCCCTACTCCGCAGGAAACGTCACCGCCTCGATCCGGTTGCCGTCGGGATCGACGACGAACGCCGCGTAGTAGCGCACGCGATCGTGCGGGCGGATGCCCGGCGCGCCGTCGGATGCGCCGCCGGCGGACAGCGCTGCGGCGTGAAACGCATCGACCTCGGCCGTCGTCTTCGCCCGCAGGCAGATGTGCACGCCGCTCTCCGGCGGCACACGCGGCATGCCCTCGCGCAAGTTGATCCAGAATTCAGGATAGGTCTTGCCGAAGCCGACCGTCCGCGGCCGCGTGACGAGACGCGTGAGGCCGAGGGCGGCGAGCGTCGCCTCGTAGAATGTTGCGGAGCGATCGAGATCGCTGACGCCGACGGAGATGTGGTCGATCATGTGCTGCCCTCCCCCATTGTCCGTAGCCCGGATGAGCGAAGCGACATCCGGGAAAGTCTATCCGTGCGGCGCATACCGTCCCGGATATCGCTTCGCTCATCCGGGCTACATCTTGCTTACGCCGGCGCGCCCGATTTCACGAGCTTGTAGATCACCGAATCCATCAGCGCCTGGAACGAGGCGTCGATGATGTTCGGGGACACGCCGACCGTGGTCCAGCTGTCGCCGTTCTCGTCCTCGCTCTCGATCAGCACGCGCGTGACCGCGCCGGTGCCGCCGTTGAGGATGCGGACGCGGTAGTCGATCAGCTTCAGGCCCTCGATGTATTTCTGGTACTTGCCGAGGTCTTTTCGCAAGGCGACGTCGAGTGCGTTGACGGGGCCGTTGCCCTCGGCCGCGGAGATCAGGTGCTCGCCGGCGACGTCGACCTTGACGACCGCGAGCGCCACCGTGACGCGCTCGCCGAGCGCGTTGTAGCGCTGCTCGACATTGACGTCGAACTGCTCGACCTCGAAATAATGCGGCACCTTGCCGAGCGTGCGGCGCGCCAGCAGATCGAACGAGGCGTTGGCGGATTCGTAGGCGTAGCCGGCCGCCTCGCGCTCCTTCAGCTCCTCGACGAGACGCGTCAGCTTCGGATCGCTCTTTTCATAGGCGATGCCGGCGCGGTCGAGCTCGGCGATGACGTTGGAGCGGCCGGCCTGGTCTGACACCAGCACCTTGCGGTGATTGCCGACCAGTTCCGGCAGGACGTGCTCGTAGGTCTGCGGATCCTTCAGCACGGCGGAGGCATGAATGCCGGTCTTGGTGACGAAGGCGCTCTCGCCGACATAGGCCGCATGCCGGTTCGGCACGCGGTTGAGCATGTCGTCGAGCGTGCGCGACACCTTGACGAGAGTCGCGAGCTTCTCCGGCGTCACACTGATCTCGAAGGCGTCGGCAAACTCCTGCTTCAGCTTCAAGGTCGGGATCAGCGAGCAGAGATTGGCATTGCCGCAGCGCTCGCCGAGACCGTTCAGCGTGCCCTGGATCTGCCGCGCGCCGGCGCGCACGGCGGCGAGCGAATTCGCCACCGCCTGCTCGGTGTCGTTATGGGCGTGAATGCCGACGTGAGCGCCGGGGATGTGTCTGGTCACCTCGGTGACGATGGCCTCGACCTCGTTCGGCATGGTGCCGCCATTGGTGTCGCACAGCACCACCCAGCGCGCGCCGGCCTCGTAGGCGGCTTTCGCGCAGGCGAGCGCGAAGCTGGAATCCTCCTTGTAGCCGTCGAAGAAATGCTCGCAGTCGAGCATCACCTCGCGGCCGGCCGCCTTCGCCGCCGCGACGCTGTCGCGGATCGAAGCGAGGTTTTCTTCCCTAGTCGTCTCCAGCGCAACGCGCACCTGATAGGCGGAAGACTTCGCCACGAAGCAGATCGCATCGGCCTTGGCTTCGAGCAGACCGGCGACGCCGGGATCGTTGGAGACCGAGCGCCCGGCCCGGCGCGTCATGCCGAAGGCGGTGAAGCGCGCGTGATTGAACTTCGGCTTGCTGCCGAAGAACTCAGTATCGGTTGGATTGGCGCCGGGATAGCCGCCCTCGACATAGTCGATGCCGAGCTCGTCCAGCATCGCCGCGATGATCTGCTTGTCGGTCAGCGTGAAATCGACGCCATTGGTCTGCGCGCCGTCGCGCAGCGTGGTGTCGAACAGATAGAGGCGCTCCTTGCTCATTGCGATGCTCCGAGCGTCTTCTTCATGGTGGTGTTGGCGAGCCACTCGTCATTGACGGTGATGCTGTTGCGCTGCATGGCGACATAGCCGCGCTTGGCGAAGAAGCCCTGCGCGGTGTCGCTGGCATCGACCGACAGGCTTTTCGCGCCGCGGCCGCCGGCAAGCTTCTCCAGCGCGTCGACCAGCATGGTCGCGATGCCCTGCCGGCTTACTGCCGGATGCACATAGAGCATGCGGATGTGGTCGGCCCCTTGCAGCGAGGCGAAGCCGACGGGCGAGCCCTCCAGCGTCGCGATCAGCGTCAGGTCGGCGGCGAGCCGCTTGCCGAACTCTTCGCTTTCCGCCGCCTCCATCCAGGCCTGCTGCTGCGACTCGTTATAGTCATCGCCGGTCAGCTCCTCGATGCTCGCGGCGAAGATCGCGGCGAGCACCGGCACGTCATCAGGCAGGAAGGGCCGCAAGCCCGGCTTTGGCAAAGTCTGTCCCATCGTCTTCACCACATCCCATAGAGCTTGAGCGCCAGCGCCACCGCGGCGGCGAGGAGCAGGACCTTCAGCGCGATGTAATAGAACCAGTGCCGCGGAAAAGGCGTGTCGGGCCGCTTCATCGCGAAAACTCCCAGGTCGTCCCTTCCTTGGAGTCCTTGATCGCAACGCCCATCGCGGCGAGCTGATCGCGGATGCGGTCGGACTCTTTGAAGTCTTTCCGTCCACGGGCTGCGGTCCGTTCCGAGATCAAGCGCTCGACCTCCCCGGCATCGACCCCGCTCGCCTGCTGCTTGCGATCTTCCCACTGCGCGGCGCTCTCGGAGAGGAAGCCGAGCAGCCGCAGCGATCCCGCCAATGCGCTCACGTCGCTGTTGCGCAGGCCATGCAGCGCCGCGATCGCCAGGGAGGTGTTGAGGTCGTCGAGCAGCGGTTCGACCACGGACGCGGCGGGCCGGCCGGGATCGACGTCGGCCGCAACGCGATACCAGTCGTCGAGCGTCTTGGCGCTCTCCTCCAGCGATTTCATGGTCCAGTCGATCGGCGAGCGGTAATGCGTCTTCAGCATGTTCAGGCGCAGCACCTCGCCCGGCCAATCCGCCAGCAGCTCATGGATGGTGATGAAGTTGCCGAGGCTCTTCGACATCTTCTCGCTTTCGACCTGAAGGAAGCCGTTGTGCATCCAGTAGTTCGCCATGCGCTCCCGGTGGAAGGCGCAGCAGGTCTGCGCCACCTCGTTCTCGTGATGCGGAAACACGAGATCGATACCGCCACCGTGGATGTCGAAGTGCTCGCCGAGGTGCTTCCAGGCCATCGCCGAGCACTCGATGTGCCAGCCCGGGCGTCCCTGCGCAGCGATGCCGGCCGGCGACGGCCACGACGGCTCGCCGGGCTTGGACGGCTTCCACAGCACGAAGTCGGTGTTGTCCCGCTTGTAGGGCGCGACATCGACGCGCGCCCCCGCGATCATCTCGTCCAGCGAGCGATTGGACAGCGCGCCATATTGCGGCAGGGTGGAATTGGCCGCGTTCATCGCCTGCGGCGAGAACAGCACGTGGTCCTCGGCGACATAGGCAAAGCCGCCGGCGACGAGCCGTTCGATGATCTCACGCATCTCGCCGATATGCTCGGTCGCGCGCGGTTCGACGCTCGGCCTGAGCGCGCCGAGCGCATCGACGTCGGCGTGAAACTGCTTGCCCGTCTGCTCGGTGACCTTGCGGATCGCCTCGTTCAGCGGCAGGCCCGGAAAATCACGCGCGGCGCGGTCGTTGATCTTGTCGTCGACGTCGGTGATGTTGCGGACGTATTTGACGTGCGCCTCGCCATAGAGATGGCGCAGCAGCCGAAACAGCACGTCGAACACGATCACCGGCCGGGCATTGCCGATATGGGCGAAGTCATAGACCGTCGGTCCGCAGACATACATGCGGACGTTGTTCGCATCGAGCGGCACGAACGGCCGCTTTTCCCTGGTCAGCGTATCGTAGAGGCGCAATTCCATATGGATACCCGTCGGCTGTTGGCCGGGCGTCCAAGGCTCTCAATGTTTTTGAGAAAAGACGGCTCCAGCCAGCGAATCGCTAGCTCGTAATCTCGCGGCAAATGGCGCAAATGGCGAGGAGACCGTACATGCGGCCACATATGGGCTATGAGGCGGCCCCGCGTCAAGAGAGCCGCGAAAATGCCGTTCTATCTCCGCAAAGCACGGCCGCCCCGCCATGATGGTTCATCATCATTAACCTTTTGAGTTTATTCGGAAGCTGGCGGTTCCCCCAGCCCCCGGTGCTACCCATGCGATCCCTGTTTGCGCTCATTTCCTGTGCCTCCATCGTCGCAGCGTCCGGCGCAGTCGCCGAGACCCGCGTCTTCATCATCGCCAACCAGGCGGACGGCTACGGCATCGACCAGTGCCTGGCCAAGGGCGACAAATGCGGCGCGCAGGTCGCGCGCACCTATTGCCAGTCACGGGATTTTGCCCAGGCCTCGGCCTATCGCCGGGTCGATCCCGACGAAATTACCGGCTCCGTCCCCAAAACCGGCGCAAACTGCTCCCATGGCCATTGCGACGAATATGTCGCAATCACCTGCCAGCGCTGAATTCGCTCGGAACTGGCGGACCTTAGGCCCAATCTTTGGCCCCCTGAAACGACGTGACGATGCCGCAGGAAGCGGCTATGGGAGGGCGCGCTTCGGCCCCTCATGTCACATTGGGCCGTGACCTCGCTAGAATGGCGGATATGCCTGAATTTTTGACTCTCGCCCGTGCCCGCTCGATCCTTGCCTGCACCGTGCTCCTGAGCACCGTCATGCTTGCCAACGGCGCCTTCGCGCAGGCTGGCCCGCCCGGTCCGCCGCCTCAGCCCGGCCAGAACGGGCTCGGCCCCAATCCGATGTGCGTGCGACTGGAAGGCCAGCTCGCCGCGCTCGATCGTGGTGGCGGCGGTGACCCCGCGCGCGAAGACCAGATTCGCCGATATCAGGATTCCCAGGCCAAGCAGCAGGCCGAGCTCGACCGCGTCACCATGCAGGCCAAGCGCATGGGCTGCGATTCCTCCGGCTTCTTCTCGCTGTTCAACGGCCAGTCGGCGCAGTGCAGCCCGGTCAACACCCAGATCCAGCAGATGCGCGCCAATCTGGACCAGATCACCGGCAATCTTGAGCGCCTGCGTGGCGGCGGTCCCGGCGGCTTCAGCCCGGAACGCGACAGCCAGCGCCGCTCGGTGCTGGTGGCCCTCGCCCAGAACAATTGCGGCCCGCAATATGCCAACGCCGCGCAGTCGCAGGGCGGCGGCAACTTCCTGAGCAACCTGTTCGGCGGCAACAACCCCAACAATCCGCAAAGCGTGCCGCCCTCCGATCTCGGCCCGCAATCCGGCACCTACCGCACCGTATGCGTGCGCACCTGCGACGGCGCCTATTTCCCGGTCTCGTTTGCCACCGTGCCGGCGCGCTTCCCGGACGACGAGAAGACCTGCAAGGCGCTGTGCCCGGCCGCGGAAGCCGTGCTCTACACCCATCGCAATCCCGGCGAAGACATGAACTCCGCGGTCTCCATCAGCGGCCAGCCCTACACGGCGCTGCCGACCGCATTCAAATTCCGCAGCGAGTTCAACCCGTCCTGCTCCTGCAAGGCGGCGGGACAGACCTGGGCCGACGCGTTGAAGTCGGCCGACGACAAGGCCGCGGCCGAGCAGCAAGGCGACATCATCGTCACCGAGGAGAGCGCCAAGAAGATGCAGCAGCAGCGGCTCAACAAGGGCACGCCTGCCGCCAATGGCAAGAAGGGTGCGGCTCCGGCACCGACGACAGCCACCGCGCCGGCCACGACACCGCCGGCGGATACCGGCACGGCTCCGACGAGTTCGGAAAACAAGCCGATCCGCTCGGTCGGCCCGACCTTCCTGCCGCAGCAGCAGAAGTAGCTCAGCTCTGCTCCACCGTCATGCCCGGCCGCCCACCGGGTCTCGCCGCTACTGCTCGCCCTCGCGGCTCCACGGGAAGAGATTGGCCGGGAAATCCGCGGCATAGCGCTTCCCCTTCGGCGGGGGCGGCGGTTCGTCCGGTGGATTCGGATTCGGCTCGACCACTCTCCGATAAAGGTGCCAGGTAGCATGACCGAGCACCGGGAGGACGACAGCGAGACCGACGAAGAACGGCAGCGAGCCGATCACGAGCAGCGCCGCGACGATCAGCCCCCACCCCGCCATCGCGACCGGATTGGCGGCCACCGCCTGCAGCGATGTACGGATCGCATCGATCGCCGTCGCATGCCGATCGAGCATCAACGGAAACGATACGACGCTGACGCATAGGACCGCGACCGCAAACAGGAAGCCGACACCGCAACCGACAATGATCAGCGACCATCCTTCCGGCGTGGTCAGCACGCGGGTTGCGAAGTCGGGAATGCTTGCAGCCGCCGCGTGACCGAAGATGGTGACATAGATCGCGTTCGCGACACCGATCCAGACCCCGAACAGGACAAGCAGGAGCACGCCGAGTTCGAGCATGGCGCCGAAGGACGGTGCGCGCAGCACCTTGATCGCATCCCATGCATCGACCTCCTCGCCGCGCTCACGGCGACGGCTGAGTTCGTAGAGGCCGATCGCGGCAAAGGGACCGATCAAGGCAAACCCCGCGGCCAGCGGAAACAGCAGCGGCAGGACCGAATAGCCGAGGACCATCCTGAACAGGACGAGACCGAGAACAGGATAGATCACGCAGACGACGATCGCGTGACTCGGCATCGCCTGGAAATCTTCCCAGCCCAGGCGCAGCACCTCTCTCAAGTCGAACAAGCTGATCTTGCGAATGGGATAAGAGACCGCCTCACCGAACAGGTGCCGCTTGACGATCTTGTCGGAATAAAGAGTGGCCATGGCCACGCCCTCCTCTGAAGTCGCGGCGGAGACGGCGCGCTTTCCGGCCACGCGTATCCGCCCTTATGTGCGGGAGACGCGATCGAGCCGAGTACGGCAGTTCCAGGCTCAACGAGGAAGGAGCTTAGCCGGACGAAACCCGTCGCGACCTGCGCTCCGAGCTTAGCGCGTGCGATGTGGAATGACCAGCGCTCCCGGCTGGGTGAAATTGTGCGTCGCATATTTTGTGCGATGCATCACATCGGGAATGCGACTGACGATGGCCGGCTTGCACGGCAACATGGATCGCCCACGCCGGCTAAGCGCGCCGACATGCTATTGACGCCGGGTTCGCGGGAGATCATTTTAGAAGCGTAGACGCCCCCGGTGAGATTGGCGGTCGCGAATTTTCTCTTGATATCGCGACCGGTTGAAGGGGCGAGGCAAGAGGCGCGGCGATGGCGCATATGCCAGCTTAGAAGCATATGCCAGCTTAGAAAAAGTCGGCCATCGCGACAGACGCGAGCTCCGCCCTGGATTCGTATCCGTAGCCTTCGATGGCAAGGATGGATCAGGATGGCTGTCGCATTGATACTGCTTCTGGTCGCGATCGGCTCGGTGCTGTTTCACCTCTACAGCCCGTGGTGGTGGACGCCGATCGCCACGAACTGGGCCTATATCGACCACACCATCAGCATCACGTTCTGGATCACGGGCTTTGTTTTCGTCGCGGTCATCGCCTTCATGGCTTATTGCGTCTTCCGCTTTCACCACAAAGAGGGAAGACGGGCTGACTACAATCCGGAAAACAAAAGGCTCGAATGGTGGCTGAGCGTCGGAACCGGCGTCGGCGTCGCGGCCATGCTGGCGCCTGGCCTCGTGGTCTGGCACCAGTTCGTGACGGTGCCTGCGGATGCCACCGAGGTTGAGGTCATGGGCCAGCAATGGCAATGGAGCTTCCGCCTTCCGGGCAAGGATGGGCAGTTGGGCACGTCCGATGTCCGCAACATCGCTTCCGACAATCCGATGGGGCTCAATCGCGACGACTCACACGCGCAGGACGACGTCGTGATCGAGAACGGCGACCTGCACCTTCAAGTGGGAAAGCCGGTCAAGGTTCTCCTCCGCTCGGTTGATGTCCTGCACGATTTCTACGTGCCCGAATTCCGGGCCAAGATGGACATGGTTCCAGGCATGGTGACCTATTTCTGGATCAAGCCGATCCGAACCGGAACGTTCGATGTTCTATGTGCGGAGCTTTGTGGCGCTGCTCATTATCAGATGCGGGCCAAGGTCATCATCGACGAAGAGCGTGAATATCACGCTTGGCTGGAGCAACAAAAGACGTTTGCCGAATTGTCGCCGGCAAAAGCCCTCGTGAAGGCGACGTACCAATCCGGTGGCAAGTAGCAAGCTGCCGCTGCCAAGATAGATCGGGTGCATGAGGCCAACGCCTCACCCCCGACGGAAGCGACCGAGGAGGTTTCTATGGTCGATATTCCATATGAAGGGGTCGCAGGCATCCCGCCTGCCGAAGTACCCGAGGTCGAGCTCTATCATCCAAGGAGCTGGTGGACACGGTATGTCTTCTCCCAGGACGCCAAGGTGATCGCCATTCAGTATTCGCTGACGGCCTCGGCCATCGGGCTGGTGGCCCTGGTGCTGTCGTGGCTGATGCGGCTGCAACTGGGATTCCCCGGCACCTTCTCTTTCATCGATGCCAACCAGTACCTCCAGTTCATCACCATGCACGGCATGATCATGGTGATCTATCTGCTCACCGCATTGTTCCTGGGCGGCTTCGGCAACTACCTGATCCCGCTGATGGTCGGCGCCCGGGACATGGTCTTCCCCTATGTGAACATGCTGAGCTACTGGATCTACCTGCTCGCAGTCCTGGTGCTGGCCTCGACATTCTTCGTGCCTGGCGGCCCCACCGGCGCCGGCTGGACGCTATACCCGCCGCAAGCCATCCTCTCCGGAACGCCCGGGCAGGATTGGGGCATCATTCTCATGATGTCGTCCCTGATCCTGTTCATCATCGGCTTCACCATGGGCGGGCTGAATTACGTGGTCACGGTGCTCCAGGCGCGCACCCGCGGCATGACGTTGATGCGCCTGCCCCTGACGGTGTGGGGCATTTTCACGGCGACCGTCATGGCGTTGCTGGCATTCCCTGCACTCTTCGTTGCCTCGGTCATGCTGCTGCTCGACCGTCTGCTGGGAACCAGCTTCTTCATGCCCTCCCTCATAGAGATGGGACAGCTGTCGAAATATGGCGGCGGCAGCCCGCTGCTCTTCCAGCACCTGTTCTGGTTCTTTGGCCACCCCGAGGTCTACATCGTCGCCCTGCCCGCCTTCGGCATCGTCTCCGATCTGATCAGCACGCATGCGCGCAAGAACATCTTTGGCTACCGCATGATGGTCTGGGCGATCGTGGCCATCGGCGCGCTCAGCTTCATCGTATGGGCGCACCACATGTATGTGAGCGGCATGTTCCCGCAATTCGGGTACTTCTTCGCCACCACGACGCTCATCATCGCAATCCCCACCGCGATCAAGGTCTATAACTGGGTGCTGACCTTGTGGCGCGGCGACATTCATCTCACGGTGCCGATGCTGTTCGCCCTCGGCTTCATCATCACCTTCGTGAACGGCGGGCTCACCGGCCTCTTCCTCGGCAACGTCGTCGTCGACGTGCCCCTCTCGGATACCATGTTCGTGGTCGCGCATTTCCACATGGTGATGGGCGTGGCGCCGATCATGGTCGTGCTCGGCGCGATCTATCATTGGTACCCCAAGGTCACGGGGCGGATGCTGAACGAGGTCCTGGGCAAGTTTCACTTCTGGGTCACCTTCCTCGGCGCCTACCTGATCTTCTTCCCCATGCACTATCTTGGACTGCTGGGGGTTCCGCGCCGGTATTTCGAACTCGGGGATGCGGCGTTCATCCCGCCCTCGGCCCATTCACTGAACGCCTTCATCTCCGTGGTGGCCTTGACCGTCGGCTTCAGCCAGATGGTGTTCCTGTTCAATCTTGCCTGGAGCTTGTTCAAAGGTGAGGCCTCAGGCGGCAATCCGTGGCGGGCGACGACGCTGGAGTGGCAGACACCGGAGACGCCCCCAGGGCACGGCAACTGGGGCAAGGAGCTCCCGGTCGTGTACCGCTGGGCCTATGACTACAGTGTGCCTGGCGCCGCGGAGGACTTCATTCCGCAGAACCACCCACCACGCGCGACGCAGCTCGTTCAGGGAGCTGCTTCGTGAGCGCCATCATCCTGTTCCTGGCTGTGCTTGCGGTGATCGCCGGATGGTGGCTGTCGCAGCAGCGGCTGACGGCCAAGCCCTGGCTGGAGGAAGGCGCGGTCGGTGACTTCCCCGGCGGCGATAGCATGACCTGGCCGGCAGCGAAGGTCGGACTTGGCGTGTTTCTCGCCGTCGCGAGCGCATTATTCGTCCTGTTCATCAGCGCCTATTCGATGCGCATGAGCGTGGTGGACTGGCGGCCGCCGCCAGTACCGCGGCTGCTGTGGGTCAACACGGGCGTGCTGGTCCTGAGCAGTGTCGCGCTGCAATGGTCGTATGTGGCTGCTGGGCGACACGATACCGAGAACGTCATGATCGGTCTGCTCGCTGGCGGAGCATCTGCCGTGATCTTCCTCGCCGGACAGCTCCTGGCCTGGCAACGGCTCGGGGCTGCCGGATATTTCGTGGCGTCGAATCCGGCGAATTCCTTCTTCTACCTGCTGACCGCGGTGCACGGGCTGCATCTGACGGGTGGTCTGGTGGCCTTGGGCCGAACCTCAGCCAAGATGTGGCGTGGCGCCGAGATCGCCGAGATGCGATTGAGCGTGGAACTGTGCGCCATCTACTGGCACTTCCTGCTGCTGGTCTGGCTTGTCCTGCTCGGTCTTCTCACGGGCTGGACCGATGATTTCGTCAACATCTGCCGCCAATTGCTGAGCTAGGGAGGCGAGACCAGATGGCTGAGACCGTGCTGACAAATTCGGGCCAATCGACTGCGCGGCTTGAGGGCTGGCGTGGCATCGCCGCCGACTGGGCGTCCGATCAGCGCGCCTTCAAGAACGTGTCCTGGGGCAAGGCCATGATGTGGATCTTCCTCCTCAGCGACACCTTCATCTTCAGTTGCTTCCTGCTCTCCTACATGACGGCGCGCATGTCGACGACCGTGCCCTGGCCGAATCCCAGCGAAGTCTTCGCCCTCAATATCGGGGGCAAGCACATCCCCCTGATCCTGATCGCCATCATGACCTTCGTCCTGATCAGCAGCAGCGGAACAATGGCGATGGCGGTCAATTTCGGCTACCGCCGCGATCGCGTGAGAACCGCAATCCTGATGCTGGTCACGGCGGCATTTGGTGCAACATTCGTCGGAATGCAGGCGTTCGAATGGACCAAGTTGATCATGGAGGGCGTTCGCCCCTGGGGCAATCCATGGGGCGCGGCGCAGTTTGGCTCAAGCTTTTTCATGATCACGGGTTTCCACGGCACCCACGTGACGATCGGCGTGATTTTCCTGATCGCGATCGCGCGAAAGGTCTGGCGGGGAGACTTCGACGTCGAAAGGCGTGGCTTTTTCACGAGCCGGAAGGGGTATTACGAGATCGTCGAAATCATGGGCCTGTACTGGCACTTCGTCGATCTCGTGTGGGTGTTCATCTTTGCATTCTTCTACCTTTGGTGAGGTCGGCGCATGACAAACGCGGCGGTACACATGGAAGGAACGCTCCACGCTCCTGCGTCTGGCGCAGTCGTTACAGGAGCCGTTCACGCCAAGGGTCAACAGCACCCGATCAAGCTCTACCTCGCGGTCTGGGGCTGGTTGTTCGTCCTCAGCACGTGCTCCTACCTCGTCGACTACTTTGGCCTACATGGCTATCTGAGGTGGTCGCTGATCCTGCTGTTCATGGTGTTGAAGGCCGGCCTGATCGTCGCCGTCTTCATGCACATGGCCTGGGAGCGACTGGCCTTGGCCTATGCCATCCTGCTGCCGCCGATCGCGGTATTGGTATTTGTGTCGATCATGGTGCTCGAATCCGAATATACGCACTTGCTTCGGGTGCTGTTCTTCGCAACCCCGTCATAGGGCCCGCTGTCGCTCAAGACTGGAGCTCACCCCTCGAACGCGTCGATCGACGCCTTGCTCCCGCGCGAGACCAGCGTCTCGTCCGGGGCCGCCAGCGGCTCGCCCCTGTCGCGAAAGCGGTTGGTGATGGGATAGCGGCGGTCGCGGCCGAAATTCCTGGCCGTCACCTTCACGCCGGGCGCGGCCTGGCGGCGCTTGTATTCGGCGACGTTGAGCAGATGGTCGATGCGGGTGACCGTCTCGCGGTCGAAGCCGGCAGCGATGATCCGGTCGAGCGGCTCCTCGCGTTCGACCAGGCGTTCGAGGATGGCATCGAGCACCTCGTAAGGCGGCAATGAATCCTGGTCGGTCTGGTTCTCGCGCAGCTCCGCCGTCGGGGGACGCGTGATGATATCAGGCGGAATGACCTCACCCGCGGGCCCGAGCGCGCCTTCAGGCTTCCAGATGTTACGCAGCGCCGCCAACCGGAACACCTGCGTCTTGTAGATGTCCTTGATCGGGTTGAAGCCGCCGTTCATGTCGCCATAGAGCGTGGCGTAGCCGACCGACATTTCCGACTTGTTGCCTGTTGTCACCACCATCAGCCCGGTCTTGTTGGAGATCGCCATCAGCAACGTGCCGCGGGTGCGGGCCTGAAGGTTTTCCTCGGTGATATCTGGCGGCAGGTTCTTGAAGACGCCTGAGAGGATGGTCTCGAAGCCGGTCACGGCTTCCGCGATCGGCAGGACCTCGTAGCGGATGCCGAGATGGCCCGCGAGCTCGCCGGCGTCCGCGATCGAGCTTGCCGCAGTGTAGCGATAGGGCAGCATCACGCCATGCACCTGGTCGGCGCCGAGCGCATCGACCGCGATCGCCGCACACAGCGCGGAATCGACGCCGCCGGAGATGCCGAGCAGCACGCCGGGAAAGCCGTTCTTGGCGACGTAGTCGCGAAGGCCCAGCACGCAGGCCGCGTAGTCGGCGTGGTCGCCTTCCGGCTGCGCGGCGATCGGCCCGGAGCAGCGCCAATCGTCGCCGTTACGAGTGAAGCGCAACGTGGTGACGCTTTCCTCGAACGCCGGCAATTGGGCCGCGAGCGAGAGATCGCCGTTGAGCGCGAACGAGGCGCCGTCGAACACCAGCTCGTCCTGGCCGCAGACCTGGTTGAGATAGACCAACGGCAGGCCGCTCTCGGTGACGCGCGCGACCGCGACCGACAGGCGCACGTCGTTCTTGTCGCGGGCATAGGGCGAGCCGTTCGGCACCAGGATGATCTCGGCGCCGGTCTCGGCCAGCGTCTCGACCACGTTCTCGTAATCCTCGGACTCCTCCAGCCAGATGTCCTCGCAGATCGGCACGCCGATGCGCACGCCGCGCACGGTCATCGGCCCCGCGGCGGGCCCGCGCGCAAACAGCCGCTTCTCGTCGAAAACGCCGTAATTCGGCAGATTGCACTTGAAGCGCAAGCCAGCGACACAGCCGCCATCGAGCAGCGCGCAGACATTGTAGAGCCTGCCGTCCTCGACCCAGGGCGTGCCGACAAGCATCGCCGGCCCGCCGTCGGCGGTCTCACGCGCGAGGCTTTCGATCGCAGCCCGGCAGGCGGCCTGGAAGGCCGGCTTCTGCACCAGGTCCTCCGGCGGATAGCCGGCGATGAACAATTCCGGAAACAGCACGAGATCGGCGCCATCGGCGGCTGCCCGCACGCGCGCCGCCCGCGCTTTGGCGGCATTGCCCTCGATGTCGCCCATGGTCGGGTTGAGCTGGGCCAGCGTGACCGCAAATGCGTTGAGACGTTCGGTCATGAGGCGCTCGCTGTCACCTCTCCCGAAGGGAGAGGTCGAATTGCATCGGAGATGCAATTCGGGTGAGGGGTTACGATCTCTCGTGGGACCTGAGCCCCCTCACCCGATTTGCGCTCGACGATGCTGCGCATCGCGAGACGCAAATCGACCTCTCCCCGTTGGGGAGAGGTGAAGGAGCCTCGGACACCCGTGCTCAATGAACATTCTCCGCGAGCTAGACGAAACCCAACCGCTCGACGATGGCAAAGATCCAGAACGCACCGGCCATCAGCAGCGCGACGCCGACGGCCGCCGAGCCCATGTCCTTGACCTGCCCGATCTGCTTGTCGTGATCGAGCGTGAGGCGGTCGGCGAGCTTTTCCACCGCGGTGTTGAGGAGCTCGACCACCAGCACGAACGCGACAGCACAGACCAGCTCGACCGCGCGCACCGCGGTCGCGCCGATGAACCAGGCCAGCGGCAGCGACAGCAGGAGCGCAAAGATCTCCTCGCGGACGGCCTGCTCTGATCGAAGTGCAAAGGCCAGACCGTTACGGGAGTTGATCGTGGCCTTCCAGATCCGCAGCAAGGTCTTAGAGCCCCGCGGCGACCGGCATCGGCTTGGCCTTGCCGACGCGCTCCTGCTTGAGCAGCTCGGCGACCAGGAAAGCCATGTCGATGGATTGCTCGGCGTTGAGGCGGGGATCGCAGACCGTGTGATAGCGGTCGTTGAGATCCTCGTCCGTGATCGCGCGGGCGCCGCCGAGGCATTCGGTGACGTCCTGGCCGGTCATCTCCAGATGCACGCCGCCGGCATGGGTGCCTTCGGCGCCATGGATCGCGAAGAACGACTTCACCTCGGACAGGATGCGGTCGAACGGCCGCGTCTTGTAGCCCGACGTCGAGGTGATGGTGTTGCCGTGCATGGGATCGCACGACCAGACCACCACCCTGCCCTCGCGCTTCACGGCGCGGATCATGTTCGGCAGGTGCTCGCCGACCTTGTCGGAGCCGAAGCGGCCGATCAGCGTCAGCCGGCCCGGCTCGTTGTCGGGGTTGAGCACGTCGATCAGCTTCAACAACTCGTCGGGCTTCAGCGACGGGCCGCACTTCAACCCGATCGGGTTCTTGATGCCGCGGAAATATTCGACATGGCCGTGATCGAGCTGGCGGGTGCGGTCGCCGATCCAGATCATGTGGCCTGAGGTCGCGTACCAGTCGCCGGTGGTGGAATCGACGCGGGTCATGGCCTGCTCGTAGCCGAGCAGCAGCGCTTCGTGGCTGGTGTAGAAGTCGGTGGCGCGCAGCTCCGGATGGCTCTCGAGATCAAGGCCGCAGGCGCGCATGAAGTTGAGCGCATCCGAGATGCGGTCGGCCAGCTCCTTGTAGCGGCGGGACTGCGGCGAGTCCTTGAGGAAGCCGAGCATCCATTGATGCACGCTGCCGAGATTGGCGAAGCCGCCGGTCGCAAACGCGCGCAGCAGGTTCAGCGTCGCAGCCGACTGCCGATAGGCCATCAGCTGGCGCTGCGGATCCGGCACGCGCGCTTCCTTGGTGAAGGCGATGTCGTTGACAATGTCGCCGCGATAGCTCGGCAGCTCGACGCCGTTGATCTTTTCGGTCGGCGAGGAGCGCGGCTTGGCGAACTGGCCGGCGATGCGGCCGACCTTCACCACCGGCACGGCGCCGGCATAGGTCAGCACCACCGCCATCTGGAGCAGCACGCGGAAGAAGTCGCGGATGTTGTTGGCGCCGTGCTCGGCAAAGCTCTCGGCGCAGTCGCCGCCCTGGAGCAGGAAGCCTTCGCCCGCCGCAACGCGCGCCAAGGCCTTCTTCAGATTGCGCGCCTCGCCCGCGAACACCAGCGGCGGAAAGGTCGCAAGCTGCGCCTCGACGTCGGCCAAAGCCTTGGCGTCGGGATAATCGGGCACCTGTAGCACCGGCTTGCTGCGCCAGGACTCGGGCGTCCACCGCTCGGACATCGCAATCTCTCCGTGAAGCAAAAAGCACAACCTGATCTGTGGGTTGCGAGGGCCGCCTTATACACAGGCTGGCAAAGGACCGCCAGTTGTAAATCCATTTCGCACTGCAAACCCTTGCAGGGAAAGCCAAATTCGCATTTGCTTGGGAGCGGCAAGGAAACTGGCAGGACACCGGCTGCCCATGGACGCGGCGCGCGACGACGTTTTCATCGACGAGATCAGCTTCCCGGCGACCGACGGGTATGCGCTGAGCGGCACCCTGTTCCTGCCGCGCGCCACCAAGCGCCATGCCGTCCTGATCAACTCGGCCACCGCTGTTCCGCGAAAGATCTATCGCGGCTTTGCCTCCTATCTCGCCCATCGCGGCTGCGCGGTGCTGACCTACGACTACCGCGGCATCGGCGACTCCCGGCTGCCGGCGATGGTCGGCTACAACCGGCCGAAATCGCTGGTCGGCTTCAAGGCCTCGATGTCGGACTGGGCCGCGCTCGACGTCACCGCCGCGGTGAGCTGGATGCGCGAGCGCTACAACACCCTGCCGCTCGGCTATATCGGCCACTCCTTCGGCGGCCAGGCGCTCGGGCTGATCGCGAACAACACCGACATCTCGCGCGCCGCGTTCGTCGCCTCGCAGGCGGCGACCTGGCGGCTGATGACCTCGCCGGAGAAATATCGCGTCCTCGCCTTCATGAACCTCATTGGCGTGCCGCTCGCCCACGCGCTCGGCTACGCGCCGGGCTGGACCGGCATTGGCGAGGATTTGCCCAAGGGCGTGTTCCTGCAATGGGCCGACTGGGTCTCGAGCCCGCGCTATCTCTTCGATTCAAAACTGCCCGCGCTGGAGAACTTTGCAAAATTCAAGGGCGAGCTGCGCGCGCTGTGCTTCTCCGACGATCCCTGGGCGACGCGCCCCGCGGTCGAGCTGCTCGCTGGCGGGTTCACGGCGATCAAGCCGGAGGTGCTGACGGTGAAGCCGTCCGACGTCGGCGCCAAGGCGATCGGCCATTTCGGCTTCTTCCGCCCCGAGCACCGCGACACGCTGTGGCGCGGCGTGGCGGAATGGATCCAGGGCGAGTGAGAAGGACGACGGTCGCCACAACCTCGATGTCGTCCCGGCGAAGGTCGGACCCATACCGCGGAATCTGTCGATTGTGTGAGGCAGAAGTACCGGACGACGAGCCTTCGCCAAACTGCTTCGTGTGGTTATGGGTCCCGGCCTTCGCCGGGACGACGTATTGATGTGCCTGACGACTACCGTCGGCGCGGGGCGGCGTGAGCCGTTCGAATTAGCGAATGATCGTCGTCAGCGACGAGTAGCGCCTGTTCGGCTTGGCTTCGCCCGGCGCGAACTGCGCGAAGGCATCGCTGACGCGCACCGCCGGCGGCGTATCGCCGGCGAAGCGGAATTCCTTTGGCCGCGGCGCGTAGAAGCTGGCGCTGTAATAGGCGTCGTCGAAGCGCGCCTCGCCGACCCCGAACAATGCGTCGCAGACGAACAGGAGTGCGTAGACTCCCGCGACCGCAGCGACGATCTCCTTGAGAATTGACATGCTGATGCCCTGCCCTTTTGCGGGCAGGATGCGCATCGGTTCCAAAGCTCTGGTTTAAGGCGCCGTGCTTCTTGTTCGCAGGGTTTGCCGCCGTTAAGCGGAATGCAGACAATTTTATCGATCTCGAAAAGAGAGCCCGCCTGACCGGACGATCGGGCGGGCTCCAGGCTTGGCCGCTCGGGAGGTATCAGACGGCCAGGTTCATCCACACCGCCTTCGGCTCGGTGAAATTGTCGAGCGCCGCGGTGCCGTGCTCGCGGCCGAGGCCGGAGTCGCGTTCGCCGCCCCAGGGCAGGCGCACGTCGGTGTAGCCATAGGTGTTCATCCAGACCGTGCCGGCGCGGGCCCGCTTGGCAAAACGCTGGAGCTTGCCGATGTCGCGGCTCCAGACGCCGGCGGCGAGGCTGTAGGCGGTGCCGTTGGCGATCCGCAAGGCATCGGCCTCATCTCTGAACTTGATGACGCTGACGACGGGGCCGAAGATTTCCTCCTGCGAGATCCGCATCTCGTGTTCGACATTCGCGAACACCGCAGGGCTGATGAAGTAGCCGCGCTCGCCGACCCGCGTCCCGCCGGTGACGAGGCTCGCCCCCTCCTGCCGGCCGATGTCGACATAGTCGAGGATCGACTTCATCTGCTTCTCGGAGATGACTGGACCGAGCGCGGTCTTGCGGTCGAGCGGATCGCCCATCTTCAGCGACTTGGCGCGTGCAGCAAGACGCTCGACGACTTCGTCATAGGCCCTCTCCTGCACCAGCACGCGGGAGCCGGCCGAGCACACCTGGCCGGCGTTGAAGAAGATGCCGGAGGCCGCGGCTTTCGAGGCTGCTTCGAGATCGGCATCGTCGAAGATGACATTGGCCGACTTGCCGCCGAGCTCGAGCGAGACGCGCTTGAAGTTGCCGGCCGCGCCTTTCATGATTCCACGCCCCACGCCCGGCGAGCCGGTGAAGGTGACCTTGTCGACGTCAGGGTGATTGACCAGCGCGTCGCCGACGACGCGGCCGGGGCCCGTGACGACGTTGAAGACGCCCGCCGGCAGGCCGGCCTGAAGCGCGAGCTCGGCGATGCGCAGCGCCGACAGCGAGGTCAGCTCGGCCGGCTTCATCACGATCGTGCAGCCGCAGGCCAGCGCCGGCGCCAGCTTCCACATCCCGATCATCAGCGGGAAATTCCACGGCACGATCGCCGCGACCACGCCGACCGGCTCGCGCACGGTGTAGGTCAGGGCATCGTCACGCACGGGCACGACATCGCCGCTGATCTTGTCGGCCCACCCGGCGTAGTAGATCAGCGTGTCGACGGCGGCCGGGAAGTCCTGGCGCAGCGTCGCGGAGATCGGCTTGCCGGCATCGATCGACTCGAGCTCGATGATTTCTTCGGCGTTTGCCTTGAGCAGATCGGCCCAGCGCAGCAGGATCTGGCCGCGCTCGGAGGCGCGCATCGTGCGCCACGGGCCCTCGAACGCCCGGCGCGCGGCCGCCACCGCATGCTCGACATCGGCCCCGCCGCCTTCCGCGACGGTGGCGATGACCTGCCCGGTGGCGGGATTGAGGGATTTGAAGCTGCGGCCGGAGCTTGCGGGGACGCGGCGGCCGTCGATGAGCAGATGCTGCGGCCGGGCCATGAACTCGGTCGCCGGCGAATGCGCAAAGTCATATGCAACTGACATCATATTTCCTCCTGTTCTGGCATGCCAGATTAGGACGGAATTTGCCGTAGTAAATATGATATGGTGTGCCTATGACGCACCCAATATATGAACTCGACTTCATAAGGTTGTCGCATGCTCCAGATCGAGATCGAGGCAGTTTGGCGGTTTCGCCAGGAGGGCAGTCCGCGCACGGCGGTGGTCATGCTCGGCGTACTCAACGAAATCCGGAAGACCGGGAAGATCACGAGCGCAGCCGCCGACGCGCACCTCTCCTACCGGCACGTCTGGAATCTGATCGAGCAATGGTCGGAGTTCTTCGGCACGCCGCTGGTCGAAACCCAGCGCGGCAAGGGCTCCAGGCTCACGCCATTCGGCGAGCGGCTGGTATGGGCGGGCGAACGCATGCAGGCCCGGCTGGGACCACAGCTCGAAAACCTCGCGCAAGAGCTAGCAAGCGAGATCAAGCCGTTCCTCGAACAGCGCCCCTCCGTCATCAGGGTCCATGCCAGCCACGGCTTTGCAGTCGCAAAGCTGCGCGAATTCCTCGACCGCGAGCCCGGCATCGGCGTCGACCTGCGCTATGTCAGCAACCAGCATTCGCTGGTCTCGCTGGCGCAGGGCGCCTGCGATCTCTCCGGCCTGCATCTGCCGCACGGCGCGCTGCGGGCGCAAGGCATCAAGGCCGCCCGCGAATGGCTCGATCCGCGCGAGGACCGCATCATCAGCTTCGTCACGCGCGAGATGGGGCTGATGGTCGCGCGCGGCAATCCGCTTGGCATCGAAACGATCGAGGACCTGACCAGGCCAAAAATCCGCTTCGTCAACCGCGACCATGATTCCGGCACGCGCCTTCTGTTCGACCAGTTGCTCGCCGCACACCGCATCGACGAAAGCCGCATCAACGGCGCGCAGCAGATCGAGTTCACCCACGCCGCGGTCGCCGCCTATGTCGCGAGCGGCATGGCGGATGCGAGCTTCGGCGTCGAGGCGGCCGCCCGGCATTTCGGCCTCGATTTCATTCGCATCGTGACCGAGGATTATTTCTTCGTCTGCAAGCGCGCCTTCCTCGACACCGAGCCGATGCAGCGCATCCTCGACATCATGCGCAGCGCCGATTTTCGTGCCGCCGTCGCCAGCCTGCCCGGTTACGTCCCATCCGACACCGGCGCAGTCACCGGCGTGAAGGCGTTTCTGGAGATGCACGCCGTGCGCTGATGCGATACGGCGCCCTCACCTTGTCCGCAGCAGGCAAGAGTGGCAATCTGCCACCATTGTCCCTCGAGATCCGAACATGTCGCGCGCGAGCGCCAAACCGCTTCCCCAGCTCAGCCTTCGCATCGACCTCGACAGCGAGGACCGCATCGGACCCGGCAAGATCGAGCTTCTGGAGCAGATCCGCGAGCAAGGCTCGATCTCGGCGGCCGGCCGCGCGATGGACATGTCGTACAAGCGCGCCTGGGATCTCGTCGACGAAATCAATCGCATCTGCAGACATGCCGTGGTCGAGCCGCAGGCCGGCGGCAAGAACGGCGGCGGCGCGATGCTCACGCCGTTCGGTGAGAAACTTGTTGCCCGCTACCGCAAGATCGAGCGCGACGCCGCGCGCGCGGCGCACAAGGAACTGGAAGCGCTCAGGAGCGATATCGCCCGATCCCGCAAGTCCTGAGCGCGGCTAGTTCGGCCGTCCGGACATTTCCGGCATCGGCTGCGTCAGGGCCTCGCCGAGCAGGCTCTGCTCGGCCTTCGGGATCGAGAAGCGGACCTTGAAACCGTCCTCGGTCTGAAGCGTGATGATGCGCTGGGTCGTGTCGGTCGATTGTTCCAGCACCCAGGATGCCAGCGGATAGGCATAGCGCAGGTTCTGGTCGCCGTAGCGGGCCTTCAGTGCCGCCTCGAGCAATCCCGGAAGCGTCATGATCAGGGCGCCGACCTGGTTGAGCGAGACGCTGACGGCGGCGGGATTGCCCGTCACGTCCTCGAAGCCCAGCGAGATCGCACCGCCATCGGCCGCAACCTCGCAGGTCGTGAGCGATCTGACTTTGATTTCCATCGAGAGCTCCGGAACGCGGCAGTCCGCTATATCCTGAAAGATATAGCGATATGTGCGATCAGGTCCAGCCGCTTCTTTTGGAACAACTCGAACCGCCGCAAAGGGCTTCAAACGGCATAGACTTCGGACGTCGGCGCGGTCCCGGCAGCGCGACGCGGCCGCTCAGATCGCCGGCTCGTCCTTCAGCGCCGACACCACCTGCTCGCCGCGATCGGTCAGGCGATAGGTCACCAGCGGACGGCTCGACGGCGGCTTGCGGTCGATCTCGACGATGTAGCCGCGCACCATCAGCGCTTCGAAACTGCCGTAGTAGCCGAACATGCTGATCTGGTTCTGCTTGAGCAGCTTGAACTCGCGCAGGAGACGGATCTCGTTGCCCGAGAGCAGTGAGCGGCGGACGCGCTGCACGAACCGTGCACGCTGCTCGAACCACGCCTGGTCGGGCAGTTCGTGCGAGGCCGGCGCCGGGTCGCGCTCGCAGGGGCGCGCCTCCGTCGCGACATCGGCCATGACCTCAGGAAGGCACGGTATGCTGCCGACCACCGCGTCCTTGGCGACGTCGAGCAATGCGATCGGCCAGCGCCGCTTGTTGTCCACCATGACCGGCGGCGGCACGACGTTGTCGCGCACCAATTGCTCGAAACGGCCAGCGGTCACGCCGACATAGGCGGCCGCCCGGCGGCGATCGACCAGACGGGTGTCCGGCCCGTGCTCCAGCTCGCAAGCAATGTTCTCGTTCACCCCGAAATCCCCTGGCGCGTCGTTGCGCAGGCCCGGCGGCCCTCATTGGGACCTGGCCGAGCCGGCGGCGAACCTAGGGGGGACCAGCGCTCTCGAAAAGCAGAGAATTTCGTACATGTTGATGCCGTTTCGGCAACGGCTATAGTCCGTGCCGGGGGACCTATGCGATTTCACTCACCGGCCATCCAGTACTTCCATGCCGTCCGCCGCACCGGCTCGATCCGGGCCGCGGCACGCGTCCTGAACGTCGCCTCCTCGGCGGTCAGCCGCCAGATTCTCAAGCTCGAGCAAGAGGTTGGATCACCCCTGTTCGAGCGCAATGCACGCGGGCTGACGCTGACGACGGTCGGCGAGATGCTGGCCCGGCATGTCATGAACGTGCTCCAGGACCTCGACCGCTTCCGCTCGGACGTCGCGTCCCTGTCGGGCACCTGGCGCGGCACCGTCAGCATCGCCTGCATCGAGTCGCTGACGGAATCGGTGCTGCCGGACCTGATCGCCTCGCATCGCGGCCGCGCCCGCCGCGTCAGCTTCACCACCGAGGTGAAGGGATCGTCGGACGTGCTCGAAGCCCTGAGCCGCGGCGAGGCCGACATCGGCATCGCCATGGCGCTCCGCCATCCGCCTGACTTGCGGCAGGTCGCCTTGAAGCGGTTTCGCCTCGGCGCGGTGGTGTCGCGCGAGCATCCGCTGGCGCGCCGCAAGACGGTGACGCTGGAGCAATGCCTCGCCTTCCCCGTCATCAATGCGCTGCCGGAGCTGTCGATCTATCATCTGCTCCAGCCGCTGATCGCACAGCTCTCCGAGACGCCGGAGCCGGCGATCCAGGCCAATTCGATCGACCTGATGCGCGAGCTCGCCGCACGCGGCGTCGGCGTCGCCTTCCAGACCCAGCTCGGCATCGGCCGGCTGTCGCGCGACAGCCAGCTCGTCTTCCTGCCGCTCGACAACGCCGGCAGCCCGGTCTGGTCCGACCTCGGCATCTATGTTCGCGCCGAGCGCACCCTGCCCGCCTACACCGAGTCCTTTCTCCAGGAGCTGGTGCGCGAACTCGGCGAGCGCGAGCGGCGCGAGAACGCGGCCTATCCGCAGACGTCGTGACATCGCGGCGCCGCCGGCAAGCCGGCGCAGCGTGGAGGCGATCACGCGCCCCGTGGTCTTGCGGACTTGCCTGAAGCACGGTTGCTCCGGCAACATTTCCGGCCGATGTCGCGCCCGCGAGGTCGAGGACGCGCCGGCATACGCCGAACGCCTGAGGTCACTGGGATCCCGAGATGCCGGTACGTTGGCTCAAGCCGTCGCGAGTCCTGAGCATCGAGCGCTACAGCGATTTCGGGTCCTTTCGTCCGAGCGAGGTGCTGGGCGGCGGCATCAGCACGCCGCTCGAGCCGCGCGAGTTCTCGCTGCACCGCGCCATCCTGCCGCTCCAGGACGGTTTGTTCGTGCTCCAGCGGACCTTCGCCCGGCGCCTCCAGGCCAATGTCGGCACCGACCACGGCGTCGGCCTCGTCATCCCGCTCGCCTGTCATTCCACCGCCAACGGGCGCGAGATCGACAACTCGATGATCGGTGTCGTGCGCGGCAAGGTCGCCACCGAGGCGGTCGAGCATCACCCCAACACCTATTTGATGCTGCGCTTCAACTCCGACATGCGCCATCGCGGCTGGGCGGACTACGAGACCGGGCTCGAATTCACGCGTCTCAACGTCGACACGATGGCGCGCGTGCGCGCCGCCATTCTCGACATGTTCTGCCTGGCCTCGCGCTGCAACGATCCCTGGCAATTCGAAGCCATCGAACGGCCGATCCAGGAAAGGCTTCTCGCTGGCCTTGATGCCGCCCTTGCCCCCTTCGACGCGCAGGACCTCCGGCGCGGATCGCTCGACAAGCAGCGCAAGCTGGTCGCACGGCTGGACGAGGCGGCCACGCTGTCCGGCGGCATCCCGCTCTACAGTGGCGACCTTGCAAATACGCTCGGCGTCTCCGTCCGCACGCTCCAGAGCGCGACACAGGCGGTGCATGGCGTCAGCCTGCATCACTATCTCAGGCTGAAGCGGCTGTGGTCGACCCGCGCGCAGCTCATCACCGGAGGTAACGGAATGACAGTGAAGGCCGCGGCGCTCGCGAACGGTTTCTGGCACATGGGCGAATTCTCGAAACTCTACAAGACGACGTTCGGCGAGATGCCATCCGGGACGCTGGCGCAGGCCCGTGATTTTGCGGACGAGAGCCCGCACCTCTGAGGCAGCTCCGGTCAAACCCGCTGCGCCGCGCTCAGCCGTGACCCGCTTCCTTGCGGTAACCGCTCTCGCTGAGGCGATCGACCCAGGCGATGCCGATCGCCGAGATGATGAAGGTCAGGTGGATCAAGACCTGCCACATCACGCCGGTCTCGGTGAAGTTGCTGCGCGTGGTGCCGAGATTTCCGGCCTCGATGAAGGTCCGCAGCAGCGAGATCGAGGAGATGCCGATGATCGCCATCGCAAGCTTGATCTTGAGCACGCTGGCATTGACATGATTGAGCCATTCCGGCTCGTCCGGATGGCCGCTCAGGTTCAGCCGCGAGACGAAGGTCTCGTAGCCGCCGACGATCACCATCACCAGCAGGTTCGAGATCATGACGACGTCGATCAGTCCGAGCACGACCAGCATGATCTGCTGCTCGCTGGCGTCAAAGGAGTGCGCGACCAGGTGCCAGAGCTCCTTGAGGAACAGCAGCACGTAGACGCCCTGTGCGATGATGAGGCCGACATAGAGCGGCACTTGCAGCCAGCGCGAGCCAAAGATCAGCTGGGCGAACGGGCCGATTTGCGGCGGCGGAAGCGCGGCCGAAGCTGCTTTGGGTTCAGACGTCATTGATCACTCCGGATTGCAGACAGCAAACGCCGCCTCAGAGACTCGCGATGACGGGCGCGAGCTCGAGCGAGCCGCGATAGATCATCTCGAAGGCGACGTAGACGATGATGGCGAGGCCGACATAGGCGATCCAGCGCTGCTTCTGGAGCACGCGGCCGAGCAGATCGGCGGCAACGCCCATCATCGCGACCGACAGCAGCAGGCCGAAGGCGAGGATGTAGGGATGCTCGCGCGCCGCGCCCGCGACCGCGAGCACGTTGTCGAGCGACATCGAGACGTCGGCGGCGACGATCTGCAAGGCGGCCTGGCCGAAGGTCTTTCGCGGCGCCGATGCCGCGCTTCCGCCGCCGCCATGGCTGAACGCAAGCTCGCTGCGATGCGCGGCCTGCTCGCGCAATTCGCGCCACATCTTCCAGCACACCCAGAGCAGCAGCACGCCGCCGGCGAGCAGGAGGCCGATCACCTGCAAGAGCTGGGTCGCGATGCCGGCAAAGACGACGCGCAAGGCCGTGGCGGCGACGATGCCGACGACGATGGCGCGTCGGCGCTGCCCGGACGGCAGGCCGGCGGCGGCAAGGCCGATGACGACGGCGTTGTCGCCGGCGAGCACGAGGTCGATCAGGACGACCTGGAGCAGCGCCGACAGTGCGTCGGCGGTGATGAACTCAGTCATGATTGATCATTTTTCGGTGCGGACGGTTCGAGCCATTGCGGCTTGCGGCGTTCGATCCAGTCGAAGACCTTCGACCGGGAGGAGCGCAGCGCCGGCACGTCCTCGGCAAGCAGCGCGAGGCCGAGCGGCAGCATCCAGACGCCGAGCACCGGCAGGAAGGAAAACACGCCGCCGACGACGAGCAGCGCGCCCGAGGGGATTCTCACCCAGCGGCTGGACGGCTTGAGCAGATAGGTGACGGTGTCGCCCATGCGCGGCGGCAGGCGATGGACGAGCTTGTCGAGGCGCGGATCACCGCCGGCCAACTGGCCGGCCGCGCCCCCGGTTCCGGTCGTACGCTCGTCCGATGCCGCGCTCATGCTCACTCCTTTGGGAGGGTGCCTGCCGCACCCGGTCCGACCTGCTTGGCGCGCGGCAATACGAGCGTCAGCAGCCGCAGCAGCTTGATCGCCTGCGCCTCATGGGGATGCACGTCCTCGTCCGCGGCCGCAACGCGCTCCGACAGCTCCATCAGATGGGACGAGAGCGGCATGTTCGAGACCGGCCGCAGCGTGTCGATCACGACATTGGCAAAGTCCGGCTCCTCTAAACGTTCCGCCAGCTCGTCGAACATCGCGAACAATCGGTCGTCGCCGATATGCGGCGCCAATCCGCGATCCCTGATGAAGCGGATCACCTCATCGCGCTCGACTGGCGAGACGCGCCGGTCCGCCACCGCGACAAGCGCGCCGGCGATGATCAACGCCGCCGCAGCCTGCTCGTTGAGGCTGGACGGTTCGGCAATCTCGAGTTCGATCGGGTTGGAGTATTTGGCGTCAGACATCGATGCTCCTCAACGTTGCGAAATGGCCGCGCGGAGCTGCGATGGGGACGATTGGGTCGGAGGGAACAGAGAAGGCCCGACGATCGGCCGATCCATCGCATTCGCGCGGGACAGGTCATCCGACATCACGAGGTTGGCCGACATTCGTCGGCGGCCTCGCCAGAGGGGCCCGGATTCTTGTTCTGCTCAGAGATAAAGATGGGCCTGTCGGAATCAAGGCGAGGAGACTGCGACCAGCCGCCGCATCGGTTCCATGTTGGCGGATTTGGTTAAGCAGTTTTGCTGCATATCTCGTGTCCCGGACGCGCTGCAACGCCTTCAGCGTTGCGGCGCAGAGCCGGGACCCAGGAAGCCGCGAATTCGCCGCTGCGTGGGCCCCGGCTCTGCAGCGCACCGCTGAACTGGACGATGCTCCGCATCGCCAGGGAAGCGCTGCGCTGCGTCCGGGGCACGAGAGCTTTGTTTGGGCACGCAACTACATCAACGTCGTCATTGCGAGCGCAGCGAAGCAATCCAGAATCCCTCCGCGGAAAGACTCTGGATTGCTTCGCTGCGCTCGCAATGACGGAACGCGCCGTTTACCCCACCCGCTCGACGAGATGCGCACGCGAGGGTGACGGATCGAACCGGTCGCCGAAATATTGCGTTTCGTGCGCCACCAGTCCGTCGCGGAATTCCATGATGCTCACGACGTAGGACGGCACGCCGTCATATGTCAGCACGAACTCGCTCACCCAGAGATCGCCGCCGCCGATGATCCGCCGGACCGTGAAGCGCTTGCTATTCGGCTGCACGAAACGGCTCTCCTGAATGTTCCGGCGGCCATGGATGCGCTCGCCCGACTGCGGATAGTCGAGCACGGCGTCGTCGCGATAGATGTCGTGCTCGGCCTCGAAATCGTTCGCATCCGAAGCGTCCCAATGGCGCTGGAGCGCCGCCAATCTGGCTCGATCATCCATCTCGGTCTCCGATCCTGAATGAAAACGTCTCCTGCCGCCTTCATCTGATGATGCAGAACTCCGGCGGCAAGGCTCCCCTCGCAACGTCTAACAACGGCTAGCGAGCTAACAATTCGATTTGGATGCAGATTGGCGTGCAGGCGACCCGTCGGATCGGGTCGCGCACTCTGGGTCGGGAAAAACCGTCATGGCACGTCTGCTTTCCGTCAATGTCGGCCTGCCGCGCGACGTCGCCTGGCAAGGCAAGACCGTCCATACCGGTATCTGGAAGGCCCCCGTCAAAGGCCCGCGCAGGGTGCGCCGGCTCAATATCGACGGCGACGGCCAGGGCGATACGGCAGGCCATGGCGGCGAACAGCGCGCCGTCTTCGTCTACCAGGACGAGTCCTATCGGTACTGGCAGGAACATCTGGGGCGATCGAACCTCGTCCATGGTCAATTCGGCGAGAACTTCACCGTCGAAGGCCTCTCCGACACGAACGTGTGCATCGGAGACCGCTACAGGATCGGCTCCGCCCTGTTCGAGGTGACGCAGCCGCGCGTCACCTGCTACCGGCTCGGCATTCGCATGGACGAGCCTGATATGCCCGCGCTGCTCGTCAGGCACGGCCGGCCCGGCTTCTATTTCCGCGTGATCGAGGAAGGCGACGTGGAGGCCGGCGACGAGATCACGCCGGTCGCCAGCGGCCCTGAGAGCATGAGCGTGTTCGAGATCAACGCGCTGCTTTACCTGCCCCCTCACCCGCGCGACCGCCTGGAGCGCGCGCTGAAGATTCCGGCGCTAAGCCGCGGCTGGAATCGTTCCTTCGCGGCGCTGCTCGAGCAGCAGCGCACAAGCAAGACCGCAGCAGGAAACGCCGGGCTCGGCCCGGCGGCGAGCCCGCCTCCGGCGTGGCGCGGCTTCCGTCCGTTTCGCGTCTCGCGCAAGATCGCCGAAAGCGGCAACGTGACGTCGCTGATCCTCAAACCCACGGACGGAGAGCCCGTCGCCACAGCCCAGCCCGGACAATTCGTCGTCGTGCGGCTCGGGCCTTCTGCGGCACAAGCGATGACGCGCAGCTACTCGCTGTCGAGCCGCTGCAATGCCGCGTCCTATCGCATCAGCATCAAGCGGGAAGCGCATGGCGCGGCCAGCCTCTATGTCGCCGACGGGCTGCGCATGGGCGACCTCGTCGAGGTCGGTGCGCCACGTGGCAGCTTCACGCTCCGGCAGGATGCGCGGCCCGTCGTCTTGCTCAGCGCCGGCATCGGCGTGACGCCGGTGCTGGCCATGCTCCACGCGCTCGCCGCGGAAGGGACCACGCGAGACGTCTGGTGGCTGCACGGCGCCCGCAACGGCCGCGAACATGCGTTCGCCGCCGAGGCGCGCGGGCTGTTGGCTGCGCTGGCTCACCATCACAGCCACGTCTGCTTCAGCGCACCCGATCCGGCCGATCGTCTGGGAGCGGATTTCGACAGCGCCGGACATCTGGATCAGCGCCTGCTCGAACGGCTCGACGTGCCGCGCGACGGCGACTTCTATGTGTGCGGACCGGCCGCTTTCATGAGCGATCTCACGGCCGGCCTCGCTGCGTCGGGCGTCGCGCCGGACTACATCCACACCGAGCTGTTCGGCGCCAGGCCATCGCTGACGCCCGGCATCGCGGCATCGCCGCGGACCCCCGCACATGTGCCGGTCGGAGCCCCCGGCCCGGGCCCGATGGTGTCATTCGCGCGCAGCGGCCTCAATGTCTGCTGGGGACCATCCTATGCCAGCCTGCTCGAGCTCGCTGAAGCTTGCGACGTCCCCGTGCGCTGGTCGTGCCGGACGGGCGTCTGCCACAACTGCGAGAGCGGGCTCGTGGCCGGAGAGGTCAGCTACGGACCGGATCCGCTCGACCCGCCGGCGGACGGCAATGTCCTGATCTGCTGCTCGCGACCGCGAGGCGACGTCGTGATCGATCTGTGAAGGCATCAGCACATTTGCCGCAGATGGAGGTCGGCGGCGTCGTCCTGATTCGCATGTAGGGCGATGGGAACCATCCTGCTGTCAGGCTTGTTGGTGCACCTCACGACACATCCACTGCCCGACAGGAACCTGCATGTGCCGCTGGATCGCATACCGGGGCGAGACCACCTCGTTCGAACCTTATGTCACCGAGCCCGAGCATTCGCTGATCGCGCAAAGCATCCGCTCGCTCCAGTCCACCGCGGGCTCGAATGGCGACGGGTTCGGGCTCGGCTGGTATGGCGAGCATCCGGAGCCCGGCCTCTACCGTGAAACGCGCCCCGCCTGGTCGGATGAAAACTTGCGCTACCTCTGCCGTCATCTGCGCTCGCACCTCTTCTTCGCCCATGTGCGCGCCGCCACCGGCACGGCGGTGACGGCAGAATTGTCATCCCTTCGTCTGCGGCCACTGGATGTTCATGCACAACGGATTCGTCGGCAGCTGGAACCGGCTGCGGCGCAAGGTCGAGGCCCTGATTCCGGATGCCTATTATCCGTCGCGATTGGGGACGACCGACTCCGAAGCCGTGTTCCTCGCCATCATGGGCGCCGGCCTCGACAACGACCCGCTTCGAGCAACGCAAGCCGTGCTGCAATCGCTCGTCGGTCTCGTCAACGAAGGCCAGCTTCGCGAGCGGCTGCGCTTCACCAGCGCGATCGCCAATGGCAGGGACCTCTATGCGTTCCGCGTTGCGGTCAACGATGCCGCCAACACGCTCTATTTCCGCGAGGCCGGCGGCCAGGTCATTGTCGTGTCCGAGCCGTTCGACAAGGAATCGGACTGGACGGAGGTGCCGCCGAATCACGCCCTGATCGCGCGCGCGTCCGAAAGCGCGAAAATTGTTCCGTTCGACCTTGCAATTTCCAGCGGGTCCGACGCGGAACCCGCCCCCGTCAGGAGGATTATTGTCCGCAGGTAATGCCTTCGCCGGGTGGCACGATGACATTTACTTCGGACGTTTTGAAATTGCTGCGTCTCGATTCCTCCGACGACAAGCAGCACCTCGTCATTCGCTCGGCCAGCGGTCGCGGCAAGGCCGCTGAATATTCATTCGGCATTGAGGAGGAATACTTCCTCGCCGATCGGCGCAACCTGGAGGTCGCGATCCAGACTCCCAACGAGCTGTTCGAGTCGGCGAACTGGTCGACCGGCGGCCAGGCCATGCGGGAGATGCTGCAATCCCAGCTCGAGGTCGCCACCAACGTTCACGTCGACGTCAACGACGCGCGCGAAGAGCTCCGCTTTCTCCGCCGCGAAGTCGCGAACGTTGCCGCCCAGTACGGCTTCGTGATCATGGCCTGCGGCACGCATCCGACCGCCGTCTGGCGCATGTCACAGCCGAGCCCGAAGCCGCGCTACGAGGAGATGATCGAGGATCTGCGCAGCATCGGCCACCGCAACATGATGTGCGGCATGCATGTGCACGTCCAGCTGCCCGATCCCGAGAAGCGCATGGCGGTGATGCGGGCGATGCTGCCGCATCTGCCGCTGTTCATCGCGCTGTCGGCGTCCTCCCCGTTCTGGAACTCGCACAAGACGGGCCTGAAGGGCTACCGCCTGGCGGCGTATTCCGAGCTGCCGCGCACCGGCCTGCCAGAACTGTTCGAGAGCAGGCATGATTACGACGAGTATGTCGGCGCATTGCAGCGCTCCGGCGTGATCCCTGACGAGAGTCACATCTGGTGGGCGATGCGCCCTTCCATGAAGCATCCGACCCTCGAGCTTCGCGCGCCCGACACCTGCACCTTCGTCGACGACGCCGTTGCCATTGCCTCGCTCTATCGCTGCCTGACGCGGCGTCTGTATCGACGGCCCCATCTGTCGAAAGAGGTCACGGTCGTCGAGCGCGCGATCGCGGTCGAGAACAAATGGCGCGCCCAGCGCTACGGCACCGATTGCATCTTTGCCTCGAAGGACGGGCCAGTCACCATCTCGGAGCTGCTCTCCCGCCTGATCGACGGCATCGCCGAGGACGCGGATGCGCTGAATTGCGCGTCCGAGGTCGAGCATTGCCGCACCATCGTGGAACGTGGCAGCTCGGCGGAATTCCAGCTTCGCGCCTACCGTGAAAGCGGCAACGACATCGCAGCCGTGTCACAATGGATTGCTACATCGACGATATCAGGAACGAGCGCTCCGGTCGGACGCACCGCTTCTGCACCGACATAGCCTCCGCGCAAGCCTTGGGAACGATAACGGCATTCCGGAATTTGCCGTGTCTTGTACAGAGCCCTGTACCGTGTCTTGGAGAAACGCATGACCGACATCACCTGTTGCGCCGGCTGCGGCCACGGCCTGGTGCCCATCCTGTCCGAGAAGGGCGCTACCGAATCAAGCTGCTTCTGGTGCGAAGGTGTCGATGCACGAACGATGGAAATGGCGAAGTGGGCGGACAGCCCCTCCGGCAAGCCCGAGCGGAGCGCGCTTCAGTCGTTCGAATGAGCGGCTTCGGACGTCTTGCGGAATTCCTGTCCCTCGGTGCTGCAATGCCTTCCAGCTTGCAGGATCACCATGCTGAGCAGGTGAGCCAGGAATGAAAGTCCGGCCGTATGCGCGATCTCGCGCAGCTCGGTGCAGATCTCCGCAATGTAGCGGGCGGCCTCCTGCGGCCTTGCGTAGCCGTCTTGCATGGAAACTCCCGGGTTAGCGCCGGACGAGAACTGCTGTCTCGGTTCAAAAAGGCAACCTAGGACGCCTAATCCCGCCGAACCGAATGCGTTCCGTGGTTGCGCCTTGGGAACAGCCATTCCCTGCACGCAACCGTCAGGGCTTGCCGACAAATTAGACAATCTGCGTCACATTCGCGCGACCGCGGGGTTCGGCAGGACGGTCAGGCAGTCCCGCGCAACCTGCGGTCTAACCTTCGGCGGAACCACCGGATTTTCTGCTACCCGGCCTCGCCGTCCCGAGCCGCGGAGGCGGTTTGCTGCTCCGCAACCGAACTGGCCCAAAATTCGCAAAGCAGCATCAGGCCCAAGTCCCGCCCCCGCCACCAGGGCGGGCGGGACGAACGGATCAGATCGGAGAATGCCATGAACGTGCATGCTGCGGGCGATCTCAAATTCACCGGCCTCACCCGTCCGAATGGCACGCCCCTTCGCCTGAACGATCAGGACTTCGTCGCGATCGATCGCGACAAGAATGCGAAGTTTGAGGCGACCTACCGGCCGCAAGCACTCTACAATCGCGCCAACGAGGGCTTTCACGCCAACAACGAAACCTTCCTGCTGCACGAAGTCGCGACCAATCTTCCGATCTACCTGCCGGATACCGGCCCCACCGATTTCCATCTTCATCTTCCGCCCGGCGGCTTTCAACTCGTGCTGGTCACCTCGGGTGCGTTCACCTTCGATTACGACGGACGCTTCTACAGTGTCGGCCCGGGCGCTGTGATGCTGCAAAGCGCGATCGTGCACCGCCAGCTCTTCTACACCTGGTCGGGACTGTCGACCGAAGAGAATTTGAAGACGCCGCAGACGGTGGTGCCCGATCCGATCTCGATGGGCTATTCGGGCAAATTCCTCGAAGCCTTCATCACCGATCCGACCACCTTTCCGAACCCGACCATCGTCGGTCCGAGCCAGATCAACGAGGCCGAGACGCCACGTGTGGCCTGGAGCCATCCTCTGCATGATCGTCCCGCCGATGCGGGCTTCTGGCTTCAGGACCCGCTGGCGCTGGATGCGCTGTTCAAGCCGCTCACCGATGGTTCGGTCAAATCGGCCATGCCGGTCCATGTGCGCGATATCGGCATCGAGATTCCGAGCGGACATCTCGTCACCGGCCACATCATCGCAACCGACCCGCCCGGTCAGTCGCTGCTGCCGAAGAGCACGTCGGCGGCGGTGGACGGCACCTCGTTTGCCAAGGGCGAGGTCGTGATCTATCGCGTCATCCGCGGCACGGCCGAATTCAAGAACAAGTCCGGCGAGACATTTGAACTCTCTGCCGGCGACGTGGTGACGGCCGGCAAGAGCTCGGTCAGCCTCGTCGGCGTCGGTGAGAACACCCAGGTCCTCCGGCTCGGCCTGCTCAAAGGCATGAACGACCTTCGCAGCTGGACCCCGACGCAGCGCGACGAGATCGACGGCCTCGCCGGTCAAATCATCACGCACAAGGACATTCGTCCCCTGCGCACCGAAGGCAAGCCGGTCGGATATCTGTACGCGTAGTGCCTAAAAAAAAACGGCCCGCCGGAGCGGGCCGTTGAGATCTCATCTAGCGCGATGATCGACCTGAGCCCAAGCGGTTGCGCGTCTCAGTCATGACAAATGCCCTTGAGGTACATCAGGAGGGTCGAAGGGATCAGGCCTGCGCGCCTTGCGGCGAAGGTCGTGGGAGCGGCGGCGTCACGCCGTCGAGCCAATCCTGCGTGTCCGCGAGAGCGAGCCAGGCATCGCCCATGCGCCTGAACTGCTGGCGCGCCGTGTCGTCGGGAGCGGTGCCTTCCAGGGTCAGGCAATGTCCGGCGTTCTCGCGAAGTTGCTCGGACCGGCTCGCTTGGAGATCCGTGCTGCTCGCGGGATCTGCAGAGGACTGCCAGGCGTTCCGGCACACCGGGCACCGCCACTGATTGACGAGTTTCCCGGCGGGCAAATAGGTCGAGTGCACGGGAGCCATGACGAGCCGCCCGCAGGCGGCACAGCCGTCCGTCCCTTGCGACGGCGGCGATTGGCCGTCGTCCTGAATCACTTTCGCGCTCCAGCGGCGTTCGAACTTGCGGCAAAGATGCAGAGGATAAAGCAAGACATTCATTGCGCGCCTCCTGTTTGCGGCGGGAGCGCGGCAGCGTCTCTCTGTCACTGACGCCCGTGGTGTCTGTGCCAGTGATATCCTGAATATGGTGTCTCACCCGACATTCGCCAGAGCGCGACCCCGAGAAACCGCTTCTCAATTGGCGCCGCAGGCTAGGCCCGCGTCGAAGCATCGACAACGAATCAAGGCGGCCCCGCGGCGGCTGCCTAACGCCCCTACTCCGCCGCCTGACGCACGTGGCGCGCGGTCGGGGTGCGCATGGTGACGAGCTCCTCGGCCGCGGTCGGATGCAACGCAATCGTCGCGTCGAAATCGGCCTTGGTCGCCTTCATCTTCACCGCGATCGCGACCGCCTGGGTGATCTCGGCGGCGGCGTCACCGACGATGTGGCAGCCGAGCACGCGGTCGGATGAGCCGTCGACGACGAGCTTCATCAGCACGCGGGTGTCGCGGCCAGACATTGTCGCCTTGATGGGACGGAACGTCGTCTTGTAGATATCGACGTGGCTGAACTGCGCGCGCGCTTCGGTCTCGGTCAGACCGACGGTGCCGACTTCCGGCTGCGAGAACACGGCAGTCGGGATAGAGGAATGATCCACCTTCACCTCGCGCTTGCCGAACACCGTGTCGGCGAACGCATGACCCTCGCGGATCGCGACCGGCGTCAGATTGTGGCGATGGGTGACGTCGCCGATCGCATAGATGCTGTCGACCGAACTCTTGGAGAAATGGTCGACCGCGATGCCGCCGTTCTTCGGATTGATGGCGACGCCGGCCTTCTCCAGGCCGAGATTGGCGACGGCAGGATGGCGGCCGATCGCGAACATCACCTGGTCGGAAGCAACGCTCGAGCCGTTCGACAGGTGCGTGGTGAATTCCTCGCCATGGCGATCGACCCTCGCCACCGTGCAGCCGGTGAGAATGGTGATGCCCTGCTTCTCCATCTCGCTGCGGACATGGGCGCGGACATCCTCGTCGAAGCCGCGCAAGATGTTGTCGCCGCGGTAGATCACGGTGACGTCGGAGCCGTAGCCCGCGAAGATGCCGGCGAATTCCAGCGCGATATAGCCGCCGCCCTGGATCACGATCCGCTTCGGCAGCTTCTTGAGGTGAAACGCCTCGTTGGACGAGATCACATGCTCGATGCCGGGGATCGAGGCGCCGTGGTTGGGTGCGCCGCCGGTGGCGATCAAAATGTACTTCGCCGTCACCTTCCTGTCGTTCTCGAGCAGGCGGACGGTGTGGGCGTCCTCGATCACCGCACGGCTCTTGACGATCTGCGCGCCGGACTTTTCGACATTCGTCGTGTAGGCCGCCTCCAGCCGCGCGATCTCCTTGTCCTTGTTGGCGATCAGCGTCGCCCAGTCGAAGCTCATGGACGGGATGGTCCAGCCGAAGCCGGCGGCGTCCTCGATCTCGTGGCGGACATGCGAGCCGATCACGAGCAGCTTCTTCGGCACGCAGCCGCGGATCACGCAGGTGCCGCCCATGCGGTACTCTTCCGCGATCGTGACGCGGGCACCGTGGCCGGCCGCGATGCGGGCGGCGCGCACGCCGCCCGAGCCGCCGCCGATGACGAAGAGGTCGACGTCGAATTCAGCCATTGTTCACTCCGACCTTCCTGCCTCGCGTCCTCGTCACATTTCCTTGCCGCGCTTCTTCATCTCGGCGCGAAACGCGCTCGCAATGGTTTCGGAGAAACTCTGCGCCCACGAATTCATGACCCTCATGCTCTGGTCGATGGCGCGCGGCTCGGCCTCGATCAGCTTCTTGCCCAGCGGCGACTTGTAGAAGGTGACGAGGTCCTTGAGCTCCTGCTCGCTGAACTGGGCGGCATAGGCCTGCGCCATGCCTTCGCCGATCTCCTTCTCGCGGCCGGCCAGCTGCTGCGCCACGACCGGCGCCAGCTCGTTGAGGTCCTTCTGGTAGTTGAGGTTCTGTCCGATCAGCGTTGCCTTCACCTTCTCGACCATGCCGGGCACCGCGTTCGCGTACATCGCGGTGGCGTTCTTCATGCTCAGGATTTCCTTGGCCGACGCGATCGCCGCGGGCGAGGCCTTGGGCGCGGCTGCCTGCTGCGCCATGGCCGGGACAGCCGAGAGGGCCAGTCCCACAGCGAGGGTCGCGGCCGGCAAGAATTTCAACACACTCTTCATTCCTAGTCTCCTTTCGGCTTTCGCCGTTCAATCACGCGAATTCCCTCGCCGCCCGCCAGAACGGCCGAGCTGGCCAAGCCGACGAACAACCCATGCTCGACCACACCGGGGATCACGCTCAACGCCTTGGCGAGGCCGGCCGGATCGACAATACGTCCGAGCTGGGCATCGAGGATCCAGTGGCCGCCATCGGTGACGAAAACGTGGCTGTCCTCCGCCCCGCCCTTGGCCTTGCGAACCGCCATTTGCCCGGAAACGCCGCAGCCGGCAAATGCCGTCTCGATCGCCCGGCGCGTCGCCCCGAGCCCGAACGGGATGACCTCGATCGGCAGCGGAAAGCGGCCGAGCGTCGGCACCCATTTGGTGTCGTCGGCAATCACGATCATGCGATCCGATGCGGCCGCCACGATCTTCTCGCGCAGCAGCGCGCCGCCACCGCCCTTGATCAGGTTGAGCTCGGGATCGATCTCGTCGGCACCGTCGATGGTGATGTCGAGATGGTCGATCTCATCGAGCGTGGTCAGCGGCACGCCGCAGCGCTCCGCATCGAGGCGCGTCGCCTCGGAGGTCGGTACGCCGATCACCTTGAGTCCGGCCGCCACGCGCTCGCCGAGCAGCTCGACGAAATGCTTGGCGGTCGAGCCGGTGCCGAGCCCGAGCTGCATGCCGTCCCGCACCTCTTCCAGAGCGCGCGCCGCCGCCTGCCGTTTCAACTGGTCCATGTTCACGTTTGCGCCCGCCTTTGAAGTCACGAATGCGCCGCCGATCGTGGCCGCTTGCGGCGGCCTATGTAGCCTCGTTTTCCGCGCGGGAACAGGCCTATAAGCTGATCTTATGGCAGCGCCCCTTGCGCCGGCACGGCCGGACCGATAGCGCTTGGACCATGACCTCCCCTCACACCATCGTCTTCGATCTCGACGGCACGCTTGTGGATACGGCGCCCGACCTGATCACCGCGCTGAATTACGTGCTCGACCGCGAAGGCCTGCCGCCCGTGCCGATGCAGTCGGCCCGCAACATGATCGGCGCCGGCGCCCGCAAGCTGATCGAGCGGGGCCTGGAGGCCGAGGGCCGCACCGTCACGCCTTCGGACATGGACCGGATGACGGCGGATTTTATCGCCTATTACGCCGAGCATATCGCGGTCGAATCCCGGCCTTTCGAGGGGCTGGAGACCGCGCTCGACCATTTTGCGGCGCAAGGCCATCGCCTGGCCGTCTGCACCAACAAGCTGGAATGGCTGTCCAAGCGCCTGCTGGACCAGCTCGATCTCAGCCGCCGCTTCGCGGCGATCTGCGGCGCCGACACCTTTGGCGTCCAGAAGCCGGATCCGGCCATTTTCCGGGAAACGGTGGCCCGCGCCGGCGGAGAGGTCAGAGCCAGCATCATGGTCGGCGATGCCGGAACCGATGTCGGCGTGGCCCGGCGCGCCGGGGTGCCCGTGATCGGGGTCAGCTTCGGCTATACGGACGTGCCGATCGCCGAGCTGAAGCCGGACCGGCTGATCCATCACATGCGCGACCTGCCGGCCGCAGCCCACAGCCTGATGACGGCACGGGCCTCGGCAAGCCACTGAAATTCCAGTAAAATCCTCAAGATACCCCGCGTTAACCAACTATTAACTATGCACATCCCGCCGGTTGCCTGCCCCGGACGACGCTCCTAAGGTCATGCTGGGGTATGTGGCGGTTCGTCGCAGTAGAAGTGGATGGTCATGCGTCGTGTCAGCGCGATTGCGTTAGCGGGAGCGAGCCTCCTGGGGGCAACAAGTCTTGGTGGCTGCTCCTCGATGTCCTGGGACATGTTCAAGTCGGCGCCGCCGACCGTCCAGGTCCAGCTCGAGTCCAGCCCTCCGGGGGCTGACGCCAAGACCTCGCTCGGTCCGGCCTGCAAGACGCCCTGCTCGGTCTCGGTTCCCGCCCCCGATGCCCCGTTCACGGTCGCTTTCGCACTGCCCAAGTACCAGCCGGCGAGCATCCCGGTGAACATCATCAAGAACCCCGGCGATCTCACCACGCCCGCCTCGGTCACCACAGATCCGAATCCGGTGTTTGCAGAACTCCAGCCGGCCGCCCCGCCCAAGCCGGTGAGGAAACCGCACCGGCCGAAGAAGCCGAAACCGGCCGCAGCCGCGCCCGCAGCAGCCGAACCGGTCGCCACAGGCTCGCCCTTCCCCGATCCGAACGCGGGCAAGCGCTGACCTCCGTTATCGCCCCCAATTGTCCTCGGGCACCGCGATGCTTAGATTGCTTCCAGAGCGCCGTTGAGCAAAGGTGCGCCCGTCGCCGTCAGTGACAAGGCATTTTGGTATGAACGGATCTTCCGCGAATCCCCGCGCAGCGCTGTCGAGCGCCATGACCGATCCGTTCGGGCGAACCATCAGCTATTTGCGTGTCTCGGTCACGGACCGCTGCGACCTGCGCTGCTTCTACTGCATGTCGGAAGACATGACATTCCTGCCCAAGGCGGACCTGTTGACGCTGGAGGAGCTCGACCGGCTCTGCTCGGCCTTCATCGCCAAGGGCGTGAGGAAGCTGCGGCTCACCGGCGGCGAGCCGCTGGTCCGCCGCAACGTGATGACGCTGGTGCGCTCGCTGTCGCGCCATCTGTCCAGCGGCGCCCTGAGCGAGCTGACGCTGACCACCAACGGCACGCAGCTGGCAAAGTATGCCCGCGAGCTTGCCGATTGCGGCGTCCGCCGCATCAACGTCTCGCTCGACACGCTCGATCCCAGGAAGTTTCGCGAGATCACCCGCTGGGGCGAGATCGACAAGGTGCTGGAAGGCATCGAGGCCGCGCGCGCTGCGGGACTCGCCGTGAAGATCAACGCGGTGGCGCTGAAGAACCTCAACGAGGACGAGCTGCCTTCGCTGATGCGCTGGGCCCACGGCAAGAACATGGGCCTGACGCTGATCGAGGTCATGCCGATGGGCGAGATCGGCGCGGGACGGATCGACCAGTATCTGCCGCTGTCGCTGGTGCGCGCGCGCCTTTCCCAGCAATTCACGCTGACGGACCTCGCCGAAAGCACCGGCGGCCCGGCGCGCTATGTCAGCATTGCCGAGACCGGGGGCAAGCTCGGCTTCATCACGCCGATGACCCATAATTTCTGCGAATCCTGCAACCGGGTGCGCATCACCTGCACCGGCACGCTGCACACCTGCCTCGGCCACGAGGATGCCTCCGATCTGCGCAAACCTCTGCGTGCGTCGGACGACGATATGCTGCTTGCGGATGCGATCGACCGCGCCATCGGGCTGAAGCCCAAGGGCCACGATTTCATCATCGACCGCCGCCACAACCGTCCCAGCGTCTCCAGGCACATGAGCGTCACCGGCGGCTAGGATTGACTGTCCGGGGCGGGCTTATTCCCCTTAACTATCAACAAACTTCCAATTGACTGACGGCACGCTCGCTGATTTGGTGCGGCTGCCTCATGCCTGCGCGGCGAGACAAGCCACGCGCCACTCGGCGCAGTCAAGACGGCCGGGGCAAAATCGGGGGAGGACCTATCGTTGCAAGCGCTCCTAAAGCTGAGCCATGGAATTGACGCGTTCACACGCTGGACGGGCAAGCGTCTGGCGTGGCTGATCCTGGTCGCCGTCATCATCTCGGCGATCAATGCGATCGTCCGCAAGACGTTCGACACGTCCTCGAATTCGTGGCTCGAACTGCAATGGGTGCTTTTCAGCATCGTGTTCCTGTTGTGCTCGTCCTGGACGCTGCTCGACAATGAGCACATCCGGATCGACATCGTGAACAACATGCTGCCGAAGACGGCCCGCAGCGTGATCGATGTGATCGGTCACCTGTTCTTCCTCATTCCGCTGACCGTCGTCATGATCGTCACCGGAGTGCCATTCTTCCTGCGCTCGATGCAGATCAACGAGCAGTCGGGCAACGCCGGCGGCCTGCCACAATGGCCCGCCAAATCCCTGATCATGATCGGCTTCGCCCTCCTGCTCGTTCAAGGCATCTCCGAGCTGATCAAGCGAATTGCGATCATGCGCGGAATGATGCCGGATCCTCACGAATCGCAGGTCTCCGCGCTGGAGGCAGAGGTCGAGCACCTCGTCGAAGCGATCGACAAGAAATAGCCGTTGGCGACGGTTTAGGGGGAAGTCATGACCGCGTTCCTTATCGCCAATATGGCGCCTATCATGTTCGCGACGCTCGTCGTCGTGCTGCTGCTCGGCTATCCGGCGGCATTTTCGCTCGGGGCCGTCGGCCTCTTCTTCGCCATCATCGGCGTCGAACTCGGGCAATTCCACCCGGACTTTCTTCAGGCCCTGCCGGAGCGCGTCTACGGGGTCATGAACAACGACACGCTGCTCGCCATTCCCTTCTTCACCTTCATGGGACTGGTGCTCGAGCGTTCCGGCATGGCCGAGGATCTGCTCGACACGATCGGCCAGCTGTTCGGCACCATCCGCGGCGGCCTCGCCTACGCGGTGGTGTTCGTCGGCGCACTGCTTGCAGCGACGACCGGCGTCGTCGCGGCGTCGGTGATCTCGATGGGCCTGATCTCGCTGCCGATCATGCTGCGCTACGGCTATGACCGCCGCATGGCGACCGGCATCATCGCGGCCTCCGGCACGCTGGCACAGATCATTCCGCCCTCGCTCGTCCTGATCGTGATGGCCGACCAGCTCGGCAAGTCGGTCGGCGACATGTACGAGGGTGCCTTCATCCCGGGGCTCGTGCTCGCAGGTCTTTATGCAGGTTACGCGTTCCTCGTGACCTTGATCTTCCCGAAGGCTGCTCCGGGCCTGCCGAAGGAAGCCATCGGCTTCCGCGAGGAGAGCGGCAGCCGCGGCCTGACCTCGCTCGGCGTCCTGTTCCTGGCGAGCTGCGTCTTCGGCTGGTTCATGATGCGGAATTCGGAAACCCACGGCGCCGACTTCGTCGTGCTCAGCATGTTCTTCGGCATTCTCTTCGCGTTCTTCGTCGCCGTCGCGAACTGGGTCATCGACAAGCTGACGGGCTTCCGCTTCCTCTCGAAGATGGCGCAACAGACCACCTTCGTCATGGTGCCGCCGCTGTTCCTGATCTTCCTGGTGCTGGGCACGATCTTCATCGGCATCGCGACGCCCACCGAAGGCGGCGCGATGGGCGCCGCCGGCGCCCTGATTCTCGGCGCCATGAAGCGGCGGCTGACCTGGGACCTGGTCCGCCAGGCCACCGAATCGACGGCGAAACTGTCCGCGTTCGTCGTCTTCATCCTGGTCGGGGCGCGCGTGTTCTCGCTGACCTTCTACGGCGTCAGCGGCCATGTCTGGGTCGAGCACCTGCTGACCTCCCTGCCCGGCGGCCAGATCGGCTTCCTGCTCTTCGTCAACGCCTTCGTCTTCGTGCTGGCGTTCTTCCTCGACTTCTTCGAGCTCGCCTTCATCGTGATCCCGCTGCTCGGGCCGGCTGCCGAGCATCTCGGCATCGACCTGATCTGGTTCGGCGTCATCCTCGGCGTCAACATGCAGACCTCGTTCATGCACCCGCCGTTCGGATTTGCGCTGTTCTACCTGCGCTCGGTCGCGCCGAAGGAGCGCTACACCGATCGTGTCACCGGCAAGAGGATGGATCCGGTCACGACAGGACAGATCTATTGGGGCGCGGTGCCGTTCGTGGTCATCCAGGTCATCATGGTCGTGCTCGTGATCATGTTCCCGTCGATGGTGATGCACTACAAGGGCGTGCAGTCCACCGTCGATCCCAACAGCATCAAGATCGAGATTCCGCAGATCGACCTGCCGCCGCTCGACTTCGGCCAGCCGAAGCAATAGCGGTCGCCTCACCCGGCGAAAAAAGAACCCGGAGCTCGCGCTCCGGGTTTTTTGTTTCGGGCTCCTGCCCGATGAAGCGCGTTTCGCTCAGCTCTGCGAGTTGCGCGCCATGAAGTTGTCGTAGCCGACCTCGGCGACCTGGAACCACTGGTAGCCGTTGTTCGAGAACGACGTCAGCGATTCGTACACCTTCTTGAAGTCGGCATTCGATGCCGACACTTCGGTGTGCAGTTCCTTGGCTGCCTTGAAGCAGGCCTGCATGACCTCAGGTGAGAACGGATGCAGCTTGGCGCCGGCAGCGAGCAAGCGCCGCAACGCTGGCGGATTGGCCTGGTCATACTTCGCCATCATCCAGTTGTTGGCATAGTGCCCCGCCTGCTCGAGAACGCTCTGGTAGTACTTCGGCAGCGCATTCCACTTGTCCTGGTTGACGAAGGCCAGCAGCATCGGTCCGCCTTCCCACCAGCCCGGGAAGTAATAGTGCGGCGCGACCTTGACGAAGCCGAGCTTCTCGTCGTCATAGGGTCCGACCCATTCCGCCGCGTCGATGGTGCCCTTCTCTAGCGCCGGATAGATGTCGCCGCCGGCGATCTGCTGCGGCACGGCGCCGAGCTTGGCCATCACCTTTCCGGCGAAGCCGCCGATGCGGAATTTCAACCCGCTGAAGTCCTGAGGCGTTTTCACCTCCTTGCGGAACCAGCCGCCCATCTGGCAGCCGGTGTTGCCGGCAAGCAGCGAGACGACGTTGTACTTCTTGTAGAACTCGTTGAGGATGTCCCTGCCGCCGCCCAGCATGTACCAGGCTTGGTTGATGCGCATGTTGGGCCCGAATGGCACGGCAGATCCGAAGGTGAAGGTCGGATCCTTGCCGAAATAGTAATACGACGCCGTGTGGCCGATTTCGCAGGTGCCATTCTGGACGGCGTCGAGCACCTGAAGACCCGGTACGATTTCACCACCAGCGAAGGTCTGGATCTGGAATTTGTTGTCGGTGGCTTCCGCGACCATCTTGGCCATCATCTCGGCGCCGCCATAGAGCGTGTCGAGCGATTTCGGCCAGCTCGTCGGCATGCGCCACTTGATCTCGGGCATCGACTGCGCGATCGCCGGCGCAGCGAATGTCGCGGCGCCTGCCGCACCAAGTCCGGTGACTTTGATGAAGTCTCTTCTCTTCATGATTTCCTACCCTGATGGACTGCAGTTGTGAGCCTTCTTGCCGAGGCTTGGTCGCAGCATGGAACATTGCGACGCCGATTTCCATCCGGATCAGGGGGCGGAACACGAAATGGCGGGCCTTGCAGCCATTTCAATCCTACGACTTTAGGCTTAGACGGCAGCGCACGTCCTGTCCGCCAGCCGAAACCGCAGTGTGAACTCCGCGCCGCCGCCCGGAAGATTCTCCACCGCAACCGTCGCGGCATGATCATCCGCCACGCCGCGCACGATCGACAGGCCCAGGCCCGCGCCGTCGCTGCGCTGGCGGTCGGCCCGCCAGAAGCGCTGGAAGATCAGCTCGCGCTCGGCGTCCGCGATGCCGGGGCCGCAATCGCGCACGCGCACCACACCGTCGTCACCGACCTCGACATCGACGGACGTATCCTTTGGAGTGAACTTGATGGCGTTTTCGGCGAGGTTGAAGATCGCGCGCTGGAGCATCTCGGAATTGCCGTGGACCATCACCGGCGCATCGGTGCCCTTGAGTGCGATGTCCTTGTGCTGGGCGAGCGCGAACGGCGCGATCGCGCCGACCACCTCGGTGCAGACGGCGCGCAGGTCGGCGGTCTCGCCGGGATCGAGCACCAGCGTGTCGAGCTCGGCGATCTCCAGCAGCTGGGCGACGATGCGGCTCATGCCTTCGATGTCGGCATGCAGCGCCTGCCTTGCCGCGCCGTCGCCGAGCGTCTCGATCCGGGTGCGCAGGATCGTCAGCGGCGTGCGCAATTGATGCGCGGCATCCGCGGTGAACTGGCGCTGCACGCGAAAGCCGTCCTCGAGCCGATCCAGCGCCTGGTTGACGGCGGTGACGAGCGGCATGATCTCGCGCGGGATCTGCTCCGTCGGCAGGCGGATGTCGGTGCGCGCCGGGCCGATATTGCTGGCCTCCTCCGAGGCCTTCCACAGCGGCGCGACCGCACGGCGAAAGATGATGATGTCGGTGGCGAGCAGGATCAGCAGGATCGGGATGGTGATCCACCCGACCCGCCGGAAGAAGTTCGAGATGATGTCGTCGATGATGACGTCGCGATGCGCCAGATCCTCGGCGACCTGGATGCGCACCGTCTTGCCGTCGATGATCCGGGTGACGCCCGCGCCGGAAATCGTCTCGGCCAGACGCGGCGCCGCCGCAGCAGCGCCGGTGCGACGGTGCGACGAGAACAACAGCCGGCCTTCGCCATCGCGAATGTCGTACTGATAGCGGCCGTAGGCGTCCGAATAGAGGCCCCTGAGACTGTCGGGCAGATTGAACGTCAACAAGCCGTCCGGCTGCGCGACGATGCGCTCAGCGAGCACCTCGGCCTGGGCGCGCATGGCATCGCGATGCAGCTGGTCGACCTCGGAGTTGAGCAGCCAGAACAGCACCAGCGGCAGGAAGATCGCAACCACCGCGACCGCGACGATGTGCATGAACACGATGCGCGAGATCAGCGATTTGAACGTCGGCCTGGTGAATGACCGGGCGGCGGACACGCTATTTCTCCTCGGCCATGAGATAGCCGACGCCGCGGATGGTGTGGATCACGACCTTGGCGCCGTGTTCGCTGAGCTGCTTGCGCAGCCGCGAGACGTAGACCTCGACGGCGTTGGAGGCGACTTCGCCTTCGAGGCCGAAGATGTGGTCCTCGACGTTCTTCTTCGGCACCACCCGCCCCTGCCGGCGCAGCAGGATCTCGAGCACCGAGGCCTCGCGCGCCGAGATGATCCGCGGCTGGTCGTCGATGAAGATCTGGCGGCTCTCGGTGTCGTAGACGAGGTTGGCGAGGCGCAGCGAGCGGCCGAGCAATTGGCCCGGCCGGCGCAGGATCGCCTCCAGCCGCGCCACCAGTTCCTCCATCGCGAACGGCTTTGCGAGATAGTCGTCGGCGCCGCTGCGCAGGCCGTTGACGCGGTCCTGCAAGCCGCCGCGCGCGGTCAGCACCAGGACCGGCAGCGGCTCCATCTGCCGGCGCAGCTCGCGCAGCACCGACAGGCCGTCGCCGTCGGGAAGGCCGAGGTCGAGGATCATCGCGGCATAACTGACGCTGCCGACCGCCTCGCGCGCCTCGGCCGCGCTGCTCACGATGTCGCTCTCGTAGCCGGCCGCCGACAGCCCGCTGGCAACCAGCCGCGACAGCTCGGCATTGTCCTCGACGATCAGAAGACGCATCGCATTTCCGCAGGATACTCAGGTCACAACACGGCTCGCGCCGCATCCTTGCTCTCTTCTACCATTCGTCTGGCTTCAGCCAGTGAAAAAAACACCTGACCGGCCGGCCGCTTAGGGCGTCAGGTTCGTGTCAGGCGATCAGGGCGTGTCCTCGCCGCGAATATCGGCTGTTGGAGCGTGACAAGGCATTGCCGCTTCTGGCCACAAGTCGGAAGCGTGCGACGCTCCTGGGTAAGGGGTCAGATTCTGCCCCATAGAGGACGTCATTGATCCAACGATCAGCGACGACAAGCTCTGAGCTCAGCCAATTCGTCGTCTGTTGCTCCCAGCTCTGCGTCCACCCGACCTGTAAGCACGTCCATGTAAGCGATCGGCTGATCGAACTGGCTCGCCGTGAAGTCGTACCTCTTGCCGCCGATCCGATTGTAGAAGTGGTCGCCGGCCGGCAGAGGCGTCTTCAGCAAGTCGCCGCCTAAGAGTTCGTGGATCAGCAGCGACGTGACGTTGCATTGGCCCGCCGCTGGATTGTCCGCCGTCCATTGGCTGGCGGTCGACAACGACCATGCCTTGCGTAGCGCGCGTTGAACGTCATCCGGATCAAAGCTCATCGTCACTCCCAACGATCGGCGCCATGCGCCAATTTCGGATTATGCGATGATCGCTTTCTGCCACTGTTTTGCCCGACGAGTCAAACGGCTTCGCGGTTGAGCCCAGCTCCATCCGCTCGTCATTGCGAGCGCAGCGAAGCAATCCAGAGTCCCTCCGCGGAAAGATTCTGGATTGCTTCGCTGCGCTCGCAATGACGGTGTCGGAACAGATGCGCGCGAAATGACGATGTCGTTCCGGTCGCCGCCTGGCAAATCGCCGCGTCGGCACCGGCTGCGCCGTGATTGCTCTGTCCCGCTGATTTGCTCCAACGTGTCAGACTATTAGCCGCATCCACAGCACAACGTGCCCTCACCTCATTTCTACTGTGCATGGGGTTGTTTTCGACATTTTTTGTTTCGGCACCTTCGGATGCACCCGCAGCAAAGAAAAAACCCGGCCTGTTCTGGAGGCCGGGCTTTGTCGTCTTGCGACTTGCTCGAAAGATCAGCCGCGGGTGCGCGAGCGGATCATGAAGCTGTCGTAGGTGTATTCGGCGACCTGCCACCACAGATATTGGTCGGAGCGGTAGGCCTGCATGGCGTCGATCGACTTCTTGAAGTCGGCGTTCTTGGCCGAGATCTCACCCCACAGCTCGTTGGTCGCCTTGAGGCAGGCTTCCAGCACCTCGTTGGTGAAGGGACGCAGCTGCGTGCCGCCGGCCACCAGACGCTTCAGGGCAGTCGGGTTCAACATGTCGTAGCGTGCGGCCATCCAGGTGTTGGTATTGACGGTCGCGTTGGTGAGGATCGCCTGGTAGCTCTTCGGCAGCTCGTTCCACTTGTCGATGTTGGCGAAGGCGTGAACGGTCGGACCGCCCTCCCAGAAACCGGGATAATAGTAATACTTGGCGACCTTGGCGAAGCCGAGCTTTTCGTCATCGTACGGGCCGACCCATTCAGCGGCGTCGATCGTGCCCTTTTCCAGCGACGGGTAGATATCGCCGCCGGCGAGTTGCTGCGGCACGACGCCGACTTTCTGGAGCACCTGGCCGGCGATGCCGCCGATACGCATCTTCAGACCCGAGAGATCGGCAACGGTCTTGATCTCCTTGCGGAACCAGCCGCCCATCTGGGTGCCGGTGTTGCCGCAGGGGAAGCCGATCACGTTCGACTTCTTGAAGAACTCGTTGGCCAGCTCGTTGCCGCCGCCCTGGTAGAGCCAGGAATTCTGCTGGCGCGCATTGAGGCCGAAAGGCACCGAGGCGAAGATCGCGAAGGTCGGATCCTTGCCGACATAGTAGTACGACACCGTGTGGCACATTTCGACGGTGCCCTTTTGGGTCGCATCGAGCGCCTGGAGACCGGGGACGATTTCACCCGCCTGAAAGACCTGGATCTGGAACTTGTTGTCGGTCATTTCGGCCACGTACTTCGCCATCTGCTCGGCACCGCCATAGATCGTATCGAGCGACTTCGGGAAGCTCGAGGTCAGGCGCCACTTGATCTCGGGCGAGGATTGCGCGATCGCCGGCGAGGCCACCGCGGCGGTCGCCGCCGCGCCTGCTGCCGACACTTTCAGGAAATCACGACGCTTCATCTTCAGGTCTCTCCTTGCTGGGGCGTTTCCCCGAACTTCCTCTTTGCCGCCGCTCATTCCGGCGACGCGTTTGGCCCGCGTCGAACCGAAGGGGCTTGACTGCCGTGGGCGTTTAACACGGAAGCTCCGCCTGCGGAACGCGACATTGGCATGACGGGGCTCTACGAAAGTCGCATGTCCCCAATGGATTGGCTTCGTCTCGCTCAGGCCGCCGCGATGACGCCCTTGAGCTGGTCCCGGACCTGGCCCGCGATGGCGCGGTAGATCGCCGCATGGGGGCCGTCCGGCTCGCTGTCGACGACGGGATTGCCGGCGTCCGAGGTGGCGCGAATCGCCATGTGCAGGGGGATCTCGCCCAGGAACGGGACTCCGAGCTTCTCGGCCTCGTGGCGCGCCCCGCCATGGCCGAAGATGTCGGATTTCGTGCCGCAATGCGGGCACTGGAAGTAGCTCATGTTCTCGACGATGCCGAGCACGGGCACGTTGACCTTCCGGAACATCGCAAGCCCCCGCCGCGCGTCGATCAGCGACAGGTCCTGTGGGGTCGAGACGATCACGGCGCCCTTCAGCGGCACGTTCTGCGCCAGCGTGAGCTGGGCATCGCCGGTGCCCGGCGGCATGTCGACGACGAGCACGTCGAGCTGGCCCCATGCGACGTCGCGCAGCATCTGCGTCACCGCCGACATCACCATCGGACCGCGCCAGATCATCGCGGTCTCTTCCTCCACCAGGAAGCCGATCGACATGATCGCGAGGCCGAAGCGCCGGAGCGGAATCATCTTGCGCTCGTCGTTGAGCTCCGGCTTGTCGTGCAGGCCCGTCAGCCGCGGCACCGAGGGGCCGTAGATGTCGGCATCCAGAAGCCCGACCTTGAGGCCGAGGTCGCGCAGGCCCAGCGCCAGATTGAGTGCGGTGGTCGACTTGCCGACGCCGCCCTTGCCGGAGGCGACCGCTATCACCGCAGCGACGCCCGGAATCTCCGATTGCCGCGCCATCGGCGATTGACCGCCCTGCGGCGGCTTGTGGGCATGGACCGGCTGCACGCCGGGCGCGCCGCGGCTTGGCGTGGGCGGCGGAGGTGGTGCAGAGCCCGGCTTGCGCTCGGCGGTCAGCGCCACCATCACGGTGGTGACGCCGGGAATGGCGCGCACCGCGGCCTCGGCCTCGACCCGAACGGACTCCCAGGCCCGCGCCTCCGCGGCATCGACATTGATCGAGAAGAACACCTTGCCGTCAGAGGCGCTGATCGCGCTCAGCACATTGGCATTGGCGAGCGCGACCCCGCGCGGCGATTTGATCCGGGCGAGGCTGTCGAGAACCTGTTGCTGCGTCACGCTCAAAGCGCATCTCCATGAGTCCAAGATGTGCCCCATTAGAGCGGAAACGCCCAAAAGGCTACTGCCTGCCGATATCGTCAGCCATCTCGGCGGGCGCCGCCCCCTGCTCCCTGGCCGCCTCGTAGTTCAGCTCGATCATCACCCCGTTGGGGTCGTGCACGAAGATCTGCCAGAGGTCGCCGCCGGGCACCTGGCGGGAGTCGAATTTCATCCCTTTGGACGTCAGTCGCTGCTTCATGCCGTCAAAACCGCGGCTGACGAAGGCGACGTGGTGAACAACGCCGGAATCCGGCTTTTGTGGCTCCGAGGTCGGAGAAATATCGACGAGGTGCACCACCGGCCTGCCCTCGCTGTACATCCAGGCGCCCGGGAAGGCGAAATTCGGCCGGGCCCCGTTTTCCAGGCCCAGCACGTCCTCGTAGAAGCGGACCGTCTCGGCCAGATTCCGGGTCCGGATGTTGAAATGATCGAGGACGCCAACGCTCACGCCGCCCATGCTTTCGCTCCCTTTTTTTGAAGTCCTTAAGTCCCGCCATCCTAGCACAGGGGGCCGCCAAACGAAGCCGTTGCCCTCCCGGCCTAACGGTTTATGGTGCGCCTCCGACCCGCCCTCGCGGCGGAAGTTCCAGGACGCCGATTTGGCGCCCCTCGCCCGGCAAGAACCGTAAAACCCAAACTACGGACAAGGTACCACACATGGCTAAAGTCGCTTTCCTCGGTCTCGGCGTCATGGGCTTCCCCATGGCCGGACACCTCGTGAAAAAAGGGGGCCACGAGGTCACCGTCTACAACCGCACCGCGGCCAAGGCGAAGGAATGGGCGGACAAGTTCGGCGGCAAGACCGCGGCGACCCCGAAGGCCGCCGCCGAAGGCCAGGATTTCGTGATGTGCTGCGTCGGCAACGACAATGACCTGCGCGCGGTCACGATCGGCCCCGATGGCGCCTTCGCCGGCATGAAGAAGGGCGCGACCTTCGTCGACCACACTACCGCCTCCGCCGAAGTTGCGCGCGAGCTCGACGCGGCCGCCACCAAGGCCGGCTTCAAGTTCGTCGACGCGCCGGTCTCCGGCGGCCAGGCCGGCGCCGAGAACGGCGTGCTGACGGTGATGTGCGGCGGCGCCGAGGACGCCTATGCCGGCGCTGAGCCGGTGATCACAGGCGCCTATGCGCGGATGTGCAAACTGCTCGGGCCCGCCGGCTCCGGCCAGCTGACCAAGATGGTCAACCAGATCTGTATCGCCGGCCTCGTGCAGGGCCTCTCCGAGGGTATTCACTTCGCCAAGAAGAGTGGCCTCGACGTCGCCGCAGTGATCGAGACCATCTCCAAGGGGGCGGCGCAGTCGTGGCAGATGGAGAACCGCTACAAGACCATGAACGAGGGCAAGTACGATTTCGGCTTCGCGGTCGAATGGATGCGCAAGGACCTATCGATTTCGCTGGCCGAAGCCCGCCGCAACGGCGCCACCCTGCCGGTGACCGCGCTGGTCGACCAGTTCTACGCCGAAGTCGAGAAGATGGGCGGCAAACGCTGGGATACGTCCAGCCTGCTCGCGCGCCTGCAACGCTGACACCGCTGCTGCCTTGCTGATCGCGATCGCCGCCATCTTCATCCTCGCCTATGCGGCGATCGCGCTCGAGCACCCGATCGGGGTCAACAAGAGCGCCTCCGCACTGCTCGGTGCGGGCCTGCTCTGGAGTGTCTACGCGATCGCGACGGGCGACCACGCCCTGGTCGGCCGCCAGCTCGACGAGTCCGTCGGCTCCACCGCGCAGATCGTGTTCTTCCTGATCGGCGCCATGACCATCGTCGAGGTGATCGACGCCCATGACGGCTTCGAGGTCATCACCTCGCTGATCCGCACCACGAACCAGGTGGCGCTGATCTGGCTGATCGGCTTCGTCACGTTCTTCCTGAGCGCGATCCTGGACAATCTGACGACCACCATCGTCATGATCTCGCTGATCCAGAAGCTGATCGCCCGCCGCGACGACCGCCTGCTGTTCGCCTCTCTCATCGTTATCGCCGCCAATGCGGGCGGCGCGTGGACCGTGATCGGCGACGTCACCACGACCATGCTGTGGATCGGCGGACAGATCTCGCCGGTCAAGATCATGGGCGCAGTGTTCCTGCCCTCGATTCTCAATCTGCTCGTCCCGCTCGTGTTCGTCAGTTTTTCGCTCAAGGGCAAGACCATCGCGCCGCCGTCGAAGGACACCGGGCTGCTGGTCGTCAACCGGTTCGAGCGCAACCTGATGTTCTATCTCGGGCTCGGCACCCTGATCGCGGTGCCCGCGTTCAAGGCGGTTACGCATCTGGCGCCCTTCATGGGCATCCTGTTCGGGCTCGGCGTGCTCTGGCTGGTCGGCGAGATCGTGCACCGCCACAAGGACGAGCATGTACGCCAACCCCTCACGCTGGTGCATGCGCTGGCACGGATCGACATGAGCTCGATCGTGTTCTTCGTCGGCATCCTGCTCGCGGTCGCCTGCCTCGATCACGCCGGCTTGCTCTCGATGCTGGCCAAATGGCTCGATGCCACGCTCGGCCGCCAGGACGTCATCGTCGTCGCGCTCGGCCTGCTCAGCGCCATCATCGACAACGTGCCGCTGGTCGCCGCGACCATGGGCATGTACGACCTCGCGCATTATCCGCCGGACAGCTTCATCTGGGAGTTCATCGCCTATTGCGCCGGAACCGGCGGCTCGATCCTGATCATCGGCTCTGCCGCCGGCGTTGCCGCGATGGGGCTCGAGCGCATCGAGTTCCTCTGGTACGCCCGCCGCATCGCCGGCCCCGCGCTCGCCGGCTATCTGGCCGGTGCGGTGGTGTACATCGCGCAGCACGCGGCGCTGCATTGAGCCGTTCAGGCCGGATCCAGATTAACGCCCGGTTAACGTAATTCTTTAGCTCCTTAAGTCAGCTCTTAAGGATTTCTTGCCAGAGATAGACAATGCAGAAGGCCCGCGTCCGGCGTGGGCAGGAATCGTGTTGCTTGATGAGTAACCCCGCTGAAAAGCCTGAGGTTGTGCAGCTTCCGGCCGAGCCGGTAAGCGCTCCATCGGCGAGCAGCCGAAGGGCTGCGGCGCAGCGGGTGCGCGAGGCGCGCGATAAGTTAACGTCGACCAGTGGAACCCGGCCGGCCTTCGACGCCGAGATGCTGCGCCAATATGCCCAGACGCGGCTGTCGGCCTCCTATGTCGTGATGCTGCTGGTAGTCGCGACCGGCGTGCTGTTCGGACTGTGGATGCAGCCGATCCCTGCCGCGGCCTGGACCGCCGGCATGCTCTGCATCCACGGCGCGATGATCCGCAGCTGCCGGCGCTTCCTGACCGAGCCCGCCACACCCACCGCGACGCGCGCCTGGCGGACGCGCTTCGTCGTGCTCGACCTGCTCTATGGCCTGTGCTGGATGGCGATCCTGATCCATCCCGTGCTCGACATGGTCACGGAAACGCTGATGATGTTCCTGATGCTGCTGGTGATCGCAGTATCGAGCATGCTCGCCGCCAATCTGCCGATCGCCGCCCTTGCCGCCACCGCACCGGTCGCAGTCGCCATGGCGTTGAGCTTTGCGGTGACCGGCTCGCTGGACAATTACATCCTGGCCGCGCTCGCGCTCGGCGCCGAAGGCTATTTCGTGCTGCTGGCGCATCGGCTGCATTCCTCGACCTTCGCCACGCTCGAGGCGCGCGCCGAGAAGGACGCGCTGATCGGCGAGCTCGAGCAGGCCAAGGCGATCTCGGACGAAGCGCGCCACCGCGCCGAATCCGCCAATGTCGCCAAGTCGCGCTTCCTCGCGCAGATGAGCCACGAGCTGCGCACGCCGCTGAACGCCATCCTCGGCTTCTCCGAGGTCATGAAGAGCGAGATCTTTGGCGCGCACGCGGTGCCGGTCTACAAGGAGTACTCGGCCGACATCCACAATTCCGGCGTGCACCTGCTCAATCTCATCAACGAGATTCTCGACCTGTCGCGGATCGAGGCGGGCCGCTACGAGCTGAACGAGGAAGCCGTGTCGCTGGTCGGCATCGTCGCGGATTGCCACCATCTGATGAAGCTGCGCGCATCGAGCCGCGGCATCACCATCCACGAGGTGTTCGAGCAGGCCATGCCGCGGCTCTGGGCCGACGAGCGCGCGATCCGCCAGGTCGTGCTCAATCTGCTCTCCAACTCGATCAAGTTCACGCCGCAAGGCGGCGAGATTTGGCTCAAGGCGGGCTGGACCGCTTCGGGCGGACAATATCTCTCGGTGAAGGATACCGGCTCAGGCATCCCCGAGGACGAGATTCCGGTCGTGCTCGCTTCCTTCGGCCAGGGTTCCAACTCGATCAAATCGGCCGAACAGGGCGCGGGCCTTGGCCTGCCCATCGCCAAGAACCTGATCGACCTGCATGGCGGCACGTTCACGCTGAAATCGAAACTGCGCATCGGCACCGAGGTGATCGTCACCTTCCCGCCGGAGCGCGTGATGAGCGCGCTGGCGCCGCTGTCTGATGATTCTCCGCCGCTCCAGCCGGAGGGCTCCGTCGTGCCTGACGAGAAGCGCCGGCCGCGCCACAAGCCAATCATGAGCGCAGGCACGGGCTCTTAACGATATGCTTGCAGAAATGCCCGACGATCCCTCACTATACCCGAATGAGCAAAGAAACGCCGTGCGTCGCCGTCTGCATGATCGATCCCAAGACCAAGCTGTGCTTCGGCTGCGGCCGCACCTTGCCGGAGATCGCGCGCTGGCACGCCATGGACAGCGCGGAACGGCTCTCGGTCATGGCGCTGCTGCCGGCGCGCATGGCGGAGGCCGGACTTGCGCCGATCGCGGGATCGCAGAAACGCGCCTGACCGGCCCGCGCGCATATGGAGGTGCGCGATGATCCGCTTCCTGCTCGTTCTCGTCATGCTCGCCGGCACCGCAGGTGCCGTCGTCGCCTATGGCGATCCCGATCAGATCGCGCGCGCGAGCAACAAGGTCTCGCACATCTTCCGCGCCCAGACCGTCGCGCCGGCCCCCGCCGTGCAGATCCACCGCGGACAGGGCGGCGAATTCGCGCTGCGCGCGAAGATCAACGGCGTCGCCGCACCGATGGTGATCGACACCGGTGCGACCTCCGTGGTGCTGACCTGGGAAACAGCAAAGGCGATCGGGCTGCCGCTCGAGATGCTCGAATACGACGTCGACCTGGAGACTGCGGGCGGCCATACCAAGGCGGCCCGGCTAACGCTCGACCGCCTTGCCGTCGGCCACCTCGTCGAGAAATCGGTGCCGGCCCTCGTCGTGCAGCGCGGGCAGATGAAGACCAATCTGCTCGGCATGAGCTTCCTCGACCGCCTGGAGAGCTGGGGCGTGCGCGCCGACAAGCTGATGCTCACCGGCTATCCGGAGCTCCAGAGCAGCCCCCGCCGCTCGCGGATGGCGGTCGACTAGACCGCCCACGCAAGCCGCCGCCCGCCTGCCGACAGGCTCGATCGCGCGGGCTGTGACCCATCCAGGCCACGACTTCAGTCGGCGCGCCGCGAAAGCGCCTCCGGTGTGGCATTCGCGCTATTTACAAACCGTCTAGTCGGTTTATAACGACCGCATTCCCGGATCGGGTTGGACACAGGCGCTGCTCCCAGAGGGACGCGGCAAGTGGGAGATTGAAAATCATGACTGCAAGATCCGCCTTACGCCGCACGATGCGCGCCCTGCCCTTTGCCGCTGCGTTCGCCGCAGGCAGCGCCAGCGCTGCCGACCTGTCGCCGCGCCACGCAGCGCCGGCCTCCGCCTATACGGCACCGCAGCCGGTGTATTCGTGGACGGGTCTCTATGCGGGCTTCAATGCCGGCTATGCCGAGAGCGGCGACGACGCCTTCAACAATCTCGTCGGCACGAGCGGCGGCAAGGTCAAGGGCGCCGTCGGCGGCGTGCAGATCGGCTACAACTATCAGCTCTCGCCGATGTTCGTGGTCGGCATCGAGAACGACTTCGAAGGCGGAGACATCAAGAACCACGACGCGCTCAACAGCGCCGCAGTTAGCCTGCCCTGGTACATGACCGGCCGCGCCCGCGCCGGCATCGCGACGATGGATTCACGTCTTCTGTTCTTCGGGACCGCCGGCCTTGCCGCCGGTGAATTGAAGGACGGGCCGATCAACAAGATGAAGATGGGCTGGACGGCGGGCGGCGGCGTCGAATGGGCGTTCCTGCCGAAATGGTCGGCCAAGGCCGAATATCTCTACACCGAGTTCAAGCACGACGACCTGCCGGACTGGAACGCCGCGAAATTCCACACCTTCCGCGTCGGCGTGAACTATCACTTCGACCTGTTCCGCTGAGACCGATCGATCGACGAAGAGCCGGATGTTGCGATCCGGCTCTTCACGTGGCGGCAGTTAGGCGGCCACCTCCGCTGGCACACGCGCACCGACGCGCGCGATCGCATCGCGCAGCACGTCGAGACCGGCGCCCGGCTTTACCCCCAGCTCGGCAAGATGGCGGCGGAAGGCGCGCGCGCCGGGCACGGCGTGGAAGGCGCCGACGAAATGCCGTGTGATGGCGTGCAGGCGCGTGCCGCGCGCGAGCTGCGCCTCGATATAAGGCATCATCGCTTCGAGCGCGTCCTGCATCGTCGCATGCGGCGCCGCCTCGCCGAAGATATCGGAATCGACGGAGAGCAGCCGCCATGGATCCTGATAGGCGGCGCGGCCGAGCATCACACCATCGACGTGTTCGAGATGCGCTTTCGCCTCGTCGATGCCTGGGATGCCGCCATTGATGATGACGGGCACATCAGGCATCGCGCGCTTGAGCCGATAGACGCGCTCGTAGTCGAGCGGCGGGATGTCGCGGTTCTCCTTCGGTGACAGGCCGTTGAGCCAGGCTTTCCGGGCATGCACGATCAGCGCATCGCACCCCGCTGCGACCACCGCGCGCGCAAGCGTATCGAGCGCCACTTCAGGGTCCTGGTCGTCGATCCCGATGCGGCATTTCACCGTGACGGGAACGCCGACCGCCTGCTTCATCGCATCGACGCACCTCGCCACCAGCTCCGGCTCCGCCATGAGACAGGCGCCAAAGCGACCATCCTTCACGCGATCGGACGGGCAACCGACGTTGAGATTGATCTCGTCATAGCCGAACGCCTCGCCGATCCGCGCCGCCTGCGCAAGTTCGCGCGGATCCGAGCCGCCAAGCTGAAGCGCCACCGGGTGCTCCGATGCATCGAACCCGAGCAGCCGCTCCCGATCGCCATGGATGACGGCGCCAGTGGTCAGCATCTCCGTATAGAGCAGCGCCCGCCGCGTGAGATGACGGTGGAACACCCGGCAATGCCGGTCGGTCCAATCCATCATGGGGGCGACGGAGAAGCGATAGTCTAACATGTTGTTTTCATTGACTTTCGCAGATTGAGTCGGTTCAACCGATTTCTGGACCGACAAATAATCGAGGGCATAGACCTAAAGCATTTTCCTTTCTTTTCAACGGCTTGATCCGACCACTCGATTATTTTCGCTTATTTCAGCCTTGCCCGGTACTGCACGGCAGTACCAAAATCCCCGCGCAATACTGGCCGGTCGACAAGGTGTTTTGCCAATGCCAACTGCGCCAGATCGTCGAATTTGAAATGGGAATGGCACTGCCGTGATGCAGACGCCTGATCGGTCAGCGATCCGCTCGAAACTTATGCGGGTTCGTTCGGCGTAACCGCCCGATCAGAAAACAGATCACGCGCATCCAATACTTGGTAGCCTATCGCCTGATAGCCAACTTGGCGTTTCGCAGCCATGCGGGCCAGAACCGGCACTCTCATGTCGGCATAGTCGCAAATGATCACCTCGCGCTTAGCATCGTTGAGACGATGCAACCGGCCGGCATACTGGGCGAGCGTGCCTTTCCAAGCAATCGGCATGGTAAGAAAAAGGGTATCGAGGCGAGAATCATCGAAGCCCTCGCCGAGGTAACGTCCCGTCGCGACAATGACACGCTCTTCGGCCTGGGGAATTGCTGCGAGTCGCGCGGCAACGTCGCGGCGCTGCTTCTCGCTTTGCCCACCGCGCAATACGACGACATGCCTTGCGAAACGCTCGAGACGCTTCGCGATGATCTCCAAATGGGCGGTACGCTCGGTTATCACGACGGGTGAACGGCCCGCTTCCAGCGCGCGCAAGACGTCATCGAATATGAGATCATTACGTGCTTCATCGGTGACCATTTCCCTGAAAACATCCTGGATGGAGGGAGAAACGGTGTCCGATGTGGCTTGAAGCTGGAACCTGGTATTCCTGATCTGCACCACGTGACCGAATGGGCGTTTGGCTGCCTCAGAGCGCGCGTCTACGCGATAGCGGACGGGACCACATTGCATAACGATGATCGGGTGATGCCCATCTTTTCGGGTCACCGTTGCTGACAGACCAAGGATGTAACGCGCCTTGCTGCGGCGCGCGACCAGTTCAAAGCTCACCGCCGACAGATGGTGGCATTCGTCGACCACGAGATGTCCATAGTTGCCGACGATATCATCGACTTCTCCCTTGCGAACCAGGCTCTGGATCAGGGCGACGTCAACCTGACCTTTCGGTTTGCGACGACCGCCGCCGATTATGCCGATCGCGTCACGCGGCATATTTGAAAACGCCGTGAGCCTTTCGATCCATTGATCCATAAGTTGACGGCGATGAACGAGCACCAATGTATTCCGGCCGCGTTCTGCCATCATCCGGATGGCTAAGATCGTCTTGCCGAACGCCGTCGTTACCGCGAGCACGCCCGTATCGTGCGGCAGCAGGGCTGCGATCGCGATTTCCTGATCGGAGCGTAATGCACCGGTGAAGGCAAGTGGGATCGCCGCACCGGAAAAGCGGCGATCTTCGATCGTTACTGTAATTCCAAGTGACGCAAGCAAGTCTAGTGCAGCGTCGAAACACCCGCGGGGTAGCGCAACGTGATGGTTAGTCAACTCCGCGCAAGAGACGATCCGGGGCTTGTCATAGGTCGAGCGGCGCATCGCTTGTGCGGCGTAGAATTCGGGATTCTGGAATGCAGCGAGGCGAATAAGACGCGCGATCAAAGGCGGTGGCAGCGCGTGACGCGGAATGTATACCTGATCCGCCCGCACAAGAGTGATTGCACTTGGCAGTGGCGCACTAATTGCGGTCGCAATCTGTCGACGCGACGGCGTGGCAAGCCACGGTTCTTCGTCTTCATCGACGAGAGGAATACGCACGCCGAGAATTTTACTAGATGCACTTGCCTCCTCGACCAGACGTTCCACCTTTGCCCGCGGCATAGGCCCAATCGCCGAAAGGAAGGCCCACTGATCCGGATATGGCGAACAAGACTCGTCGATGAACTCGCTGTTGCCACACCTTCGCGCGAGCCCCTGAAGCGGCAAGGCAATCAAGTTGCCGAAGCCACCCGTTGGCATTGAATCCTGACTTGGGAAAAATCGATCGTAGGATCCGAATCCGATATCTGGAACGTGTTCCATCGCGTCGGTGATCAGGAAGGCGCCGAGACGGCGCGCCAATGCCGCTGGGATCGGCTCGTCGAAAAATATCCAGACGTGAGCACCGTTTCCTGATCGAGACCGCTCAATGGCAACAGGTATTCCATGACGCTCGCAGGCGTCCCTAAACGCAAAGGCATCCCTTTGCCAATCCCCTTCGTCGAAATCCGCGGCCAGGAACGAACAGGTGTTGTCCGCAAGCATCGGATAGACGCCCATCACGAATGGGGCGCCGTTCGCGTCGGTCCCGCGTAGATGACGTTCGATTGACACGTCATCGACGGGCAGGAATGCCTGATTTGGACATGCCGAACATTTGATTTTCGGCTTCTCGCAAATCCCACGGCGCCATTCGTTAGCACAGGCGGGTGCGTAGCCGCTCCGCCCCATCGTGCCATTCTCCCACCGGATGGGGAAAACATCTGAGCGGCCGCGGAAAAGCCGGCGGAATAGAGCAATCTTCTTTTCGATTGGCGAATGCCGGTCCGTGGGGTCGCCGGCTCTTCCCGAAGGAACCTTAACAGCCGCAGTCCTTTCATTCTGCACCGATCGCAATGCGTCGATCTCAGCTACGATCTCTGCGCACTCACGCTGCAGCGAAGTAAGCCAGGCCATGAGTTCAGAAATTCTGGCATCCGTCTGTGACATCGAGATTGGCAGGCATCAGAACAACAAACTTGAATGTAGCGATTTAACTCACGGATCGCTAATCGCCTTTGGCCGGCTAGCCGGCGCCGGCGGAAAGGAGTTGCCATAACATACAAAATTTTGTATATTAGCCCCTAAGGACCGTTCCGAAGCCCGTAGAATTCCGCGGCAGCGCACACGACGATTTACGTGGCTTTCCGCAAGCGGCTCGGCGCGAGGCGGGATATCAGCTTGACCAAATCCAGCGTGGGCGCGAGCCAGACGACTGGAAGCCCATGAATACGGTTGGCCGAGGCGTCCGCAAAATTCGGATTCGCGATGCCGCAGGAGCATTCAGAGTGCTGTATGTAGCGAAGTTCGATGATGCCGTTTACGTGCTGCATTGTTTCCAAAAGAAGACGCAGAAAACGAGCAAAGCGGATTTGAACTTAGCCGCACAGCGTTACCGGGATTTGTTAAAGGAGCTAAGTCAATGAGCAAGAAACGCTTCGCTAATGTGTGGGACGCAATTGAGGATACACCTGCGCAGGCTGAGAACATGAAGCTCCGTTCAGCGTTGATCATGGCTTTGAAGGATCATATCACCCGAACGGAGCTGAGCCAATCGGAGGCCGCCAAGCTGCTTGGTGTTACGCAGCCGCGTATCTCTGATCTCATGCGCGGCAAGATCGAATTGTTTGGCCTCGATACCTTGGTCAATATGATCGGAGCTGCCGGCCTGCACGTTGAAATGCGCATCTCGGACGCAGCATAATCAAAAGCTGCTTGCCGACGGCGTGGTACAGCATCTGGTACTGCACGGCTGACCTCGATCCCGCTTAAGTGCTGATGGTACTTTGCTTTTCCCGCTCAGTCGCTCCAGTCCATCATAGGGGCGACGGAAAATTTCCAGCGCAAGTCATTCATTTCATTTATCTATTCTGTCTCCACCCAATCCCATAACGGATTGGACCGATTGGGAAATCCAGCGCGACCCACCTTTGATATATTTTGCTTCTTTCCAGAATCATATCCAAAATGCCCAATCTGCATTCTCGGTGCACACATTGTGCACACGAAAGCCCGAGTGCACACGAACGGCGGCGTTCACTCAGTCGCCTCGGAAAATTGGCGCTTTGTCGCTGGAGCCATTCCTCTCTCCATTCTCACCGCAACACGAGCGACACAAAGAAAACGCCAAGAGCGACGCACATTCAACCGAAACCAAGAAGCAGCTTTGGCAAGGAAATCAGCGTTGATCCAACGCTACGAGGGGTACGTCACATGCGCCACAACGTGAGCGCAATTCAGGAAATGCCTCAATAGAGCGTGAGGGACATGGGACCGACGGGAAATAGCTCTCTACTCGGCACGTAAAAGAATGCCGTGCCCGAGGGACACGGCAAGTTTCAGGGAGGGTGAACCGGAAGACTCCGGTGCATACGTGAGGCGTGGCCTCGGCCGATCGTCCGCCGGGGCACGATCGGAAAAAGTCAGCGGCCGATCGCGGCCGCGGTCACCATTTCAACGCGGCCGTGCGCACGGGATGGTCCCAGAGCGCCGCGCTCTCGCTATCGAGCAGGCTCACGGTGAGCGAGCACCCGGCCATGTCCAGCGAGGTGACGAAACTGCCGACCAGCGAGCGAGCAATGCGCAAGCCGCGCTTTTCGAGCATCCGCCGCGCCGCGTTGTACATCAGATAGAGCTCGATCGTGGGCGTGCCGCCAAATCCGTTGACAAGCAGGAGGGCCTCGGCCCCGTCGCGCGCCTCGAGATCCTGCGCGATGGCCGTCGTCATCTCGTCCGCGATCGCGTCGGCCCGCTCCAGCTTGACCCGGCGACGTCCCGGTTCGCCGTGAATGCCGACCCCCATCTCCATCTCGTCCTCGCCGAGCGAAAAGGTCGGAGTGCCCGCGGCCGGGACCGTGCAGCTCGTCAGCGCCACGCCCATCGAACGCGTGCGCGCGTTGACGCGCTCGCCGAGCGCAACGCAGCCCTCGAGGTCGGCGCCCTTCTCGGCCGCCGCGCCGACGATCTTCTCGACGATCAACGTGCCCGCCACGCCGCGGCGCCCGATGCTGTGGGTCGAGCTCTCGACTGCGACGTCGTCGTCGGTCACGATGGTGGCGGTGCGACCTTCGGCGATCTCGGCCGCCATCTCGAAATTCATGCGGTCGCCCGCATAGTTCTTCACGATGAACAGCACGCCGGCTTCACCCGCGACCGCCTGGGCAGCCTCGACGATCTGGTCCGGCGTCGGCGACGTAAAGACCTGTCCCGGGCAGGCGGCGTCGAGCATGCCATAGCCGACGAAGCCTGCATGCAGCGGCTCGTGCCCGCTCCCGCCGCCCGACACGAGCGCGACCTTCCTCGCGTTCAGCTCACGGCGCCGCACGAATTTCCGTTCCGGCCCCAGCGCGACGAGATCGGCATGCGCGGCCGCAAGTCCGTCGAGGCTCTCCGCGAGCACGCCGTCGACCGAATTGATGAACTTCTTCATTGTCTCCTCCCCGTTTCCTCCCCATCACCTCACGTCTATTTTTCCTGCATGATGGCAATCAGGCGCCGCGCGAATTCCTGGAGCAGCGCATCGAGTTCGGCGTTCCGCTTGGCGCTGCCGAGATCCGGCAAATGCAGGGTCAACGTCCGCTCGTGCGGCCCTTCGGTCAGCCGGCCGATCCGGCGCGGATGCGCGCGTGCATAGGCGCGCAGAAAGGCGGCCTTCGCCTGCGAAGGGAAGTGGCAGACATCGAAGATCGTATTGAGGTGCTGCACAGGTATTGGCACCGGATAGGCAGGATTGCTGATCTGGCTCACGAAGCTGCGATTCTTCCCCATGGCGTGCGCCAGACGCAGCCGCATGCCCGACGGGCGGCTCTCCAGCACTTCCTTGAAGATGCGCTTGTAAACCGCAACAGCGCCGGCTTCCGCCGGCTCATCGATCGCCGTGTCAGCCAAGGCCACCTCCGCTGCTCAGCCGGTCGATCGTCTGCTTGATCTGCGCGAGCGCCGACGCATTCACCGAAAGCTCGCGCAAGCCGCAGTTCAGCAATGCGGGAAGGCAGCGCGGATCGCTTGCCATGTCACCGCATAGGCTGACGCTGATCGCGGCGCGCCGCCCATGCTCGGCGGTCCGCGCAATCAATTCGAGCACCGCCGGATGCAGCGGGTCCATCAAGGGGGCGAGCGCTCCATTGGAACGATCGCAGGCAAGGACATATTGCGCGAGATCGTTCGAGCCGATCGAGAAGAAGGCGGCCTTGAAGCTCGTAACAGCCAGGGCCGCCGCCGGGACTTCGACCATGATTCCCAGCTCGGGAAGCATCGCGGCAATGCCGTCGGCCTGCAAGCGCTGCACGGCATCGGCGAACAGCTTCCGCCCCGCCTCGAGCTCGTCCGCCGATGTGACCATCGGAAACATAACCTTGAGGTTTCCGCGCACGGCGACCCGTGCCAGCGCGCGGAGCTGAATGGCAAAGATCTCGGGCCGGGCCAGGCAAAGCCGCAAGCCCCGAACTCCGAGGAACGGATTGGCTTCGCCCTCCAGCGTAAAGCCGGCGACCGGCTTGTCGCCGCCCGCGTCAAACGTGCGAATGGTGACCGGGCGCCGGTCGGCCCAACGCAGCACCGCATCGTAAGCCTGAAACTGTGTCTCCTCATCGGGCAAACCGCCCCGCTCCGTCAGCAGAAACTCGGTGCGCATCAGGCCGATCCCATCGGCATATTGCGCGTCGGGATGCTCGAGATCGTCGACGCGCTGGATGTTGATAAACAGCTTGATCCGCTCGCCGCGCCATGATGCGGTGGGCCGCCGCAGGATCGCACGGGCGGACGCCCTGCTCTTGCGATGGCTTTCGCGCCGCTTCTCGAACAGGCGAACCTGCTCCGCATTGGGATCGAGCTCGAGCGTCGCGCCCTCGCCGTCAAGCAGCGCGGTGGCTCCGATATCGGGAATCGCGCCAAGCTGCACGACCATGGGGATGCCCCGCGCGCGCGCCAGCATCGCGACGTGGCTGGTGGGACTGCCGCGCAAGAGTGCGAGCCCACCGCCGCCGGACCAGTCGATCTCCAGGAATCGCGAGGGCGGCAGATCGTCGGCGCAAACGACAGCACCGCTCGGAATCTTCAGAGCCGGGCCCTCACCGCCCCGCAGAATGTTGATTACGCGGTCACGCAGGTCCGCGAGGTCCGAGGAGCGCGCCTTCAGATACTCGTCCGCGGCCGAATTGTAGTCCGCGATCTGCGCGTCGAGCGCCGAACGCCATGCGACATCCGCCGGATCGCCATCGCCGATCGATGCGAAGATCGCTTCGATGAAATCCTCATCCTCCAGCAGCGCGACCTGGAATTCGAGAATCTGCGCAGCCTCGCCGCCGGCGATCCCGGCGAGATCCGCGATCTGCCCGCTTGCCGCGTCAATTGCAGCGCGAAGGGCAAGCGCTTCTTCAGCCAGGTTGCCCGCGACACGCTCGCCGTTCGTATCGGCGTCGACCCGGACGAACGGACCATGGGCAAAGCCGATCGAGGCGGTTCTGCCGCGGTAGGCCAGTCCTGTCGCGCCACCCTGCATGCTGCTAAGCCCCGTCCGGAAAATCGGTTGCGATCAGGTCGACCAGCGCCGCAACGGCGGCTTCCGCGTCACTGCCGGACGCCTTGATCTCGATCGTGCTGCCGTGGGCCGCACGCATCGCCATGATCTTGACCACGCTCTTGGCATTGATCCACTCGGCCGCGCCTGCGACCCGCACGGAAATCTGGGCCTGGAACTTCTTGGCGAGCTTGGTCAGCTTGACCGCGGGGCGCGCGTGCATGCCAACCGCGTGCACCAGCCGCACATTTCCGGTGAAAATCTGTCCGTCCGCTTTGTCCAGCATGCTCATCTTTCATCATCGCTTCGCCGACGCGTCAGTCGGCAGAGAGTTCCTCGGCCACGGCTTTCACCTGGGCCAGCGAGCTGCCGCCAGCGGCCTCGGTTGCCGCCATCACGGCGCCCTCGACGATCGGCGCGTTGCATACGACAACGAGATCGCGCCGCCCGGGCTCCAGCATCTCAACCGCCATTTCGCTGTTGGTTTCGGCTCCGCCGAGGTCGACGAGGATTGCGACGCCCTTGGCAGACCAGGCATCATTAATGGCGTCGATGATCAGGGAGACGCTGGTGCCCAATCCGCCGTCGGGATTGCCGCCGCAAAAAGCCACCTTGACCTCGCTGCCGACCATCTGCCGCACCATGTCGGCGGTGCCCTTGGCGATGTCCTTCGAATGCGAGACGATCACGATACCCACAGTGTCGGTCATTGTTGTCCCTCCAGGCTCGCGCAGACCGCCTGCACGAGAACGCAACTCGAGCGGGCGCCGGGATCGACGTGTCCGATGCTGCGCGATCCAAGGAACGACGCCCGCCCCTTGGTGGCCTGCATCGGCGCGGTCCGCTCGACCGCCTCGGCAGCGGTGGTCCGGACGCGCGCGATCAGATCCGGCTGGCCGGCCGCCGTCTTCAGCGTCTCCAGGACGGGAACAAGCACGTCGAGCATCGTCTTCTCGCCGGCCTGCGAGCGGCCACGCGCGCTGACTGCGTTCACACCGCTGCCGAAAACGTCCGCGAGGTCGTCCGGCAAGTGTTTGTCGTGCGAGAGCGCTTCGCCGGCGGCGAGGAAGAAGCTCCCGTAAAGCGGCCCGGACGCGCCGCCGACAGTCATCACCAGGGTCTTGCCGATCATCTTCAGCGCCTCGTCGAGCGGTTGCGCGGAGATTACATCGAGCTTGCCCAGAACCGCTTCGAATCCGCGCTTCATGTTGATTCCGTGGTCACCATCGCCGATCGCCTGATCCAGGCTCGTCAGCTCCGGCGCACTGGCGATGACCTGCTCTGCGGCCACCTTGATCAACGACTTGAACGTCCCGGGTTGCAGCGACATCGACTTGATCCTCTAGTGAATCATCGCGGGGATGCGTCGCCCCGCGCGATCGAAACAGAGCGGACGTACCAGGTGCAATTCGACCTCCTGACCCGCCTCTAGCGGCTGCTGATGCGGATCCGCAAGCGTCACCAGCATTTCGCCCTTGTAGTCCAGATGAACGTGATTCTGTTCGCCGAGGTGCTCGACCCGGTGGACGCGGCCGACCATCCGTCCGCCATTGCGCGCACCGACCTTCAGATGCTCGGTACGGATGCCGACGGTCTCCGTTTCCGGCGGCACCGACACGTCGGACAAGAGACGTGCCGGAAGGAAATTGATCTGTGGCGTGCCGAGACGCGAGGCGACATAGGAGCTGGAGGGGCTTTCGTAGATCTCCCGCGGCGTGCCGAGCTGAAGGAGTTGGCCATCCCTGATCACGCCGATCCGGGAGGCCATGGTCATAGCCTCGACCTGGTCGTGGGTCACGTAAAGGATAGTCGCGCCAAGCTCGAGCTGGATCCGCTTGAGCTCCAGACGCAGCTCCGAACGGAGCTTCGCATCCAGCGACGAGAGCGGCTCGTCCATCAGGTAGATCGAAGGATCGCGGACCAGTGCGCGGCCGATGGCGACCCGCTGCATCTCACCACCGGACAGGCGGGTGGCACGATTGTTCAGCTTGTTTGCGATATGCAACAGCTCCGCCGTCTGTTCAACGCGCTTGCGGATGACGGGCTCCGGCACGCGCCGCGCGGGCGAGCGCAGCGGGAACGCCAGGTTGTCATAGACCGTGAGATGCGGATACAACGAGTACTGCTGGAAGACGAAGGCGATATCGCGAGATCCCGGCGGATCATGCGTGACGTCGCGGCCGTCGATCATGACTGAGCCGGCGTCGGGAGTCTCGAGCCCGGTGATCAGCCGCAGCGTCGTGGTCTTGCCAGCGCCACTCGGTCCGAGCAGGACTAGGAATTCCCCGTCATTCACCGCCAGCGAAAGCTCGCGAACCGCCTCGACCGCGCCAAACCGCTTGCTGATGTTGCGCAGGATGACGTCAGCCATGGCGCGCGCTCCCCTCATTGGCGGTCCGGATCGCAAGGCCGCTGCCGACATCGAACAGCGCCAGTCGTTCGGAGTGGAATTCGAGACCGACCGTCTCGCCGACCCGCACCGACGCGCTGGAGGGCAGCCGGGCCGCGACGCGTCCATGTGCCGTGTCGACCGTGACGATCTGCGTCGTGCCGAGATATTCTGCGCCGAACACCTCGCCGCGGACGGGTGCTGCATCGGCGAAACGGATATGCTCCGGGCGTATCCCGAGCGCCAGCAGGGCAACGGAGCGATCCTCGCGGATCTCCGGGACCGCGATGCTGGCATCATGGATGGCGATGGCCCGATCTCCGGATCGTAGGCCGCCCTCAAAGCGCAAGAAGTTCATCGACGGCGAGCCGATGAAATCGGCCACGAACATGCTCGCGGGCTGGTCATAGATCTCCTGCGGCGAGCCGATCTGTTCGACGCGCCCCTTGTTCATGACGGCAATCCGGTCCGCCATCGACATCGCCTCGAGCTGGTCATGCGTCACGTAGACCGTAGTTGCACCAATGCGATCATGGAGGTCGCGAAGCTCGCCGCACATCAGATGCCGAAACTCGGCGTCGAGCGCCCCAAGCGGCTCGTCCATCAGGAAGGCCTTGGGCCGCCGGACCATAGCGCGCCCCAGCGCCACGCGCTGGCGGTCGCCACCCGACAGCTTTGACGTCTTGCTCGACAGGAGATGCTCGATCCGCAGGAGCCGCGCCGTCTCCTGCACGCGCTCGCGGACCGCGCGCCGGCCCATGCCCTGGCACTTCAGGGGAAAGCCGATATTGTCGGCAACATTCATGTGCGGATAGAGCGCGAAAAGCTGGAAGACGAAGGCGATGTCGCGGGCCGCGGCACGGCGGAACGTCACGTCCTCGCCGTCGAGCAGGATCTTGCCCTCGGTCGGCAGCTCTAGGCCCGCAATCATGCGCAGCGTGGTCGTCTTACCACAGCCGGAGGGCCCGAGCATCGCGAAAAAGGTGCCGTCGTCGATCGTGAAGTTCGAACCTTGCACGGCCGTGAACTGATCGAACGACTTGCGCAGGTTTTCGACGCGAATTTGTGCCATGTTGACCGCCCTATTCCGGAAAATGGCTCACGATGACGTAGCCGACCGTGCCGATGAGGATCGTCACGAAGGAATAGCTGTACAGATCAATCGTCCAGGGCTGCACCAGCATGATGATGCCGCCTCCGATCAGGGTCATCGCGCCGGCCTCCCAAGGCCCGCGACGGAACCAGCGAGACACTCCGCCCTTGGCAACCGCAGGACCGCTCATTTGCGCACAGCTCCGAATGTGATGCCGCGCAACAGGTGTTTGCGCAACAACACGGTGAACAGGACGATCGGGACGACGAATAGTGTGGTCGCGGCAGCCACCGCCGGCCAATCCTGCCCGCCCTCGCCGATGATGAAGGGGATGAATGGCGGCATGGTCTGCGCTTCGCCGCTCGTCAGGAGAACCGCGAAGGCGTATTCGTTCCACGAGAAGATCAGGCAGAAGATCGCGGTTGCCGCAATTCCCGTGACAGCCTGCGGCAATACCACCTTGCGCAGGGCCTGGAGTCGCGTGTAGCCGTCGACGAGAGCGGCCTCCTCATACTCGCGCGGGATCTCGTCGATGAACCCCTTGAGCAGCCAGACCGCGAGCGAGACGTTCACGGCGGTGTAGAGCAGGATCATTCCGAGCCTGGTGTCGGTCAGATTGAGCTGGCGGTACATCAGATAGATCGGGATCGCGACCGCGACCGGCGGCATCATCCGCGTCGAGAGGATGAAGAACAGGAGGTCGTCAGCCAGGGGAATGCGAAAGCGCGAAAACGCGTAGGCCGCGAGCGTGCCCAGAAACACGGCCAGGAACGTCGAGCCGAACCCGATGATCAGCGAGTTCACGAAGCGCGGCACGACCTTCGACGGTCCGGCAATGACCATGTCCCGCTGGCGCACGAGCTTGTCGTACCACGTCTCCGGCGGCGGCAGCTTGGCGATGAAGTCCGGCGTCTGGCGGGTGCGCACGGTGAAAAGGTTCACATAGCCTTCGAGGGTCGGCTCGAAGAGCACCTTGGGCGGATAGGCGATGGCGTCGCTCTGCGACTTGAATGCGGTAGCGACGATCCAGAGTAGCGGCAGGATCGTGATCACGGCATAGAGAATGACGAGGCCACCGGCCACGGCCTTCGAACGCGGCGAGGCTTCGACGACGGAATGAGCGGTGGACTTGGCCAGGACGGATTTGGCGAGTACAGCGGTCATCGTTGCTTCACCTTGTTGAGCGCTTTGACGTAGATGTTGGCGGCACCGAACACGGTCACGAACAGGATGATGGCGAGCGCAGAGGAATAGCCGGTGCGCCATTTCTCGAATGCCGCGCGCTTCAGCGTGATCGACACGAGCTCGGTGGTCGATCCCGGGCCTCCCGACGTCAGGAGGTTGACCATGTCGAACATCTTGAAGTTCTCGATCGCGCGGAACAGCACGGCGAGCATCAGGAACGGCACCGTCATCGGCAGCGTGATCGACCAGAATTGCCGCCAGGGCGAGGCGCGATCGACTTCGGCCGCCTCATAGATGTAGTCGGGAATGGAGCGAAGCCCGGCGAGGCAGATCAGCATGACGTAAGGCGCCCACATCCAGGTGTCGACCAGCACGATGGTCCAGGGCGCGAGCGAGACCTGCCCGGTCATGCTGAACGAGCTCGGCGGCACCCCCGTGAACAGGCTGATCACGTAGTTGAACGGCCCGATCTGCGGCTGCAGCAGCAGCGTCCAGAAGTTGCCGACCACCGCCGGCGACAACATCATCGGCAGCAGGATGATCGTGGTCCAGAAGCTGTGACCGCGAAACTGGCGGTTGATCAACAGCGCCAGGCCATACCCGATGACCACCTGTAGTGCCACCGACCAGATCACGAATTGCGCGGTGGTCTGGAGCCGGAACCAGACGTCCTCGTCGGTGAGGATGTCGGTGAAATTGTCGAGCCCGACGAACCGCAGCGGCAGATAGGACATGCTGAGGTTGAGGCTGGTGAAGGACAGCCGGATCATCCATACCAGCGGAAAGATGTTGATCGCCAGCAACAGCGCGATCGTCGGCGCAACGAACAGCCACGCAATGGTGCGGTCCGACAGGCCGCGGACTCGCCGCGTGGCGCGAGATTTGGCGGGCTCGCTCATGCCGGCAATCGTAGCATCATCAGGTTGAAGGATCGTCGTCATCTGGTCCATCGGCTGGCTGGTTCGGTTTCCCCGGGATGCACCCCGGGGAAACCGGTTCAGTTGATGCGAGTGCCGTGTCTATTGCGACGCGACCTGCTTGCCCTGCTCCTTGAAGACCTTGGTCCAATCCTTGACCAGGAGATCGAGCGCCTGCTGCGCGGTGCCCTTGTCGGCGACGACGTAGTCGTGCACCCGCTTCTGCATGTCGAGTAGCAGTTGCGCGTAGGACGGCTCGGCCCAGAAGTCCTTCACGATTCCCATCGACTCCAGGAATTGCGGCGCGAACGCCGCGCTCTTCGGGAAGTCGGGCGCATCGACCACCGCCTTCAGGGCCGAGTAGCCGCCGAGCTGCCACCATTTTTGCTGCACAGAGGGCTGCGCGAACCATTTGATGTAGGCGAGCGCGTCGTCCTTGCGGTCGGAGGTCGCCACCACGGAGATGCCCTGTCCACCAAGCTGGGTGAAGTGCCCGTTCGCGCCGGCCGGATTGACGAAGAATCCGATCTTGTCACCGCCGACATTCGGATCCTTGTAGAGGCCGGGGAAGAAGGCGAACCAGTTCATCTGCATCGCCACCTGGCCGGACTTGAAGGCATCGAGCCCCTCCTGCATGTAGGCGTTGGTCATGCCCGGCGCGGTGCAGCACTTGTAGAGTTCCTTGTAGAACTCGAGCCCCTTGGCCGCGTCGGATGAATTGACGACGCCCTGCATCTGGTACGGCTTCTTTGGATTGTCGTAGCTGAAGCCGTAGTTATAGAGCACGTTGGTCACGCCCATGGTGATGCCCTCCGAGCCGCGCTCGGTGAAGATGTAGGCGCCATAGACTTTCTTGCCGTCGATCTCGCGGCCCTGGAAGAACTCCGCGATCTGCTTCAACTCATCGTAGGTTTTCGGCGGCGCCAGGTCGCGGCCGTACTTGGCCTTGAACGCGGACTGAATTTCAGGCCGGGAGAACCAATCCTTGCGGTAGGTCCAGCCCACAGCATCGGCCATGGCCGGCAACGCCCAATAGTTCGGCGAGTTCTTCGGCCACTGCGAATAGCCCACGACCGTCGCCGGGACGAAGTCGTCCATCGAAATCTTCTCCTTGTCGAAGAAATCGTTGAGCTTGACGTACCACTTGTTCTCGGCGGCTCCGCCGATCCACTGGCTGTCGCCGATGATCAGGTCGCAGAGCTTGCCGTGGGAATTGAGTTCGTTGAGGAAGCGATCGGCATAGCTCGTCCATGGGACGAACTCGTACTTCATCTCGATGCCGGATTGCTTGGTGAAGTCCTTGCCGAGCTCGACCAGCGCGTTGGCCGGATCCCATGCCGCCCAGCACAGTGTGAGCTGCTTGTTCTGTGCTGCGGCTTCGCTTGTACCAAGTGCCCCCAGCAGCACGACCCCGAGCACCGCGGTCGCCGCTGAGCTGCCTAGCCATTTAGATCTTCGCATATCCGTTTCCTCTCTCGTTGAAGCATCTGAACGCTCAGCGCGCGCCCCGCCGGAGCGGCGCCAAGACCCTGAAACCGAGTTTGAGGAGCGATGGGTAAGGAACGAGACAGGCCGTTTCCGGAAGCGGTCCGGAAGGGTTGGGCTCCTCCCACACATCTACTCGATGCGTGATGTTTAGTCGTTTATAATACTAAACGTATTACTAAACGCGCGAGATCGTCAAGCCGATTTCTGGAGGACACCGAAAAGATTCACGATCGCTGGAAAATATACCGCAATGCAACAGATCGCGCGCCATCCTTTGACCGGAGAGCAGAAGCTTAGCTCGACAAGTATGTTTACTATTTTTGTTTTACTGAACGTTTAAATGCGCTACGGCGAGCGAGAGCGGCGCGCCGTGCGAATTTGATTAAGACTGGCCCGCGAAAGAACCAAGGTGGGACGGCTGGACCGAGCAGTCGCCGGGAGCGAATGATCCTTGACCGAAAACGAACACTCGCCTCGACAGCGCGTGACCATCTTGCGAACGGAATCTTAGGCTGGCGTAGAAGCTCGAGGGCTTAGTAGCGGGGGCGCCTCGAACCCCGACACCAGCTTTCCTTACCCTTACGCTGAAACAGCAGCCCCTATCCACCGGCGACACCGGCTGGCTCGCCCGTCATACCAACAAACGAGATTGGCCTCTCGGTCGCTGGTGAATGCACTGCTCTCGTCGATTCGACCGCGTTGAGCCCCCGACGCCCACATCACGACGCAGACCTACCGCGCAGCTTTGCCATTGCTAGATTTTTCTTGATCTCCCGGTGCACACGTCGTGCACACGCCGCCTTCTAACCGATTGAAAAAGTTGCACTCTCGCTCCAATCCATTATGGGGAAGTTTGAGCTAAGTCCGGCAATTAACACCCGGCCTAGAGTTGGTTGACGACAACTTCGTCAAAGTCGCGATCCTCAAGGCGACGTTCGGTCTGCCTAACGCGTTCGGACGGAAGGAATCGATTATCCCCATTGGTGCGAGCTCGACCACGACCGATCGGCATGTGGCGGCATCGCGCCTTTGTTCTCGCGGACCGGATCGTTGCGCTTTCGGATCGCGTGGCGCTTCAAGACCGCAGCGCCCACCCATAAAGGTACATGTCGAAGCAGATTGCCGTCACGCCGCGACTTCGATCGGTGGCCGCGCGCCGGTCATGAAGGCGACCGCATCCGACATCGTATAGGCCTTGGGATCGATCACTGTGAGCCGCCGACCGAGCCGATGGATATGGATGCGATCGGCGATCTCGAACACGTGCGGCATGTTGTGGCTGATGAGGACGACCGAAACACCTCGCCGTCGCACATCGAGGATCAGTTCCAGCACCCGGCGTGATTCCTTGACCCCGAGCGCCGCGGTCGGTTCGTCCATGATGACGACGCGCGAGCCGAATGCCGCGGCCCTTGCCACCGCCACGCCCTGGCGTTGACCGCCCGACAAGGTCTCGACGCGCTGGTTGATGCTCTGCACGGTCATGAGGCCAAGCTCGGTGAGCTTCTCGCGCGCGATGCGCTGCATGGCCTTGCGATCGAGCATGCGGCAGATCGTGCCGAGCGGACCCGACCGGCGCAATTCGCGGCCGAGAAACATGTTGTCGGCGATCGACAAGCTCGGAGACAGTGCAAGCGTTTGATAGACCGTCTCGATGCCGGCCGCCTGAGCGTCGAGCGGCGAGCGGAACGCGACTGGCATGCCGGCCAGCTTGATCTCGCCGGCGTCAGGAACGAGTGCGCCCGAGAGCGCGCGGATCAGCGATGATTTTCCGGCGCCATTATCTCCGATCACGGCCAGGATTTCACCCGGATAGAGATCGAAGTCGGCGTGATCGAGCGCCGTCACGCGGCCATAGCGCTTGTTCAAGCCGCGCGCCTGAAGGAGCGGTGTTACCCCGGGAACGTTCGGTCCTGCGCTCATGCCGACACCTTGCGAATCCATTGATCGAGGGCCACCGCGATGATGATCAGCCAGCCGACAGCGAATTCCTGCCAGAGCACGTCGACATCGGACAGCGCCAGCCCATTACGAAATACCCCGACGATGAGGGCGCCGATCAGCGTGCCGACAATCGAACCACGCCCGCCGAACAGGCTGGCACCACCGACGACCACCGCCGTGATGCTGTCCAAATTGGCCGTCTGGCCGGCCTGCGGGCTGATCGAACCAATGCGCCCGATCAACGCCCACGCACCGAGCGCGCAAATCACGCCGGCGATCACATAGACGCTGAAGAGGATGCGGTCGGTTCGGATGCCGGCAAGCCGCGCCGCATCGGGATCGTCGCCCACCGCATAGAGATGGCGCCCGAAGGCTGTACGATTCAGCACGAACCAGATCAATGCCACGAGTCCGAGCATGAAGAAGGAGCCGTAGGTGAAACGGGCGCCAAGGATGTTCACCGACGTTCCCAGTGCCTGGAGCAACGGGGCGATTTTCGCGACCTCCTGCGAACGGATGGTCTCGGACGCCGAATACCAAAGGTTGAGAGCGAAAAAGATCGACCACGTCCCAAGCGTTACGATGAACGGCGGCAGCTTGAGCCGGGTCACGAGTGCACCGTTGAGCACGCCGCAGCCGGCGCCTGCGGCGACACCGACAACGAACGCGATCGGAGCCGGCAGTCCCATCGTGACCGCGAGCTTGCCCATGATAACGGAGCACAGCACCATGATGGCCCCAACCGACAAATCAATGCCGGCGGTGATCACGATCAACGTCTGCGCCGCCCCGATCACGCCGATGATCGTGACCTGCTGGATGATCAGCGACAGGTTGAACATCGACAGAAAACGCGAGCCGACGGTGAAGCCGAACGCCGCAACGCTGAGCAGGAGCACAATTGCCGGCACGGCCGTCGGATTGGCGTGCAGGAAGTGCTGAAGCTTCTGCAGCGGCGATCTTGCACGGACTTCGAATTCGGCCACGCGGCTCTCGCCCTTGTCGAGCACAAGCTCGAAGGCCTGGGCAGCGGGGCGGCTACTGCCGATATCAGTCATGGCCGTTTTCCTCGTTGCATGTGGTGACCTGCCAATCTCGGGCGAGCTTCGCCGGCGTTATCTGGCGCCCGGATCGCGGGCGCCAGTCCTTGCCATCGGCTACAAGTCAAGAGCGGGATCAGCCCCAGCACTTCTTCAAGGCGGCGGCGCTGTCGATCGACGGCATCTCGCCGGCCGGCTTGTCGGTAACGAGTTCGACACCGGTGTTGACGAAGTCCAGGCCCGGCGAGGCCTTCGGCTTGCCGCCGCCAGAAGCGAAGGCCTTCACTGCTTCAACACCTTTCGCCGCCATCAGCAGCGGGAACTGCATGGAGGTGGCGCCGATGACGCCGTCCTTCACGTTGCGCACGCCGGGGCAACCGCCGTCGACGGAAACGATCAGCACGTCCTTGTCGCGCCCGACCGAGCGCAGGGCCTCATAGGCTCCCGCCGCCGCAGGCTCGTTGATGGTGTAGACGAGCGAGATGCCGGGATCCTTCTGGAGCAAATTCTCCATCGCCTTGCGGCCGCCCTCCTCGCTGCCGAGCGTCACATCATGACCGACGATGCGCGCATCCTTCTCGTCGCCGATCTTGGCGGGGTTGCCGAGGTCAATGCCAAAGCCTTTCAGAAAGCCCTGGTCGCGGGCGACATCGACCGAGATCTGGTTCACGTTGAGGTCGAGCAGCGCAATCTTCGCCGATGCCGCCTTGGCCCCCAGCGTCTTGGCGGCCCATTGGCCGATCAATTGACCGGCCAGGAAATTGTCCGTTGCAAACGTCGCATCCGCCGCACTCGCCGGATCGAGCGGGGTATCAAGGGCAATGACCAAAATGCCGGCGGCCCGCGCCTTCTCGACAGCCGGAACGATGGCGCGGGAGTCGTTCGGTGTGATCAGGATGCCTTTGGCACCGGCGGCGATCAGGTTCTCAATGGCCGCCACCTGGCTCTCGTTATCGCCGTCGACCTTTCCGGCAAACGAGCGCAACTCGACATCATTCGTCTTCGCTGCCTCGTCGGCGCCGGCCTTCATCTTCACGAAGAACGGATTGGTGTTGGTCTTGGTGATGAGACCCACAATCGGTCTGTCGGCAGCGAAACTGCTGGTGGTGCCCAGAGCAAGCGCGAACGCTGTGAATAGTCCAAGTGAATGACGCATCTATTCCCTCCCCGTCGGACGTTTTTGTTGGCCTGTGCGGTTTCGACCGCGTGTAGCTGCCGATCCTAAAGAACTGCAAACGGCCTTGTCAATAAATAAATCATCCCGATTTATTAATTGACACTCGCTCTCGACTGCGTCCATTGTAGCGTCCTGACTGCCCGGGAATGGGCCAATAGAACTGTCGCGACGACAGATTCCCGGAGTTCGGTGGAGCCGAGGATGGAAGAAACAGCACCGCTTGCGGGCGCTACGGTGGCTTTGCCCGGCGACAGCCGCGGCACCACCCAGACCGGCGTGAGACTGTACAACGAGCGCCTGATCCTTTCCCTTATTCGGCGCCATCGCAGTCTCGGCAAGGTCGAGATCGCACGCCTCACCGGCCTTTCGACTCAAACCACGACCGTGATCATCAATCGGCTGGAAGCCGACGGGCTGCTACTTGCGGGCGAACCGCAGCGAGGCCGCATCGGCCAACCCTCCGTCCCCTATTCGCTCAATCCGGACGGCGCTTTCGGTCTCGGGCTCATGATCGGCCGGCGCAGTTCCGATCTGGTGTTGATGGACTTCACCGCCGGCATCCGCGCCAGGCGACGCATGATCTATTCCTTCCCTGCGCCCGAAGAGATCATGGCATTTGCGGAACGCGAGATGCCGGGTCTTGTCGCCGAATTGCCTGAAGCTCAGCATCGCAGGATCAGCGGCATTGGCGTCGCAATGCCATTTGAGTTGTGGAACTGGGAAGCCGATCTGCAGACACCACCCGGCGCGCTCGACAAGTGGCGTGACTTCAACGTTGCCGCTGAACTGTCGCGCCGCTTCGCCCCTTGGCCGGTCCGCGTCTGCAACGACGCGACTTCGGCATGTGCGGCCGAACTCACCTTCGCTGCCGGCGCGGCGTACCGGGATTTCGCCTACTTCTACATCGGCGCCTTCATCGGCGGCGGCATTGTTCTGAATGGCAGCCTGTTCCCGGGTCGCAGCGGCAATGCCGGCGCGCTCGGGTCCATGCCGATCATGCGACGGGAGGAAAACGGTGAGACAAGCCTTCAGCAGTTGATCCGCACCGCCTCCATCTATCAGTTGGAGCGCCGAGTGATCGCAGCCGGTCAACGCGGCACCGACATCTGGCTCTCACCCGATGATTGGTCGAGTTTTGCGGATCCGCTCGAAGCGTGGATTACTGCAGCAGCGGAGGCCCTGGCGCAGGCAGTCGCTGCATTACTCGCCGTGATCGACTTTGAAGCCGTCGTCATCGACGGGGCCTTTCCGGTCGAGGTGCGCCGCCGTCTCGTCGAGCGCACAAACGAACATTGGGCCCGCATGGACCGACAGGGCCTCACCGACGCTGCGGTGGTGGAAGGCTCAATCGGGCGTGATGCACGCGCAATCGGCGGCGCGGCCTTGCCGTTGCTCGCGGCGTTCGCTCGCGATTACGACGTCCTCTTCAAGGATTGAGCATGGTCAACGACATGGCTCTCCGCTTCGAGCGCAGCAACGTGCCTGGCGCGGATCCCGTTTCCCGCAAGTGCCGAACCGCCCAGAGGCTTATCGTGATGAACCAGGGTGACGCATCGTGATTCTTGTCTGTGGCGAAGCCCTGATCGATCTGTTTGTGAAGGTGCCCGGCGGGCCGGAGATGTCGACCCATGCCGTTGCCGGTGGGTCTCCATTCAATGTCGCTGTTGGCCTTGCTCGCCTCGGTGTTCGAACGGCCTTCCTGAGTGGCATCTCGCGCGATCATTTCGGCGCGTTCCTAGCGGACCGCCTCGCTCGCGAAGGTGTGGATGGTCGTTTTCTTGTGCGCAGCGATCGGCCCTCGCCTATTTCGATCGTGGCGACCGCCGATGACGGCCAGCCGAACTACACTTTCCATGGCGAAGGTGCAGCAGATCGCTCGCTCCCGCTCGCTCATCTGCCCAGCGCGTTGCCCGCCGACATCCAGGCTTTGACCTTCGGCTCCTATTCCATGGCCGTCGAGCCGGTCGGCACCACGTTTGCCGCGCTCGCCCAACGCGAACACGGGCGTCGCGTCATCAGCGTTGATCCGAACGTCCGTTCGACCGTCGTCGGCGATATGAAAAGCTGGGTGGTCGCCACGGAACGCTTCTACCGGACGGCTACAATGATCAAGGCGAGTGACGAGGACGTTCGCCTTGCGTGGGGTGGTCGTTTCTCAATTGCCGATGCGGCCGCCTACTGGCAAAAGTGCGGCGCGCGGCTGGTAGTGGTGACCGAGGGAGCGAAGGGGGCAACCGCCTTTTCCGCCACTGGAAGCGTATCGGTCCCCGGTCGCTCAGTGGTCGTGCGCGACACCGTGGGCGCCGGCGACACATTCCACGCCGCGCTGCTTGCGCAGCTTGCCAAAACCGAGCGGCTCCATCCCGACGCCATCGCGGCGCTCGACCAGGCGGCAATCCGCGAATTGCTCACTTACGGGATGGCCGCCGCCGCCATCACGGTTTCACGCGATGGCGCCGACCTGCCGACCACCGCCGATATCGATGGGAGCACGCAGCCATGCTTGACAGAGTGACGGACGCAATGCGGCACATCGGCAGGGATCGAATTGAGCAAGGCTCCGGTCTGACCAGCCGCGTCATCCCGGTGGCTCCCTTCGTCCTGACGGTTTTCGGCGCGACGGGCGATCTCGCGCGTCGCAAGCTGTTGCCGGCACTTTTTCGGCGCGATTTTGCGGGCCAGCTGCCGGATGAAGCGGCCATTCTCGGCGTCGCGCGCGGCGCAATGTCGCGGGATGATTTCCTCGCTCTGATGCGCGCGTCAATCGTGAAACATGTGCCCGCATCGGAAACGACGGGACCCGAACTCGATCGCTTCCTTGCCCGCATCTCCTACATGGCTGCCGATGCAGAAGGCGAGAACGGTTGGACCGAACTCGCAGCCGCCCTGTCGGCCTACGCCGACCGCGTTCAGGTCCATTATCTGGCGACGGCCCCGCATCTATTCGGACCGATCTGCGAAAGGCTCGGGCACTACGGTCTTTCAAAAGGTGATTCCCGCATCGTTATCGAGAAGCCGATCGGCAAGGATCTCGAAACCGCAATCCGGCTCAATCAGACCGTCGGCATGATTTTTCCGGAGGAACGCGTCTACCGGATCGATCACTATCTCGGTAAGGAGACGGTGCAGAATTTGATGGCGCTACGGTTCGCCAACGCATTGTTCGAACCGCTGTGGAATGCCGCCCACATCGACCATGTGCAGATTACGGTCGCCGAATCCATCGGCGTAGAGGAACGTGGCACGTACTACGACAAGTCCGGCGCCCTGCGCGACATGGTTCAGAATCACCTTCTGCAACTGCTCTGTCTGGTGGCGATGGAGCCACCACATTCGCTCGAAGCCGACGCCGTACGCGACGAGAAGCTCAAGATCCTGAAATCGCTCGAGCGCATCGATGAGACAAACGCGGCATTCCTGACCGTGCCTGGTCAATACCGCGCCGGCGCATGCAGCGGCATTGCGGTCCCGGGCTATGTGGAAGAGATCGACAACCGCCAGAGCTCGACCGAAACCTTCGTCGCGCTCAAGGCCGCCGTTGCGAACTGGCGCTGGACCGGCGTCCCCTTTTACCTGCGCACAGGAAAGCGATTGCAGCAGCGCAGTTCCGAGATCGTCGTGACATTCAGGAAAGTTCCGCATTCGATCTTCAATTCGGATTGCGGAAAGGCTTTGCAGACGCGGCTCGTGATCCGCCTGCAGCCGGACGAGGGAATCAAGCTCTGGCTGATGATCAAGGAGCCTGGATCGGGCGGCATGCGGTTGCAGTATGTCCCCCTCGACATGAGCTTTGCGGAAGCATTCGACGTCTCGGTGCCCGACGCTTACGAGCGGCTCTTGATGGATGTTGTCCGCGGAAATGCCACCTTGTTCATGCGACGGGACGAAGTGGAAGCGGCATGGCGCTGGATCGATCCGATCCGTCAGGCATGGAGCCAGACGAATGATCTCCCGCGTCCCTACGTCGCCGGCAGCTGGGGCCCCTCCGCTGCCGTCGCACTGATCGAACGCGACGGCCGGACATGGATGGAGGACGGTCCGTGACCACGGAGCAGCGCATCGCCGATGCTCCGTCCGCAAACAGGAGGCTTGTATGACCATCGAAGCAAGGATCAATGCGCGGGTCGCCGAAGTAACTGATCGCATCGCTCGACGCAGTCACGACAGCCGAGCACGCTATCTCGACCGCATTGCGAACGCGGCGAGCACGCCAGTGCGACGGCGACTGGGATGCGCCAACCAGGCTCACGCCTTCGCGGCATGCGGCGGCCGCGACAAGCAGCTGATGCAGGACGGCCGCGTCCCCAGCCTCGGAATTGTCACCGCCTACAACGACATGCTCTCGGCCCACCAGCCCTACGAGCGTTTCCCTGAACTCATCCGCCAGAGCGCGCGCGCAGCCGGTGGTGTTGCCCAGGTCGCGGGTGGCGTTCCGGCGATGTGCGACGGCATCACGCAAGGCGAAGCTGGAATGGAGCTCTCGCTGTTCTCGCGCGAGGTCATCGCCTTGTCCACCGCGGTCGCGCTGTCGCATCAGACCTTCGACGCCGCGGTGTTTCTCGGCATATGCGACAAGATCGTGCCAGGTCTCGTCATCGGCGCGCTCTCGTTCGGGCATTTGCCTGCGGTCTTCATGCCATCCGGCCCGATGACTTCGGGCCTTGCCAACGACGCGAAAGCGAAAATCCGGCAGGCTTACGCGGAAGGAAAGCTCGGTCGCGAGGCTTTGTTGGAAGCGGAGGCGAAGGCCTACCATGGCGCGGGGACCTGTACCTTTTACGGGACCGCCAATACCAACCAGATGCTGATGGAGATCATGGGCCTGCAGCTTCCGGGCGCATCATTCGTGAACCCGAACACACCTTTGCGCGATGCGCTGACCGTCGCGGCGACCGAGCGAGCATTGGACATCACCTCGCTCGGCAATCAATACATCCCGATTGGCCGCGTGCTCGACGAGCGCGCATTCGTCAACGGCATAGTGGGCCTGCACGCCACCGGTGGCTCGACCAATCTGACGCTGCATCTGGTTGCCATGGCCGCGGCGGCCGGCGTCACCCTGACCTGGGACGACTTCGCCGACCTCGCGCAGGTGACGCCGCTGATCGCGCGGATCTATCCCAACGGCTCAGCAGACGTGAACCATTTTCATGCCGCCGGCGGAATGAGCTTCTTGATCCGCGAATTGCTTGCTGCGGGGCTCCTGCACCGCGACGTCCTGACTGTTTGCGGCGACGGGCTCGATGCGTACTTGCAGGAGCCGCTGCTCGATGCCGAGGGCAAGCTGACCTGGCGCGACGGACCGGCTGAAACCGGCGATTCTGCCGTGCTTCGCGGCACTGCAGACCCGTTCCAAACGGCCGGCGGCCTTCAGGTCCTGACGGGCAATCTCGGGCGCGCGGTCGTCAAGACATCTGCGGTCGTACCGCAGCGCCATGTGATCGAAGCGCCGGCTCGCGTCTTCCATTCCCAGGAGGACCTACAACGCACCTTCGCCGCGGGTGAGCTCGCGGGTGATGTGGTCGCGGTGGTACGCTTCCAGGGTCCGAAGGCGAACGGCATGCCGGAGCTGCACAAGCTGATGCCGCTACTTGGCGTGCTTCAGGATCGCGGGTTCAAAGTCGCGCTTGTCACAGATGGGCGGCTTTCGGGCGCCTCCGGTAAGGTTCCCGCGGCCATTCACGTCACTCCTGAAGCAGCTGACGGCGGTGGGATTGCACGAATTCGCGATGGCGACGTCATTCGGCTTGACGCCGTCACCGGTCGGCTTGACGTGCTCGTCGACCCGAGCGAGTGGGCCGCGCGAGCCTGCGCGCAAGCCGATCTCTCCACGGCCCATGTAGGGATTGGCCGCGAACTCTTCGGCTTCTTCCGCGAACGCGTCAGTTGCGCAGATAGCGGCGCAAGCGTTTTTGCGGGGTAAATGCAAAGAGCGGTGAGCGTGGCGCGTCGGCAGTTACGTCATCCGAACCCAGGCACCTTTGCTTGTCGCGGACTTCACAGCAGCATCGATGAACTTCACGCCTGCTAGGCCATCCTCAACAGATGGGAAGATCACCTCAGGATCTGGCTTTTCGTCGGCCTCCGCCGCGTGGATGGCGCGCGCTGCTTCAGCGTAGATGGTCGCGAAACCTTCAAGGTAAAGGGGACACGGGTGCTTCGGTCGACCGTAGGGCGTGAACCAGAGCTGGTTCGGATTCTCCTGTGCCCATTCGAGGCCACCTTTGCCGCCGTAGACGCGCAACGTTAGGCCGTTCTCATTGCCGACGGCGACCTGACTCTACCACAGCATGCCCTTGGCGCCGCCTTTCCACCGGAGGAGGATCTGGACATCGTCATCGAGGCGCCGCCCCTCGACGAAAGTCGACCGTTGTGCGAGCAATTCGTCGAACTCGAGCCCTGTGACGAAGCAGGCGAGATTGTAGGCGTGGGTGCCGATGTCGCCGATGCACCCGCCGGCGCCGGACCGGACCGGACCGGATCCGTGCGCCACGCCGCCTGTTTGTGGCTGCTTGCCTCCAATCGCTCGGTCAGCCAATCCTGGAGATATTCAGCCTGGACCATATGGACGCCGGTGCCGCGACGTCGGATAGTCCAATCAATCCAAGAAGCTCTGATCGCGTCAAGGGAGGCTGCATGCTGAAATCGATCGACCCTCTTCTCAATGCAGATGTACTCTATGCCCTGCGGTCCATGGGGCACGGCGACGATCTCGTCCTCTGCGACACCAATTTCCCCGCCGACTCCGTGGCCCGCCAGACCGTCCTGGGCCGGCTGTTGCGCATCGACAATGTCAGCGCCGGACGCGCCGCGCGCGCGATCATGTCGGTGCTGCCGCTCGACAGTTTTGTCGACAAGCCGGCGTCACGCATGGAGATCGTCGGCCAGCCCGGCGAAATTCCCGAGGTGCAGCGCGAAGTGCAGGCCGCAATCGATGCAGCGGAAGGACGCTCGTTTCCTATGGAATCGGTCGAGCGATTTGCCTTCTATGAACTCGCAAAGAAATCCTATTGCGTGATTCAGACCGGCGAACGGCGCTTCTACGGCTGTTTTATCTTCAAGAAGGGCGTCATTCCGCCCGACGCCTGAGTGAGCGCCGGCGCTGCGCGACACGTCCGACAAAATTATGACACCCGGACGATGTCGCTGTCCGGGACTGGTCGATTCACGCTTGCCGAGATCGAACGCTGCACGTCGTCTCGCCTGATGATCCATTTTGCAGCGCGGCATCATCGACCGCTGTCTTCGTCGTTCACGTCGGCATCGTACACGGCTTCAAGCTTGCTTTCGTTGACTTTGGAATGCGCCGTTGCATACTCGACGCGGCTTGTGTGACCCCATCACGACGACACCGAAGTCCGCGAGCGCAACGGCCTCGATGTGCTCCGGCGCTTCAGACTTCACATCAAGAAAGTCAAAAGGGAGGGTATCGCGGTGAAACAGCAAGATCATGATCGGCATACCGCAATGCAGCCGAACCGGCGCACTGTGCTGAAAGGTGCGGCAAGCGCCGCAGCGTTGGGCACGAGCGGCGCGCTCGGCACGTTCTCGGAGCTCGCGCTTGCGCAAGCCAATCTGCGCGCGCAGATCACCCAAATCCCGGGCGTCGGCAAAGGTGCGCCGACGGATGCCGACTGGCAGAAAGTCGGTGAGCTCTGCCTCGGCCCGACCAAGGCGAGCATCAAGGAAGGCGAGTTCAAGGGCGTTGAGCTCTCCTTCATGGGGCTCAACAATCAGAACCTGCACAACCTCCTCTTCCGCGGCTTCCTCAAGCCATGGGAGGCCTATACGGGTGCAAAAATCTCCTGGATCGATCTCGCGCAGGCGGACTACAACCCGCGCTTGCAGCAGGCGATCGCGACCGGCACGGTCGACTTCGACATTCTGGAGATGGGCGCGCCGTTCGAGGGCGACGTCTGTGGCAAGGGACTGGCCTCGGAGATGCCGGACTGGGTCAAGAAGCAGATCGATGTTGACGATTATGTCGATTACCTGAAGCCGCCGGTCGGAACCTGGAACGGCAAGACTTATCGCGTCACCATCGACGGCGACTGCCACAACTTCAACTACCGCACCGACGTCTTCTCCGACGCAGCCCTCGCCAAGGCCTGGAAAGATGCGGGCAATTCGACCGAATGGGGCGTGCCAAAGACCTGGCAGCAGGTGCAGGCAGTGACGAAATTCCTAAAGGGCAAGAAGATCAAGAACCAAAACGCGTTCGGCTATCTCGACGCGCCAAAGCCCTGGGGCGGGTTCGGCTTCTATTTCCTCGGCAGCCGCGCCTCGGCCTATGCCAAGCATCCCGACGACAAGGCCTGGCTGTTCGACATCGACACGATGAAGCCGCGCATTAACAATCCGGCCTGGGTCCGCGCCATCCAGGACGTGATCGACGCGCTGCCGTTCGAGCCGGCCGACCAGCTCAACGCCGATCCGAACACGACCGGCTTCCAGCAATTCCTAGCCGGCATCGGCTCGATGATCCCCTGGTGGGGCGACATCGGCCAGGTCGCGAAGGCGAGCGACACCTCCGTCATCGGTGATGTTGTCGGCTTCGACATCCTGCCGGGCTCGGACGATGTCTACAATTCCAAGACCGGGCAATGGGACAAGCTTGCGAGCGGTCCGAACCATGCGCCGAACTGCGCCTATCTCGGCTGGGGCGTCTATGTGATGGCCCGCGTTAATGGCGACGAGAAGAAGCACAAGGCGGCGTGGAGCGCGGCCGCGCATCTCGGCGGCAAGGACCTGTCGCTCTGGATGGTGATGTATCCTTCGGGCTTCCAGGCTCACCGCACCAGCCACTTCCAGTACGACGAATGGGTGGCGGCGGGCTACGACCGCAAATACATCACCTCCTACCTGAACTCGCAGCTCGCCTCCTACAATCATCCAAACCGCGCCGTGGAGCCGCGCATCCCCGGCATCTTCCAGTACTACAGCATCGCGGAAGACGAGCTCACCAAGATCTTCGCCGGCAAGGTTGACGCGCAGACAGGCGCGAACAACATCGCCGCCGCCTGGGAGAAACTGACCGACCAGATCGGTCGCGAGCGGCAGATCGGGCTCTACAAGGCCTCTCTCGGCGTGTAGCGGCGCTTGCGCGAAGCCATCCAGCCTCGGCTGGCGCCTCCGGCGCCAGCCGAAAACTTGCCCGGCGACAGAACCGGCACAGAATGCGGCTCATCTCGATGCAGAATTCCGTACCCGTGAGCGACGACCTGCACCACCAGCCAGCGACTAAGCGCGCACCCGGCAGCAGGAAGGTCGCCGGCCGCGCGCTTGTCCTGGCGGCGTCGCTCGGCTTCCTGCTTGTCCTCCTCATTCAGGTCTTGCACACGACCGGCATGATGACCGCCGGATTTTCCGATTGGCGACCGATCCTCATCGCCTATCTCGTCTGGGCCGTTGCATTTGGCGTCGGACAAGTTCTGACCCGTGGCGAGCGTGGCCAGCGCGCGCTGTTCCTGCTGCCGGCGGTGTTCTTCACCGTCGCCGTCGTGATCTTCCCGACGGTCTTCGGGATCTATATCGCCTCGCTCGACTGGAATCTGAGCTCGATCGAAGGCCCGCGCTTCAGCGGCTTCGACAATGTCAGGGGCATGCTGAACGACACCTATTACTGGAATGCGCTCGGCAACATGGTCTTTTACGCCGTCGCGGTGCTCGGCGAATACGCGATCGCGTTCGGGCTGGCGCTCCTGCTCAGCGCCGAAATCCGGGCGCGAAAATTCTTCCGCGTGGTCTTCCTGCTGCCCATGATGCTCAGCCCTGTCGCGGTGAGCTGGATGATCGGCAAGTCGCTTTTAGAGTATCGTTTCGGACCTGCGGCGACGCTGGCGCGCTATCTCGGATGGGAAAATCCAGCGTTCTTCGCCTCGCCGTGGATGGCGCGCTTCAGTATCCAGGCGATGGACGCATGGGTGTCGATCCCCTTCATCATGATCATCCTGCTCGCAGGCCTCCAGGCGATGCCGAAGGAGGTGCAGGAGGCGGCTAAAGTCGACGGCGCGAATGGCTGGCAATCATTCTGGCACGTCACATTCCCGATCATGCTACCGGTCAGCATCACCGTCCTGATCATCCGCATCATTTTCAAGCTCAAGCTCGCCGATATCGTGATCAACGTCACCGCGGGAGGCCCGGGAGGGGCAACCGACACGGTGTCGAGCTTCATCTACCGCGTCTACCGCGACCGCTCGAATGTCGGATACGGCACCGCGCTCGCTATGGTTTACCTGCTTATGATCATCGTGATCCTGACCGTCCTGCAGCGCCTGTCCAAGCGCTGGACGCAGAAGGTCGTCTAGGGGGCGGGAAGTCACTTCCAAACGGAGTTGCTCAATTTGGCGCGATCGATCCTGGCATCAAAGCCCATCCGGAGGCATCCGGCGCCCCCCAGAGCAAAGCGGATGCTGAGCCGCATGCTGGTCTACGCTGCACTCCTGTTCTGGACGTTCATCTGCCTGTTCCCAATCTATTGGACCGTCACGACGTCGTTCAAATCGGCAGTCGATGTGACGCAAGCCCACCTGGTTCCCTGGGTCGATTTTCAGCCGGACTGGAAGGGATGGCGCTCGCTCGGCCTGTCGCCAGATACACTATTCGGGACCTCGACGGCCCGCTCCGAATTCGTGAATCGCTTCGTCAACAGCATCATCACGTCGGTCGGTGCATCCCTGCTTGCACTGATCCTCGGATCTCTGGCGGCCTACGGCCTGAGCCGCTTCCGCTACAAGTTCGCCTGGATGCGCAACGATGACATCCTGTTCTTCTTCATGTCCCAGTTGATCCTGCCGCCGGTCGTGCTTGCGCTGCCGTTCCTCGTCCTCTACAAGGCATTGGCCCTACTCGACACGCGACTTGGCCTTGTCTTGCTCTACACGCTGACCGTGCTGCCAATCGTCATCTGGATCATGCGCGATCAGTTCAATGCGATTCCGATCGAGCTCGACGAAGCTGCCTTCGTGGACGGCCTGTCGATCTGGGGCGCCTTCCTGCGGATCATTCTGCCGCTCGCTGTTCCCGGAATGATCGCCGCATTCATCCTCTCGCTGGTGCTGTGCTGGAACGAATATTTCTTCGCGGCGCTGTTGACGAGCACCGACGCGAAGACACTCCCCGTTATGGTGGCGAGCCAGACTGGCTCGCAGGGCATCAATTGGTGGTCGATGGCGGCGCTGTCTACGGCGGCGATCGCACCGCTCGTCCTGGTCGGCATTTTCCTCGAGCGCTACATCGTCAGCGGCTTGACTACGGGAGCCGGAAAGTAGCCGGAGGCCAAGTCAGGGCCTAATCGCGTTGCGAACTCGATCGGGGCGATAAGAACGGCTGGGTGCTACAGGAACGCGGTTACCGCGCAGGAAGTCGCAGAAGATCGTAGTTTGGCGGACATTCTTGGTTTTGGTACCGAAGGAACGCCACTGACCCACGCTATAAAGTCTGTTCGTTCTAAGTTGGATCAGCTGAGTTCCGCGAATGTGTGCCGTACACCGGAGAAGGGGCCCACCGGCCCCCGCCGTCATCCCTTCCCTCCGAATTCTGGTCGAGCGCCGCCAACTGAAGGCGGCCCCCTTGCTCCAAAACGCCAGCTCACACTGACTGTGACGAGATTTTTCTTGATCTCCCGGTGCACACGTCGTGCACACGTTACTTTCTAAGCGGTTGAAAACTTTGAACTCTCAGTCCAATCCATCATGGGGAAGTTTGAACTAGGTCCAGCCAACAAAAGCTAGCTCGGGACATGAACCGCAGCATGCGGGCTTTGTCGGCCTCGGCATGCTCATGGCCCGCCAAACGGCTTTGGTCTCTCCAGCGGGACGAAAGCGCTCAGATGGGCTGGGTATGTCGACGCGCCGCCGCCTATGGTCGTGCCGGTGGTGATGCTCAAGTAGACGTCCTTCACCCCCTTGGGCGTTTCCAACAGGATCCAGTTCTTGCTCACATCTCCTATGCCGATAGTCGTAAAGCGCATCGACTTGCCGAACTGCGAACAGGAGATTGGCTTTTCAGTCGTAAACGAATTCCAGGGGCCATGCAGGGTACCCGATCTACCGCCGGTCTTCGGAAGGCTTAAGCCAAAGCCCAGGCCGACCGCCGCATAGACGTAGGTGCACTTCAGATTGTTTTCCGTGTCCCATATGGAGAACAAGGCGCTGGCAAACGCAATCCCGGCTCCAGCCCTGCCCTTCACGATGCGCTTGATGGCCGCTCTCGCGGCGAACGAGATCGAACCGTCGACCTCAAGCAGCATGGCTATCTTGAAATTTCGACTGACTTTTGGCTTCGGCGGAACGGGTCGCGGCAAGTCTGGCTTTATGATCGGTTCGAAATAGACCTTCGGCAGCACCCAAAGGACCACTGATCTATCGTTGTCTTCGTCCAGCCTGTGATTTGCCGTCTGCGTATTGCCGATGGCGTGCGTCTGCATTTGCTCCGGGTGGATGCCCATCCCGGACAGAGACCGCGCGACCGTAATCACGCGGTTGGCCGACGTCGTCATATTCCAATCGGCCGCACCGATCCGGCTCGCGGAGCCCGTCATCCAGATCTGACCGGCATCGTCCTCGAGTAGGGGGGCCACTTTGCTCTTCAGAAATTCGGAATGCTCTTTCTTCAAGCCCCGAAACTGGTAGCCGGCAAAGTCATCGAAATCGAAATTCCAGAGCCGCGCGTGCAGAACCCCCACTCCTGAAAAATCCAGATCGACGTCAACCCTGCCCGGACCAGTTTTGTGAAACATGTCTCTTCGACCTGCAGTAAACAGATAGCTACTCGTCGGCGATCGGCCGGACGGCGCAGGACCGCCTTGTTTTTAGTGCGGGCAAGAGAAGAGAAGTTCATGAAATCGGCAGCTACAACGAAGGTTGTGATCTTCTTCCCAATTCGATCTGGCGCCGAAGCAGTGTGCGCTGTGCAACGCGACATCATTGTCGCGATCGGAGCAGCGACGACCTAGGAGGGGTCGCGGTTGGAGGACAGGCCGTGGAACTCGTACAGCACGACGACTTCGCGGAATTTCCCTAGACTTGGAAGCCCCTACCCAACCGCTGTCAAAACGGCAGCGCATCTAGATAGTACTTTTGCCGGCTTGCTCTGCGTCTGCCTGATCCCCATCAAAAACAGAGCGAAACGGTAGGCGTCGTCCAGCAACCGCAGCGCAATATCGCGGAAGCACTTGGTGTGCTCGTTGGTGATTTGGGGTCATTGCGTGTCAATTGCGGATGGCTTTGCAAAGCAGGCGAAGTGGTCACCAGTTCCGTGATCGCAATCATGGACTCTCGCGCTAAACGTCTGAACTGGAGCGACGAGGTTCTCGCGAACAGGAACCTGGCGTCGTTTCCTCGATCTACTCTCACTAAGGCTGTCGCTGCCATGCGCGAAACGCAGTCATTCAATTGCTTTTCGATTTCCGACAAGGGGCTCGCCAAGGGCTCCGCCTACGAGGCCTGGGGAGACGGAACTTGCCGTAAGTCCGCCCGCCTCGACGTCGGGCCGGGAGCACACGACTACGTCGATTGCCACAATGCAATCGTTTGGCTGAATTCAGTGGAGATCGCCTCGCGCAGAGGACGTTCGGACCGTTTCGCGCGGACGCGCGATCTGCAGGACGACGGAGGCGACGACTTCTGCGGTCGGCCGACGACTTATCCGCCAAATCGCTTGACCAGCTTTGAGCCCTTGGCTGCATCTATCTGCTGGCCAGTCAAGTCGGAGCCGGCGCTCAATCCTATCGTCATGAGGTTCTTGACGCGCTGCGCCGCCTGCTTCTCATTGGAATAATCGATCTCGACGTGATCAAGGCTCATCAGATGACCAAGCTCGTGAGCCCAGGCGCGTCCATTGGCGTGGTCATTGCCATACCACTGGACGAAGCTTGCCGGCTCGGGTTCGCTATTGGGGTATGAGCTTCCGCCGGCGGACAGATTTTCAATCGAATTGACGAGGTAGATGTGGACGGCATTGTCCGGATCGTGCCGGGAGGTAAGAACACCCAGCAATCGCTGATCATTGCTGCGTGCGCTCTTTGCCATGTCGAGCGGCTTCTCCATCAAGCAATCGCTGATCACGAACGCGATCTTGGCCTTTGACCAGATCGTATTGACCACGTCGAGCGCCTTCTTGGCCGTGTCGCTGCTCCATTGCCTGGGCTCAACGACCCCTCTCTCGGCAAATGGCGTGATGTAAATCCTCAAGGGAATAGGCATTAGTTTCTCTGAAGTTCGGAATTTGCGATTGTATCTCCGCGCGCTGTCCTCCGCAATTCGGAGGACTGGTTTCATTTCGACTCTACCGAAGGAGCAATGTCCGGGGGACATGACCCCGATGGAGATTCACCGCGCCGGCTACACCGACTTCCAAGAAGACGCCGATCTCGTGTTTCACCGTCGGGCACCGGCAGTATAGACAGGGCGAGCCGGCTAGTTGCCGCGGGCTATCGCGTCTGTTTGCTTATCGACGCCCAGTTTGCTCGACGCGTCGGATCAGGCGACGTCGGGCTCGATGTGGCTCAAGCTCGTCATTGGATCGTCCTGTCCGGCGGGAACTTGAAAATGACGGTCTTCACCTGGGGAGATGAAGAGTACAAGGGCCACAAGAACGTCCTCTCTCACGGAGGAACAGCTCCTGGAGAACTTCTACGGCATCGTGGCCGCCAAGCCATAGCTCGATGGACGCGAATTCTTCGCAAAGTCCATCACTGCCCGAAGCCGAACTGACGGCCTCGCTCCTCGCTGTTGACCTGAATGCAAGCTGCGACCGAGACGGTCGATCCGCGAGCCCGTCCTTGGACTTCACGTCCCCTCGATCGCCGTCAGCGGAACTTTCGTTTGAACCACGCCAGAGCCTTCTGGTGCGCTGCCGCGAGCAGGCCAGCAAGAGTACAATAACTGTTTTACATCAACATCTTATACAGAGGTCACACGACCGCGCGACATTGGCGGGCGCCCATCATCCACATGAATCGGCGCACAACGCCCGGCCGCAATAATCCTCCGCATCTTTTGAACGCCTCCGCATTTCAAAACAACACATAGGAATGGATCGGGCCCGAGATCGGTACTGTATGCAGATAGGCAGCCGCCAGTACGAATTCAGGAATTATTTCTTACGCGGCCGTCCTCGCGACGTTACCATTCTACGGGCATAGGTTGGGTGTTCGCCATGAGATTGTACAGGCACCTCCGAGTTTGTCTTCTTCTCGCCGCTTCGCTGTTCCTGGCCTCTCAGCCAGCCTGGGCGACAAAGCGCGTGGCTTTGGTGGTCGGCAATTCCAGCTATCAAAACGCCCCACTGCTTCCAAACCCGGCCAATGACGCTGCGGCCATCGCCGCGACCTTGAAGGGCGCAGGTTTCGATGTGGTTGACTCAAGGCTCAACCTCGCCGCGACCGACATGCGGCGGGCCCTGAGAGAATTCGCCGATCAGGCCCGCAATGCCGACATTGCCTTGGTGTACTATGCTGGCCACGGTATCGAGATCGACGGGACGAACTATCTGATCCCGACAGACGCCAGACTCGAGCGTGACACGGATATCTATGACGAAGCGTTCTCGCTCGACCGTGTCCTGCTGGCGATCGAGCCTGCGAGGCAGCTGCGCGTTGTGATCGTCGACGCGTGCCGCAACAATCCGTTTGCCGACTCAATGAAGCGTACGGTTGCCTCGCGATCAATCAGCCGCGGGCTGGCCAGGGTCGAACCTGCCGTCTCCAACACACTGATCGCGTTTGCCGCGAAAGCCGGACTAACCGCACTCGATGGCAACAGCAAGAATAGTCCGTACGCGACGGCTCTCGTGAAGTATATTGCAAAGCCGGGGCTCGACTTGCGCAGGGCTTTCGGCTTCGTCCGCGACGATGTCTTGCAAGCCACGGGCAACCGACAGGAGCCCTATGTCTACGGCTCGCTGGGCGGCGAAGACGTTGCACTTGTTCCGGCTGCCAAGGCCGAGGAGCCCATACAAGCAGCCAACCCCCAGTCGGAAATTCGTCGCGATTACGAATTGGCCTTGCAGCTCCGCAACAAGCCCGCTCTGAACGCGTTCCTGACCCAGCATCCGGACGGATACTACTCAAATCTGGCCAAGCTGCAGCTTAATCAGCTCGAGGCCGAGGACGCACGCGTCGCGGCGACAGCGAAAGCGCAGCAGGCCGAGCAGCAACAAGCTCGCCTGATGTCCCAGGGCGCCCAGCGTGCCGAACAGGAGAAGGCGGCCGCGGATCTGAAGGCTGCGGAAGAGGCCCGGATTGCCGCCGAGAGGACGAAGCAAGCGGCGCAGGAGCAGGCCACCGAGGCGGAACGGAAACGGACTGCATCCGAATCTACAATCGTCGCTGCACTCTCCGGGAATAAGCCGGCCGTTGAGAGTACGGTCGCGGATAACCCTACGGCCGCTGCGCCCGGTGAGGACAGCAAGACGCCCAAGCTTGCGGCACTGAGCGACGAGCCGCGCCAGACCGATATCGCAAGAGCCGATATCGCCAAGTCCGTACAAGGCGAATTGAGCCGCGTCGGCTGCTTCGCCGGCCCCGTCGATGGCCAATGGAATGCGGCCTCACAGCGCTCGTTGGCTCTCTTCAACCGGCACGCAGGCACCAAACTGGACGTCAAGCTTGCAAGTCTGGATGCTCTTGACGCGATCAAACTTAGGCCATCGCGGGTCTGCCCGCTGATCTGCGATCGCGGCTACAGGCCCGACGGCGACCAGTGCAGCAAAATCACCTGTGCCGAGGGCTCGTTCCTCAACGACGACAATGAATGCGAGAAGCAGCGCGGGAAGAAGCCGGTTGCCAAGAGCAATACGGATGACCGTCCGTCGCGCGCGGATCGTTCGGCCCGCCAGAGTCGGCAGCCCACAGCGGACGTTCCGCCGCGACAGGCGAGCCCGAAGCCGCAGGCGGATGGTGCCAGGCGCAGCGCATCAGGCGCGGGGGGACAGATCTACTGCAATGACCTCTTGTGCCGCCCCGTCAAGCGCGGCTGCCATCTCGAATATCGCGGCGGAGGTGGCCCCTACGCCAATGCCAATGCCGAGGTCTGCAACTAGCGCGGCGAGACGCCACGCCGGCGTCGTCAGGAAGCTATCGGGACGCCGGATTATCTTGAGTGCACCGAGCCGCCGAGCCTAACCTCGGCTCGGTCGACGACCTTGTGTCTGACTTGGCCGAAGCGGAGCGACCTGCGTGGTGGCGTGTGAGCTCGAGCAGAAGGACGCCAACGCCTTTCCAGGGGTGACGCTCTTCACGAAGCGGCAGGCGCCCGGCATGAAGCCGACGGCGGTTTATCTTCCGCCAAAGCACCCAACAGCCGCCACCAAGTTCGATGTCGTGATCTGGCTTCACGGTTTCTACGTCAAAAACCATGAATTTCTGTTCCACAACGATCCAGCGCGGCTGCGCGAACAGGTCCGGGATTCCGGCAAGGACGTGGTGCTTATCGCGCCGTTCCTGGGCTACGAATATGCCGTTGGCGACACCTTTGCCGGAAACTACAGCGTGTCTGACCTGGCAACCGCGAACTGGGGCGAACGCTATCTCGAGGAGATCCTTGGAGCTCTTGCCAGGTTCCTGGGTCTCTCCTCGACGTCCATTCCTCAGCTCCAGATCGGCAAGCTCATCATCGCATGCCACTCCGGCGGTGGTAACGGCATGCGCAATCTCGTCGGGAGCCTTGGAAAGTATCAGGGCAAGCTGACGGCTTGTTGGGGATTTGACTGCCTCTACGGTGCCAATGCGCGGCCCGACGATGCGACCTTCTGGTATCAGTGGTTGTCTGGACAGAGCGGCCGCGCGCTTGAGATCGTGTATGGTCCATCAACTCTCCCGCAATCGGTGAAGCTGGACCTGATCGGGCGCGGGCTGGCGACGGCCGATGGCAATCAAGCGCAGCCACAACGCCCTGCTCTCAAGAACCTTAGCGTAAGGGTCGGTCATTACGACCTGTTCCCGGCATTTGGCCAGATGGTCAGGGTCAACGATCTGGACCCGGCTTACGTGGATCGCTTCATGATACCGCAGGTCGCTGACCAGCCGCGTCTGCACCACAAGCCGGCGCCACAGCACGGGGAATTCCTTCAGGGCGCGATTTCCAACGTTCGCAGCGCTTTTCCCTTTCCAAAGGACATTCATTACATGATCGCCCGGGGCGGCTTCTTCAGTCGGCTGAGCAAGCTTTAGCCTTCACAGGCCTTGGCCTTGCCGGGCTCACTTGATGGAATAGGATTTGACGTCGAACGACCAATTATTCGTCACCAGCTTTCCGCTGCCGTTGTCCGGCACGCGCAGCTCACTGGTCCAGGCCGTTAGATAGCTCAACGCTTCGGCCTGATCTTGTAGCTTGCGCGGCAAGTCCGGCAAATCGAGCAACTGCACCCGCCGCTCGCTCAGGATGGCGATCATCACTGCTGACCCGGTCGGCGGTGAGACGACATATTCAAAACCACGCTGCCGAGCCGCCGGGGTTGGAACGACAAATTCGACGCCGGGCTTGATGAGATTGATGTCGCGTCCGTCCGACTGCGCCAATAGCTCGGGAGTCGGAAAGATCTGGGACATCCGCCCTTCCGCGTCGACGTCGACGAGAATGAGATATCCCGGCTTCCTCACGGTGACGCCGAACGTGATCTTGCCGCCGAGGTTGACGGTCTGACCCGGCAGGATCTGAAGGGACACACTCGCGGTATTGGCCTGCCTGCGCGCCGCTTGTACGGGCCAAAGCCAGGGTGCATACGTCGTGCCGACATTCAGCGACGCCGACGGCAACGGTGCTGCGGACGAAGCTCCGCTACCCGCCAGCAGCAGCAGGAATGCGAGCCATGGTCGCTCCCGGCGGATCGGCTGCGATGACGGCATGGCCTGCTCTCCCTAAAAGTCAGGGAGCACTGAAGAAGCCGATCGAGGCGATCCGCGCGTCCGCAGGCAAGTACCGCTCGAGGCTCTTGATTACCTGCCCCGAAGCGCGGCGCCGGTTGAGCTGCATCAGGACTGTCTCAAGATCGACCATGCGATGCTGCGAGGTCACCGCAACGATCTGTTCCGCACCGAACGGCTCGCCGACCCTAAGCGGTAGGCGCAAACTCGCCGATCGGGCCAGTGCCGCATCGGAACCCACCGGATACAACAATTGGATGGTGCCATCGCCAGACACATTGAACAGCAACACCGCTCTTGACCCCACATCAGACAGATCAACTTCGACAGTCTGGCCAGCACGCTGTTGGCGATCGTCCGGCCAGATGCGCATGATCTGCGGCGACCGGGTCGCAATGCGCTTCAGTTCACGAATTGCCGCTGTCCGGTCGACTACCGTCGGCAGGCTGGCGACGTCGATCCCGTAGGCGACCACGTCGCCCCACGCGATCACGTCGTGCGACACGGGATCCCAGATCAGGTCGGGATTGTCCGTCGGTTGAACAGCCTGCACGGGAACATCCTTTGGCGCCACGCTCGCAAAATAGTTCGTCTTGCCGTCGAGCGCCGCCAGCCGGATTGGCGCAGCGAGACGGAGGGGGGCCGGCGCGTCGCCGGTCGGAAGTTCCTTGGTCGCCGCCGCGGCAAGGGTGGGAATGTTTGGTGCCTTGGCCGTGACAGCCGGCGGCGCGGGCGCTTGTCCCTTGACGGGCGCCCCGGATCCGGCCGGACCGGAGGCCGCTCTCGCGGCCGGCCCCTGAATCAGCACGACACCGCGCGTCAATTCGAAGGCGATGTCGGTATCCGGCGTCTGAGGCGGCGATGATATGGTCACGATGTTCTGGCGCTGGTCCGAGAGCTGATAGACCACCTGTCGAACATTGCTGAAGAGCTCCTTGAGCGTCACCTTCCCATCGTGATTGATGTCCGCGCTCCCCTCCACCGCCCGCGCGACCGCATAGCTGAGAGCCCCGCGCAGGCCATCGATGCCAGGGATGCGGACTTCCGGCGCCTTGGTGTAGCGGTCCACCGCAGCCAGGAACGCCGTGTGGTCAAGATCGAGTCCTGACTTCGGATCGTTGCTGTCCGACACCGGCTTCAGTTCGTCGACCAGCAACGTGTAACGCGGGACCTGCCGGAAGCTCATCTCAGCGGCACGCGGATCGATATCGCGCACCATACCGCCGCCGTGGCAGGTATCAGCCACGAAGATTACCTTCGCTCCGCGAAGCTCGAACTGCCGGATGAAATGGTTGAACTCACTGCCCAGAACACGTTCAACGGACCCGGTTGGCGTGGTTTCAAAGCCTGGCAGCAGGAACACGTTTTCCATCCCGTCCGGCTCCGAGCCCTTGACGCGCTCCGGCTCCTGGGTTCCATGACCTGCGATCGACAGAAAGATGAGGTCGTTGCTCTTGGTCCGCTCCACCAGTGAACTGATCTCGCGCAAGACGCTTGCCCTGTCGGCCTGTGCGTTAGTCAGTACGACGACGTCGCCAACCCCCATGCTCTTCAAGCTGGTCACGATGTCAGTGGCGTCGGCGACCGCGCCCTTCAATTTCCGCACGTGCTGATAGTCATCGATCCCGATCACGAGCGCGCGCACCGCCGCCCCGTCCGGATTGCTGATCGACAATCCTCCTGCCGCATGCGCGTGCGGGGATATCAGCCCGATCAACGCAGCGAGCCCGATGGTGGCGCATAGCCGCTTGATCCCGCAATCAAGTTCCCTGGGCATCCGCATCGTGATCCACCTCGACATCCTTCCTATCCATTCTGTAGCGCCAGCGACACACCGGGTTCAGCGCCTTTTGCTTGCCGTCTTGCGGCCCGCCTGCGGTTCGGCCTCTTGATAGGCGCTCGCTGAAACTGTCGCCTGGTCATCCGCGAACGCCCGAAAGCGGACCGGAACGTAGCCACGCGAAAGCAGGCTCGCCAACGGGTAGACGTTGCGGCAGACGCGGCCGTTGCAGCCACCGGTCGAGGATTCCATCACCTCAACCTTGCGATCGGGCGTGAACCGCAGGAACAACATCACGTGCGAGCCCGGCTTGTTCAGCGCATCGCCGGGCCTCAGGTCCCAGGGATTTGCCACCGGGGCTGCGATCGCAGGAATAGCGGCAGTCGTGTAGTGGACGGAGAGCCCCCACGCGGCGCTGACGAATGCCGAACAGTCGACGCCAGCAACATCCGGCCGTGGCGAATTGCGAGTGCACACATTGCCAGCCAGCGTTCCGCTCTCGATCCGCTGACGGAAGTTCGCGAGCGATCCGTGGCAGCCCCAGCAATAAGGTACGCCGCGCACCTCCTGGTTCACTTTGCCCTGCAGATACCACGGCCGCCGAATACGGCTGAAGCCGCTGCATTGGCTGTCGGGATCGCTGCCGTAGTTGGCCTGCGTCAGCTTCCACTGGATGCCCTCGAACGCAAACGCGGTCTCGATAGCCTGCTGGCGATTGGAAGGTCTCACAGCAGCCGACGCGTCGAATTTGACGCCGGATTGCGGTGCTGGCGCGGCTGCCGTTCGCGACGGCCGCACGTCGATAATGGAAGCGTTGGTCAACGGCCGGAAGCCGACGCCAACCACTTCAATTCCGTCCGACTTGGTCCGGAGGAAATAGACATCGCCATCGCCCGAAACCGTGACGAACCGCCGGGTCAGCGGCGTATTTTCCAAAGGCAGCTCATAGATTCCCTCGAGACGGCCGTTCGCTGCATAGCGTGCCACGAACGTGGAAGCATTCTTTCCCGATGGCGGAACGTCCTCAGCCAGGACGTAGAAACGGTCGCTGTTGTCGATCTCGAGAAACTCCACCGTGCCGAGCTGGTTGCGCACCCGCAGGCCGAGCTGGCCGATCGTCTCGTTGGTGACCATGGTCTGGATCTCGACCCTTACGCTGGCATTGCCCTTGTCCGGAATGATATCGGCGATCACCGAGCCCTTACTTCGAGAAGCCACATATTGCCGGTCGGGCTGCCGCGTCGTGTTGACGATAGCCGCGCGGGTATTCTGGTCGAGCAAGTCGGCCGCGCTGCCGGGCGCCTGCGATCCCATCTGGGCGAAAGCGGAGACGGCGACCTGATCGTCCGCGCCACGGCTCGAGACCTCCTCAAGCTGGATCACGTCGCCACCGATACCGCGCGTAGACTGCCCTGGCGCCGCCTTCAGCGTCCGTACGCCGCCGTCCCAAACCATGATGTCGTCGTTGTGGACCACGAGATCGGTCGGCTGGAGGTCCTTCGGCATCTTGAGGACGTCAGGATCTGAGTTCGGCTGTTTCGGGTCAAACTGCAGGATGCGACCGTTGACCTGATCGAGCACAAACAGGTTGCCCTGCCCGTCGGCGCTGAGTGCTTGTGGTCCCGCGAGTTCCACGTCCTCGCTGGCCGGAACGATGCCGACCATGGAAGCAGCCAAACCGCTGGCAAAGCTGCGGACGACAGTATCGTCGGCATGCGCCTTGGTTCCGAAAATGCCAGCGCCAACGATGAAGACCCAGATCCAACGATTTGGACGAAGCATGTTCGCCTCAATGTACCCCGAACCGATCGCCGCGTCGGATCGACTAATCCGAGATGCCGTTAATGCGGCGCGTCAATTAGTGGTGAGCAATCTCAATCACGTTCAATTCTATCACTTGACGGTGATAGTCCGAACTTTCTTCAGCTTGCGGTGCAAAACATGGCCCGGAATAGATTTGAGAAGGTGAGCGAAGTTCAGCCCGACGCGATCACGCTGCTCCTGAAACGCGACGATGACGGCGCCTCCGGATCAATCGTGCTGCCGGCCGCCGCGAGCCGGGGACGGCTGACCACCGACCAGATCAGCGCGCAATTGCCGGCTCAGGATGCTTTTCGCGGCGCGATCCGGCTGGCAAACGACGTAAAGCTGGCGCTGGTTGTGTGCGATCCAGACGGGGTCTGGAAGTCCGAGTGGGGCGATCTTTATCAGCCGATCGATTGACCCGCATCGGATGGAACCAGTATATGTTGCGACGCCGCATGGAGACTAGCTTGCCGAACGGAGCCTGCACCCGACCGTCGTTCCGGATACGGGCCTTGATGGTCGCGCTGCTGGTTGCGACGGGCTGGCCGGCACGCGCCAACGACTCGGCTGCGGAATTGTCGATCGGCGGGCTCCAGTTCGTACGCACCAATGACGTCGCCATGGAGAGCGAGAACCTTAGTATCGGGCTCGACAGAATCAGTGTTCGCTACCAATTCGCCAACGTCACTGCCAAGCCGGTCACGCTTACTGTTGCCTTTCCGCTGCCCGACATCGACCTGTCGGAGGCTGAGAACATTGCACTGCCTTCAAATGATCCGATCAACTTCGTCGACTTCGAGACCAGGGTCGACGGCAGCCCGGCGCCGCTGACCGTCGATCAGCGCGCCATGGTTGGCAACAGGGATGTCAGTGCCCTGCTCCGCGAACTCAAGCTGCCGCTGCTGCCGATTGGTGGCCGCGAGATCCGGATGAGCGACCTGCCCGCGGCGACTCGGACCCGGCTCGTGGACGACGGACTTATGATGCCTGCCGGAATGAGCGACAACGGTCGCCAGCAGTATGCGCCAGGTTGGGTTATCAAGACCTCGGCTGTGCGCCAGCAGGTGTTTCCGCCCATGCGCACCGTCACGGTCGAACACCAGTACCGGCCGAGCGTCGGCTCCAGTCCTGACACCATCCTGCGCCCGAGCCTACGCCGCAGCAGCGCACTGGGTCAGCAAGTCGCCCGTTACCGGAAAGAATACTGCGTCCAGGATACGTTCCTCGCCGAGCTCGACAAGCGCGCGGGCAGTAACCAGACCAACAGCGCGAACCTGCAGGAGAGGCGCATATCATACGTGCTCAAGACCGGCGCGAATTGGGCCGGGCCGATCCGGTCGTTCAAGCTGACTATCGACCCAGGCGGCAACGACCGCTTGGTGAGCTTCTGTCCTGGGCGGCTCAAGGCATCGGCTGCTGCCGGAAACACGCTTGAATATACGGCAAATGACTTCAAGCCGGATGCCGACCTGAAAATCCTGGTGATCGGAACATTCTGAGCGCGCCGGTCAATTGGTGAGTAGCACGTAGCGCGCGGCCGCGATGATAGTCACCTTGTTGCGCTGAGCCTCGCTCAGCGCCTGGAGGAAGAACGTATCGGCAGCTATCGGTCGCGGCTGGCGCAATGAGTCCAGAACCTGCGGAACCGCCACGACCAACAGCAATTGCGGACCGCTCGCGCGCGCTGTCGGGAGCGTAAACGAAAGCGAGTCGATGCCCGGCTTCAGAAGATAAGACAGGCTCTGGACTTCGCCGCGATCCGACACCATGAGCAGCTCGACCACGCGGTTGGCAAAGTTCTCAATGGTCCCATTGAGGGCTTCACCACCCTTCAGCTCTGTCGCTGACAGGGTGATGCGTGGCATTCGCGCCTGATCGCTCCCGACCTGACTCAAGAACTTGACGGCTGGGCATTGCGCCTGGGTCACTTGCCTGACGCCGATCGAAGCCTCGAAACCCTGCTCACGCCGAAACGCTTTGTCGAAGGTGTCGAATGGGGCGGTCGAGGCACCGAACCCTTCGATGACAGCGGCATTTGGGCTCACGGCAATCGGCAAGACAAAGAAGCAGTCACCGCCAGAATATTGGGCCACGTATTTGCGGATGCGCTCAGCTCGCCCCGCCCCATCGAGTGCCGGAGACGGCGTCGCCGTCGGCTGCGCGGACAACTTCTCCGGCTCTTGGCGCCCGGGCTGTGGTCCAGCGGGCTCGACCTTCGGCGGCGCCATTGTTCCAGCGAGTTTTGGAGGTGGCGGCAAGACCGCGGTGCCGGGCGCTGACCAGACCAGCTTGTAGAAGGCATATCCACCACCGCCGACCAGCAGTAACAGAGCCGCCACGCCCGCCCTCAGCCAGCGGCCGCGCGGACTCCGCGCGGTCGACGGCATCTTGTCCTGCGGCACCGGCGCCGCGCCTTCCGGCCGCCGCAGCGGATCGAAGCCATATAACGGCGCAGCCGGCGTCTGCACCAAACCGGTCGGCTTCCAGCTGGCGACCTCTCCCATGGTCGGGCGCAATGCCGGATCAGGCTGCAGCATCCGCTCCAGCAAAGGCCGGATGCGCATATCCACCGCACCGAGATCGGGCACACGCCGGCGCTTCTCCACCAGTTGAAACTGGCTGCCGCCCATGTCGAGCTTCTGCCCGGTCAGCGCGTGAAACAGCACAAGACCGAGGCTGTAGACATCGGATTTCGCAGTCACGTCATTGCCGTACAACCCTACCTGTTCCGGCGATGCGTAGTTGTCCTTGCCAGCGAAGCCCGAGCCGATGATGGTCTTGTCACCCATCTGGGTCGACCGGGCTATGCCGAAGTCGATGATCTTAGCCCGCCTGACGTCGTCGAGCGGAACAATGATGTTGTCCGGAGAAACGTCGCGATGGATGATGCCGTGCTCATGGGCAGCCTCCAGTCCCGATGCGACGCGTAGCATCAGCTTGATCAGCGCCTCGAAAGTCAACGGTCCATCGTCGAGCATGTTCGAGAGGGAGCGGCCATTCACGAACTCCATCGCGAGATACGGTCGCTGCAGCACCGGCTCCACCGTAAACAGGAAGTAGCGAACGATCGCGTCATGCGGAAGATTGTGGAGTGCCGCGGCCTCTCGACGGAACAGCGCGAGCGCCGCCTCGTTATCGACCATGTCGGGCAATAGCATTTTCACGGCAACAGGCGATCCAGTCTGGATCTCTCGGCATTTGTAGACCTCACCCATGCCGCCCGCGCCGATCACCGCTTCGATCTCGTAGATACCGTTGAGACGGGTGCCGGGGGGCACGCCGTGATAGGGCGGTCGGAACGGATCGTTCGGGGTCATGGTTGCGGCTCCCGATTAAGCGGAGATCTTGTCGCCTCCTGAGATCGTGGCGTCAGCAGTCGCACGATCACAATCGTTACGTTGTCAAGCCCGCCACGATCAAGAGCCAGCGCGAGCATGTCATCGCAAGCTGCCTGGGCGCGTCGCGTAGCCGCGTGCTGCAGGATTTCGTCGTCCTGCACGTGCCTGGTCAGGCCATCGCTGCAGATCACGAAGATATCCTCCGGCTCGGCCGGGCCTGATACCACCTCAAATTCCGGATCATCGGCGACACCGACGGCGCGAGTAATGGCATTGCTCGGCCAATCATTCACGTCTTCGCGCGACAGCGCACCTTCGGCGATCAGTTCCTCCAGTTCGCTGTGATCATGCGACACTTGGCTAATTGCGCCGCGACTGATCAGGTAAACCCGGCTGTCACCCGCCCATATGCAGGCATAGTAGCTATCGCGAACGAGCAGAACCGCCGCTGTAGTCCCGACGGTGGCACCCTGTCGTTCATGACTAAGCGCCAGTATCTGCTGGTTTGCGCTGAATAGCCGCTCCTCGCATTCCGCCAGCAGGTCTGCGGCTGATTCTGGCGTGCCGATCGCGTCAAGCGACTGCACTACAATGCGACTGGCGAGATCGCCGGCCTCGTGACCACCCATACCGTCGGCGACGGCCCACAGGCCAACGTCGGTTCGTACCAAACATGAATCCTCGTTCCGCTCCCGCACCCTTCCGGCATGGGTAACGCTACCAACATCGAACAAGGATGGAGTATGCACCATCGTGCGTCATCCATTCCCGGATGCTGCGAGGCCGGGATCACCGGTCAGCAGCGTAATGTAGTGAAACGGATCTGGTAATCCGCGGCAACTCAGCGCCATTGGCGGAAAGCCTTCCCCTCCGGCGGTCCACCAGAAGCTAGCCGCGGCGTAGACCTGTGGGTTGGCGGCGCAAAGTGCTGCAAACGCCCCCGCGAAGGCGTCGACCGCCGAAGCACTCCCCATTGCCGCGGTACCAAGCGACGTGATCGGCGGACCGCTGGCGATGGTCTCCTGCAGTCGTGGCACCGCAAGCCGATCCAATGCATCGGAGATCTGCTCGAAGGTTGCGGCCCGGTCCAGGGTCGAAAGCAGGAACGCCTCCACTTGCCCGAACCATTCGTCCTGCGGATCAATGCTCGGCGGCGGCAACGAGACGGCCTCGCCGGTCACCGCATGCAGGGTCAAGGGATAGTATCGCCCCACCCCGTCGAGCGAGGGCATAATCGCCCCCGCCACCGTCGTTCCGCAGATTGCGGCACCGAGCCAAAACCGCCAGACCGGCGCGGTCAGAAAGGCCTGCTGCCATCCTGGGCCAAGCTGGTGGCGACTTGCTGACAGCGCAGCCTGTACCCACGGCTCCCAGGCTTCCAGGAAGCTGCGCGGGGTTGCGATCGCGATGAAATCGCGCTTTGCGCCGATTTTGCCGAATAACCCGCAACGCATGGTCATATCCCGGTCGGGCAACGAAACTCACGCAGCACTGACAGGTTCAGCGGGTTGCGCAACGATCCAGTCGAAATTTGATAGTTGAGCTCGCGCCCGGCGACGATGAAAGTCGCGCTGGCCGTTTCCGCTTTCACCACTAACGAGCCCGCCTCCAGCATCCGAAACAACGACCAGGGACCAATGCGCTCAAGCACGGATGGCGGGCCGGTGTCGTTGCTGACTGAAATTGCCGTTCGCGGCGCGGGGCCCGGCCATAGGACGGTCGTTGGCGAGTTGCTCTGTGGCTGTGGCGGTGGCGTAGGTTGCGGACCGCCGAACAAGGATGAGGTCGCTGGACCAGGTGTGGTTGGGCTTGTAATTGTGGTGCCGCCGATCTCGGTCTTGACGGTCACGCCTGGCCCGGCTGCCCCAGGCGGCCGGATCGCGAACGATACCGCCGGCACACCGCCGCCGGTCTGGAAGAAGGCGTCGCGGATATAGGCCGCATTTTGGAATTGTTTGAGCGTATCCGGCGAGAACGACCGACCAACGGGGCTCTCCTTTCGCCAAGCCCAGTCCGATCGCGACGTGTCGGCATAAGGTGCCAGGTACTGGGTGAAGAACTTGTCCATAACGCCGTTCGGACTGAACAATTTGGCAAAATCCGCCAGCGGGACTTCCTGGCTGCTGCTGCGGATAAACGGGTAGCGGTTGGTCACGGTCTGTTGGCAGACCGGCGTGACCTGATCGCGCAACGTTTGAAGGATTTGCCCGGCGGTTGAAGCCGCAATGCTGCCTTCGAACTCCGCGGCTGCTGCTCGCAGCATGTCGGAGAATGGTGGCGGCATGCGCGAGGCATTGTTGCGGAGCGCTGCGACCTGGGTCTGAAGCGCAGCTGTGGCCTGTGCGGTCAGTTGGGGATTCTCGATGATCAGCGTCAGGTTCTGCGCGATGTCGTTCAGGTTCGCGACGGTCGAGTCGATCGGCCGGCGGGTGCTCTCGCCTTCGAGCGCCGCGTGGTAAGGTTTGAACTGCGCCTCGATCATCGCGCCAGGCGGTCCATCCTGGGCATTCGTGAAGAGTGCTGGCGCCGGTGCGGCAGCTGGCGCCGAAGCGCTCGCCGGCTTCGCCCGTTCCTTGGTTAGCACCGTCTCGTCGCGCACCGATTCCAGAATTTGCCGCATCGGCGAGGTCGGCGCCGAAAGCGCCCGCAGCACCTCATATTTCGGCTTGTCGGCGAGCAGCTTCTTCAGGCGCAGGCTCCCGAGCGCCGTTCGCCAGGTCGTCACGAAATCGTTGGAATAGATGCTGAGCAGATCGCCGGCCAGATTGTCGTACTGCTGGTCGATGGCCGACTGCTGGCCGGCATCCCCCAAAACCCATCGCTCCCGCTTCATCCGCTCAGACAATCCGGACAGCCGGGCAACGAACTTCTGTTGGAAGCCGTTATACGTGAAGAACTCAGGTACCCGCACGGCGTCCAAAGGACGCCCCGTCGTGGTTTCGAACACAACACCCATGTCGGGTCCGCCGTGACGGCTGGCGATCCAGTCGCCAGCGGTCGATGCGCGAGCCTCCGATTTCAGAAACTCGTAGGCACGTTGCGACACGCTCAGGCGCGCCAAGGAGCTCTGGGCCTGCTTGATCAACCGGCCGTCGAGTTCGACCAGCGGCTGCTGTTCGGTCTCGAGGTCGAACATTGCCACGAGGTTCTCGTCGAGCAGACGCCGCCCTTCCGCGTTGGTGGCGCCAGGATAGAGGTTGTCCGCCCAGTCACGTTGCATCCAGGAGCGGATCAGCTCACGGTCTGGCGACTGCAGGCCGCCGACCATCAGATAGACCTTGAGCGCCTCGTAAACGAAGGCAGGTTCGTTTATTCGCGCATTGAGCTGCTCCTCCAGGCGGTACAGCAGGCGCGGTCGGAACATGCGCTCAAGCGCCGTATGATAGGCCGCCTTCGAGGGCGACAGCAGCCGGGCGTGCTGGCTGAGCCCGTAGCGAGCCGACAGAGGCACCGACTCGCCGCGCGATCCGTAGCCCGCCGGGGCGTTGCGCAGCCGGTAGAGTAGCGGCAGCACCTTGTCTAGATCATGATCAGCAATCAGCGTCTGTTTGATAAGTGGTGCGCCGGCGGCTGCATACTCGCTATCGGCCTGCAGGCTTTGCTCAATCAAATCGGAGTTCCGCTTGTAGCTCGTCAGCCAGGCTGCGATCAGTCCGATCGAGACCAGGCCGATCAATGACAGGGCCGCGGTTTTCAGGATCAGCGCGCGGCGCACCGCGGCACGGTCGGTCGAGACCCAGTCGGCTTCGCCGATGATGACTTTGGAAATCAGATCGGCGAGGAAAAAGCTCTTGCCCGTGCCCGAATAGGATCCGGAACCGACCTCCTCAGCGCCGAACGTACGTGCCAGCGACCCGATCAATTGGTCGATCGGCGTGCCCTGCTGCGTACCCGAGGTAAAGTAGAAACCGCGCAGGTTCGCGTTCACGTGATAGCGCGTCGGCTCGAAGATCAGGTTGAGGAAATCGTGGATCTGGGGCTTGAGCCGCGCCATCTGTGCCGGAAAGCCGAACAATTGCACGCGGTGCTGGGGCGTCGGCTCGTCCTGCAGACGGTCGAGCGTCTCCTCGCTCAGGCGCTCCAGCAGACGGTCGAACTCGACCGGGATCTGCCCCACCAGATTCTGGGTCTTGTCGGCGGTCTGGAACGTGGCACCCCAGACCTGGCGGCGGCCGGCATCCCCGAGATAGGCGAAATACTCGGTGAAGCCGGCAACGAGATCGGCTTTGGTAAATAGCGCGTAGACCGGGAAGCTGACCTTGAGCCTCTGATGCAGCTCGAGCAGGCGCATCCTGATGGCATCGGCGTGAAGTGCGAGCTCCTGCTTCGGCAGCGTTAGAATGTCTTCGATACTGATGGCGACAAGGACGCCGTTGATCGGCTGGCGTGATCGGCTTTTCTTCAGGATGTCCAGGAACGCCAGCCAGCTGTCCTTGTCGGCCTTGCTATTGGAGTCCTGAGTGGTGTAGCGGCCGGCGGTATCGATCAGCACCGCCTCCTCGGTAAACCACCAATCGCAGTAGCGGGTACCGCCGACCCCCGCGATCGCCGCGGGCGTCGCCCCGCGCGCGAGCGGAAATTTGAGCCCGGAATTGACCAGCGCCGTGGTCTTGCCGGCGCCGGGCGGACCGATGATGACGTACCACGGCAGATCGTAGAGAAAGCCCGATTTGTTGCCGCTGGCGGTCTTCAGCGTCGCGAGCGCATCCTTCATGCGCTCCTTGAGCACCGGTTCATCGCTGACGGGCTGGTCCGCACCAGCGATGCCATCGGCAATCTCCTTGGCACCCTTGCGCCGCTTGAACAGATTGAGGCCAACGATGCCTGCCACGATCGTGGTGAGCAGCAGAATAGCGATCTGCCGGACGATATGGTTCTCCAGCGGCCGCCAATCGCCGAACGCAATGAAGGGACCGGCGAAATAGATCACCGCTCCGAGCGAGCTGAGCCCGACTCCGTAGAGAACGATGCGGAGAATGTCCTTGGCAAGCATCTAACCGTACCTGTCGCAAACCACCTGACCCGGCGGTATCTGCCTATTCGCTGCGCTCGATAAAGATCTCGACGCGCCGGTTCTTGGCGCGTCCCTCGGGTGTCGTGTTGCTGGCGATCGGCGCATCTGCTCCTTTGCCCTCGACGTCGACGCGCGAACCATCGGCCAAGCCAGGCTTCAGTGCCGCGGCAACCGCCTTGGCGCGCTCGACCGACAATTCGAAATTTGTCGGGAAGCGGACTGTGCGGATCGGCGAACTGTCGGTATGGCCGACGACCCGGATCCGTCCCGGCTCCTTGTCGAGGGTTGCTGCAACGCGGAGTGCGATCGGCTTGAAGCCGTCCAGGATGGTCGCCTGGCCCGATGCAAACAAGGCCAGGTCGCAGACCCTGATCACGATGAAGCTGGGGGTCTGGTCCGCCGTCATGGCACAGGCGGTGTTCTCCTTCGCGAGCGCGTTGCGGATGCGCTGCAACTGGGTGATGCGATCCGGTGGCGGCGGAGGCGGAGGCGGCGGCGGTGGTGCAACGACCTGACGCTTGAGCTCGATCGGGCCGGCCGGATGGAGCGCGAGCGCCACCTCGGCAGCATTCTCTGCCCGGCCAGCGAGGAGCGTCCGCAGGACGAAATAGGACCCGGTCAGCAGCGCGGCGACGACGGCCGCCACGAGCCAGACCGGAACGCGCAGACGCTGCCGGCGCCCCGCCAGCGCCTGCCCGCGCCAGTTGGGCGACAGGTCGCTCATCGTCTTCGGCCGGACCCGGCGCAGCAATTCATAGAGGTTGCGCTGGATCAGCTGCAGGTTCGCAAGTCCGCCCCCTGACGTCCGGTGAATGCCCTGAAAACCAAGCGCAAGGCAGGCGTGCTGAAGTTCGAGGACCGGATAGTTGACCAGTGGATCAACCTTCAAATGGTCGAGGATCTCAAAGAAACGGACGCCGCCGACACGCTCGCCGAAGAACCGGCTCAGCATCGAATATTGCGTCCAGACGTGACGCTCCTCGGTTGGGATGTGCTGCACGATATCGTCGGCAGTGGCGCACAGGATGTATTTCGCTGTGTTGGCCTGATGCTCGGAAATGCCCGCTGAACGGATATCCTTCTCAAAGAATTTGATAGCGTCTGCGACCTGCTCCATCAGGCTCGCGAATGACGCGCGCATGAGCGCCACCCGCAACCGACCAAGCAGCTGCAGCAACGGGCCCGCAGCGCGCATCACTGGATTGGCATTTGGCGCGACGAGATCGTCGACGCGCAACGGCGGCCCTGGCGGCAACATGGGTTGCGGCACCTGGCCTTGCGCGGGTGTCGAGATCCATTCCTCGGTTGGATGGCTGGCCGGCGCGGAGGCGTAGTTCGAGCCCTGTGGAACGGGCGAAAAGGATGATGGTGGCGCTGGCGCGCCGGGAGAAGGTACGGGTGATGGCGAATAGGCCGGACGTGCTGCAGGCCCCTCACCCGGCGGAGGCTGAGAGGTCGGCGTCGGCGGCAACTTCCCGCCGGGGTTGGGACGGATGATCGTCCGTTCGCCCCGACCGAAAGGATTAACCGGCTTGTCCCTGTCGCTCATGGCCTCTCTTCCAGGATAGCCCAAAGGTACAGCTCAAGCTCCGGCCAGTCGCCGGAGAAGTGCATTCCGATCGAGGCCGCCGTGCTGAACTCGGGCCACAGCGGCGACTTGCGGTCGAGATAGAAATAGACGTGATCCGTGATGGCCCGGATATGCGGCGGCGGCGTCGGCAAATGCACCAAGGTCAGGCCCGGCAAGTTTGCGTGCACGATCTCGTTCATCTTGGTGTTCGGCCCGACCTTGAACAGGTGCGGGAAATCGTTCTGGATCTCCACGAGTGGCCGCCGTGCGGCAACCTCCAGCACCAGGGTCGCATTTCGGAATAGCGCTCGATCGCGGATCGGCGATACGAACGCATTCTGCGCGCGCTCGATGATCTCCAGACGGATCGCCCGCCGGCCCAGCCGCGCGCTCAAGAAGTCCTGGATGTCGCTCACCAATGGTGTGAAGACGTTCTCGAGATCGTCGTGATCGTACGCCGGATAGTCGCGCGCCCGCCGTTCCGCCGTGGAAAAAGTCGCAAGTTCACCCGCGAACCTCAGCAATTCCTCGTACAGGCGCTCGGGGTGCACGCAGCCGGAGCGTTGGAAATGAGTCAGCACGGGAACGGTACGGTTCAGCACTTGCAGGACCAGATAGTCGACGCTCTGCAACCCACCGCCGGATGACGGATCGACCGCGTAACGCGCCAGCTCGTCGAGTTTGGTCTCAACCCAGCCGATGATGCGGTTGAGCCAACCATCGATGATCGGATGCGCGGCGCAGACCAGCATCGGCGGCACGAACTTGTCGTCGAACAGGATGTTCTTGTCGCGCACTTCCAGAATGCGCGCGATGCCGAGGCCCATGTATCCGGGCTTGCTGGTCTTGCGCAGTTCGAACGACAAGCGCGGATAAGCGATGTCGATCTCTTCCTCGATGCGTAGCGCCGAGGTCGAGTCAATGAAGGTTTCCGAAGTACGAATATAACGACTGGCGCTGTCGGTGCGGTCCTCGTCGACCTCGCGGGTGTTTGGTGCCGCGACAGGCATCATCAGCCAGACGATCTGGCCTGCGGCCGTCTCCGGCACATCGATCGCTTCGGGAATTGGGCTGTCCGCAGGGATATCGAACGGCGTACCGTCCGGCATGACGCCGGACGCATTGCGCACCGCGAACTTGCTTTGTTCGGTAAGATCCTTATCGATCTCTAGCTGGGCAAAGCCCCAGGGGTATGGTGTCGTGTAGCGAACGCGCTTTTCCAGCAAGTGTTCGATGTAGCGGTCGTTCTGCTGCAGATGATGCGGCCGCAGAAACAGACCTTCCGACCAGAAAACCTTGCTGTACCAAGACATTCCTACATCCACTTAGAAATTGTCGGCGACCGCATGGTCGCCGATAGCTTACTTTGAACCGGGCTTGTCGCCGCGGTCGTAATAGTCCGAGAAGTGCAACATAAAGGTTTCGATCGGCGCGCTGTTGTCGCGGCCAAGATGCGCCTTCCAGCGCGTCAAGAACTCGTCCCAGAGTTTGCCCTTGTTCGTGCCGAGCCAGGAGCTTGCGCCACGCTGAAGCTCGAGCTCGCGCGCCATCAGCGTCGGATCTATGCCCGCAATCAGCTCATGGACAGCGTGCTGCATCGCCATGTAGGTCTTCAACTGATGTGATTTGAGATCACTGAAGCCCTGTGCAAAGGCGCGCTGTGCGTCGAGGTAGCTACGCGTCGGCGGCCCAAAGAGAATGCGCATCGCCTCTTCCGCGGTCGGCGAGAATTTCAGCGGATTATTTTCGAGGGCTTGGACGGTGGTCTGGCTGGTGCTGCGGGTCAGCTGTTTGGCTTGGGTTCGCGCTTGCAGCAGCGCCATGAGATTATCCACGGTCATACGCAAGATGATGCCAAGCTGTTCAGCGAGTTCGGCGTCGGACTTGTTGGCAAAGAAATTGTCCGGCAATCCTGCAGCGCGCGCCACCAGTCGCGCGAACTCGGTACCGCCGACTGGCTTGGCCGTGACAGGCCCCTCGCCTGCTGCTTGCGTCTGGCGCGGCGTCGCAACCTTTTGGTGTGATGGCGATGCTGGCGGCTGTGCACCGGCTGGTTCATCATCGATCCACACCGACGGCCGGCGTGGGGTCGGCTTGACTGGGGGGCGCTCGACTTGCGGTTTCGGCGCGGTGACCGGACCCGCTGCCCAGTTCATGTCGTCGTCCTGCACGGACGGTTGGTACGGAGACGTCGGCGATGACGGTCGAAATGGGTCTACACCCGGCGCCGGGACGCTCGCCGCCCAATCCAGGAACCCCGGATTAACGGGCCGCGCAGCCTCGCGTGGCTTCTTCAACAGGTGCGGATCGATCGGCGGCGGAACGTCACGATCGGCCGTCCAAAGCTCTCCGTAATCGGCATGCTGCTGGATCGAGGGTTCGTGGAGTTGCGCCTCATGGTTTGGGCTGCGCCCGCCAGCCTCATCCTCCAGCGAAACTCCGATGATGTAGTGGCCGATCGTCAGTCGGTCGCCGTCGCGCAAGCGGTGCGGCCCCCGCATGCGCTGGTCGGCACCATTGAGAAAGGTGCCGTTGGTCGAGACGTCGTGCAGCCAATAGCCGCCGTCGCGAAAGTGCACTTCGCAGTGCTTTCCGGAAATCGTCCGCGCCGGATCCGGCAGCGTCCAGTCGAGGTGACGATCCCGGCCAATATCGACCGAGCGCCTGCCGGTGACCGTAAACGACACAGGTCCGCCGTCCGGAAGGTTCGGTTCGTTCTCGATATTAAAGCGAAGCACCATCACATCGTCTCGTTAGCGCGGAGGGCGCGGGTCGCCGCGTGCCAATTGAATACCATCCTCCAGGCATGACGTCATTATCTGGTCCCGGGAGTCACGGGGGAGCCGGCAGAGGCCAATCAGCAGCGCTGCACGCACCGCCCGTGCGGTCTGATCTGGCTTGGCTTCCACGGGCGCAAATTCCGCGGGAACCACGCTTCCGCCGGACCAGCCGGCCGCCAGCGCCAGCCATGTCGCCGGCTGCTCGGGATCGTTGGCATTGCCGACGGCCAGCGCCTTGTTCCGGGATTGCTCGTCCGGTTGCCGAACCCAGGTCTCCACGAAGTTCAGCGACCTGCTATCGTCGGCGTCGAAATGGTCGAACATCCGCCGCAACGAGCGACATCCCCAGGCAACGGCCACACGCCTTGGCAGCAGATAGGCGCAGAAAGATACGGCCTGGTGCCAGTTCCGCGCGTCGGCGGCCTCCTGAAGGAAATCCAGCGAAGGCTTATCGGCGTCGGCCTTGCCGACATCATAGCGCGCTATGGGATAGGCTTGAAACAGATCCTGAACCGTGCCGAACCGAACCTGACCCATGACCGTTAGCCGACAAGGGTTGGAGTGCCGTGGGCGACAAGCGGACCACCGGCTGCAAGCGCCATGGCGGCCTGCGCCGTCATGGAGATGGTCGGCGCGTTGATGATTATACCCGCCGGGGTCAGGATAATCTGGCTGGGACCAACCTGCAGGGTGATGTTGGCATTGGCCATGAGGGTGATGCTGATGCCTGCATTGACCGACTGGTCCATGGCCAGCGTGATGTGCTGACCACCCAATTCGATATCGAGCTTGTCATTGCCGTTCTTGAGCGTGGTCTTGCGGGTGTCACCGCCGAATGCAGCTTCGCCGATGGTCCGAGTCTCGGTGTCACGGACCGTCACGTCGTGGTCCTTCTCGGCATGCACCGAGATCTTCTCGGATCCCTTCTTATCCTCGAAGTTCCACTCGTTGTAGCCGCCGCCACCTTTGGTGGAGTCCGACTTCAATCCCGCAATCGTCTTCTTCGACGGCAGATCGTAGGGCACCTTGTATTCGTCGTTATATACAGTGCCGATCACCAGGGGCCGGTCCGGATCCCCTTCCAGGAATTCGACAACCACTTCCTGTCCGACGCGCGGAATGATCTGACCGCCCCAGCGCTTGCCAGACCAGACCTGGGCCACGCGCAACCGGCACGACCGCTTCTTCTTCCGATCCCAGAAAAAGCGGACATAGATTTCGCCTAGCGACTCGACGTCGATTTCCTCGCTCGAATTGTCATCTTTGGTCACGACCTTGGCCGTCTGGACGCCGTTGATCCTTGGCTTCGGCGTCATCATCGGCGCTCGAAATGGCCGATCACTCGGCAGTAACTCGTAGCTGCCGAAATAGACATGCTGCCCGGCGTCGCTGGGACCGCCTGTGCGGTAGGATTCGATCGAGAACGAGTGCGTGGCTCGCACCACGAGATATTCAACGTTCTGCGAGTCCTTGGAGTGCCTCTCGAGCTTCGTCAGCCCGCCGGGGAACAGGTTGACGGCGTCGCCGTTGCCGCGGCGCCGCCGATCCATCGCCTGCTCGGCCTGGAGCTGGATCTTCGCGTAGCGCTCGCCGTCGGATTTCTCCTTGAACTTGCCGGGATAGTCGTAAAACTCCATCTCCGACCTGGTGTAATGCTCCGAGCCCTTGGCGTCGCTGATCATCTGCGCGTTGGGCTTCTGGTAGTTGTAGTCGTTGAGCTCGATCTTCCCAGTGCGAAACCGGCGCTCCGAAACCCATTCATAGATATGCTGCTCGGCTCGCCGGTCGGCACCCGTCAGCGGGATGTAGGGAATCGTGGCAAGACCGTTGATCGGGCTGTGCGACGATTTGGAGTCCGCCAACACCAGCGTATGCTTGCCGCCCTCATGCTTGAAGAAGTAGTAGATGCCTTGCTGCTCCATTAGCCGGCAAACAAAATTCAGATCGGTCTCGCGGTACTGAACACAATATTCGAGCTTCGGACAGGAGCCCTCTTCGGTCAGCTTGGATTCATAATCGGTGAAGCCGCGTTCGTTGAAGACCTCCTTGATGATGTCGGGCGCCTTCTTGTCCTGAAAGATCCGGCAATCGGTGGTACGCGACAACAGCCATAACCAAGGCCTCAGTACGATCCGGTAGCTGAAATAGTCGTTCTTCACCCCGAGCCATTGAGCCTCCGTAAGAATGCCGCAGAACTCACGCTCCTTTTCATGCAACTTTATGGTCAGCGTGCACTGCTGACCGATCGCACGGTCGAAGTCGAGGTCGGCATCCTCGCTGAGACACTCGATACGATATTCGAACAGTTCGCTGAGACCTTCCGAGCCCTCGAATCCGACGAAAACCAGGACGTCCTTGCCGAGAGGCGTCTTCAGTTCGCAGAGGCGAGTATCCTGGGTAAGCTGGCCCATGTGGGCGTTAAACTCCCTCGTCGGCTGCCAAGAGCAGATCAGGCGTCATGCAAGAACCACGGAAATCCTCGCCGCCACTGTCAGTGCCGGCAAGTCCGCCCGGGCCGGACCTTCTGACGCGCCGCAGCACCCGTCCAAAGAACCAGTCCTGCCTCCAAGTAGTCGGCTCCAAGAGCTTGCCGGTTCACGCGAAACTGTCATGATCGTCGGGAATGAACCGGGACCAGCAAGCCTCTGACCCATAAGGCAGTCGGATCACGATCCTCTTGCGTGATCCACCAGATGTCGCTGGTTCGGCAGAGGGCCATGGTCCAGCAGAGGACGCTCCTCACATGCTCGATGTCGTCTCGCTGACACAGCCCGTCGCCGCCGACGATCCCTGCGGGCCGGATCTCGACGCCATCGGAGACGTCCAATATCTCAACTTCTTCGCAAGTGCGGAATCCCTACTGCCGATGTCGTTCTTCGAGGTCGTCAACGCCAACGGAGAGCGCGGACGTTTCGATCCGAAGACGGTCGATTTTGCCGGCCAGTTTGCCGCCGCGCAGCCCCTTCTGGCGCGCACCCGCGATCTGCGCCTGAACATGCTGCTGGCGAAGTTTTCCATCCTCAACCGCGATCTCGACGGCTTTCTCAGCTGCCTGAAGGCGACCAACTTGCTGCTACGCGAGCAGTGGGAGGCGGTGCATCCGAGGGGCGAGGACGGCGACTATGCGCTACGCGCCGTCACGGTCGAAGCGATCGACGTGTTTCCGACCGTGATCAACCCGCTCCAGTTCCTTCCGCTGATCGAGAACCGCAGGCACGGCAGCCTCAACTACCGTGCCTACCAGATTGCCAAGGGCGAAATTCCCGCCGGTGACGCCGACGTCGACGGACCCGATCTCGCGACCATCGAGCGCATCGTCAGCGAGACGGACCTCGACACTCTCAAGACCGCCAGCGCGCGGTGCTCCGCGGTCGCCGCTGAAATCGCAGGGATCAAGGCGACCTGGCACGAAAAGTTGAACTCGGGGCACCCCATCAGCCTGGACAGGCTCTCCGGCCTGGTAAACGGCATGGCCGCCTGGCTTTCGGGTCTTGTCACGGCGCGAGATCCGGCCGCGATCGCCGCACCTGCGGAAGATGCCGCTTCCGTCGAAGCGCAAGCGCCGCTGGACACGACCGGCGCGCTGGCCTCGTCGGCGCAGGCCTCCGCAGCGCTTGCCGCGGCAGCCGACTATTTTTCTCGAATGGAACCATCCAACCCGGCGCTGTTGCTGGTGCGTCAGGCGCAGGAGATGGTTGGCAAATCGTTCATCGAGGTGATGCGGATGCTGGTGCCCTCCCACGTGGAGAGCGCTGCGATCAACATCGGGCGCGACAAGGTCTTCGACCTGCCGATCGAACGGATGGCGGAGCTTGCCACCTCGCACTCATCCACGAACGAGGTCGGCGCTCAAGATATTGTTTTTTCAGTAGAAAATAGGTCGCAGGCCTTGGGCCTGCTGGCGAAGGTGGCGTCGTTTTTCCGAGCCGCGGAGCCGTCCAGCCCGATCCCGTTTTTAGTCGATCGCGCGCGCGATCTTGCACAACGAGACTTCCTCAGCCTTTTGAATGATGTCCTGCCCGAGGGCGCGCTGAAGACAATCGACAAATCGCATTGAACCGGCCTTTCGCCCGCGGGGACTAACTGGACATAAGGAAGCTTTGCCGACCGCAAGTTGAAGCACCTTATCAGCCTGCGTTGCGCAAATCGGATTCCAAAGCGATTTCGTAGAGAGGGAACCATGGCTACGGACAGCGGTCAAAAATTCATTCGGCGAAACCGCGCACCACGCGTGCACATCACCTACGAAGATCCCTATGACGCCGAGCGGCTGATCGAATTGCCGTTCGTCATGGGCGTCCTCTCTGACCTATCCGGCAACAACCCCGGCGTCGAGAAGACGAAGGTCGAGGAACGCAAGTTCCTTGAGTTCGACATGGACAATTTCGACAACCGCATGGCGGCAATCCAGCCCGGCGTGACCGCGCGCGTCGCCAATCGCCTCAGCGATGGATCCGACGAACAGATCTCGGTCAACCTGCGCTTCAACAAGATGGCAGACTTCACGCCGGTGGCCGTCGCCCGCCAGGTGCCGGCTACTGCCAAGCTGCTCGAGGCGCGCGAACAACTCGCCAACCTGCTGCGCTACATGGATGGCAAGGTGGCCGCCGAGGACCAGCTCAAAAAACTTCTCGCCGATCCTCAACTGATGGCGGCGCTTCGGGAACGCGCGACAAGCCAGTCGACCGAACCTGGCACCGAGAGCTAAGGAAGGAATGGGGACCATGGCAAAAGAAGCTGTTCACAAAGAGAGCACCACCCAGGTCAAGACCGTCGAAGCTGACGAGTTTGCCACTCTGCTGAAGCAAAGCTTCAAACCGCGCACTGAACGTGCAGCGACCGAAGTCGAAAACGCGGTATCCACGCTCGTTCAAGAGGCGTTGAAGGACACGAGCGTCATCAAGTCGGACGTCCTCGACACCATCGAGGAGATGATCGCGCGGATCGACCAGAAGCTGACCGCGCAAATGAACGAGATTCTTCACACACCTGAGTTCCAGGCAATCGAAAGTGCTTGGCGCGGCCTCCACTACCTCGTCTTCAATTCCGAGACCGACGCCAACCTCAAGATCCGGGTGATGAACGTCTCCAAGAACGAGTTGTATCGGAATCTGCGGCTTTACCCCGATGCGCGCTGGGACCAGAGTCCCCTGTTCAAGCAGATCTACGAGTATGAATTCGGCCAGCTGGGCGGCGAGCCGTTCGGCTGCCTGATCGGTGACTACTATTTCAGCCACCTCCCAACCGACGTACAGTTGCTCCGCGATCTCAGCAAGATCGCCGGCGCCGCGCACGCTCCCTTCTTCAGCGGCGCCGAGCCGACGCTGATGGGAATGGACTCTTGGACCGAGCTGTCCAACCCTCGCGACATCGGTAAGGTGTTCGACACGCCGGAATATGCCGCATGGAAGGGGCTGCGCGATCAGGACGACTCGCGCTATCTCGGCCTGTGCATGCCCCGCGCGCTCGGCCGCCTCCCCTACGGCGCGAAATCGGAGCCCGTGGAAGCGTTCGCCTTCGAAGAGGAGACGGACGGACACACCGGCGACAAGTACGGCTGGATCAACGCCGCCTACGCAATGGCGGTCAACATCAACCGCGCCTTCAAGGAATTTGGCTGGTGCACGCGCATCCGCGGCGTGCAGTCCGGTGGCGAAGTCATCAACCTGCCGACGCACACATTCCCGACCGATGACGGCGGCGTCGACCTGAAATGCCCGACCGAGATCGCCATCAGTGATCGCCGCGAGCACGAACTTGCAAAGGCGGGCCTCATCCCGCTGATCCATCGCAAGAACACCGACAAGGCCGCCTTCATCGGCGCCCAGTCACTCTACAAGCCGAAGAAGTACTTCGGCGAAAAGGGCGTGGATGCCACCGCATCCGACAACTTGTCGTCACGACTACCTTACATGTTCGCAGTGTCCCGCTTTGCCCACTATCTGAAGTGCATGGTTCGCGACAAGATCGGATCCATGAAGGAGAAGGATGAGCTGACGATCTGGCTGCAAACCTGGATCAACGAATACGTTGATGCCAACCCAGCCCTCTCGTCAGAAGCTCAGAAAGCGCGCAAGCCACTGGCCGCTGCGAAGGTTGAAGTCATCGCAAACGAGGAGAATCCGGGATATTACAACGCGCGCTTCTTTCTTCGTCCACACTTTCAGTTGGAGGCGATGGACGTCGGCCTCAGCCTGGTTTCACGCCTACCCGGCCCCGGTTCCTGACGCCGCAACATCGCAACCGTAACCACGCAGAAATTTGAGAGGACTACGCCATGGCTGTCGACATCTTCTTGAAACTCGATCCGATCAAGGGCGAGTCGCTGGACGACAAGCACAAGGACGAAATCGATATTTTGAGCTGGTCTTTCGGCGAGAGCCAGTCAGGCACTTTCCACAGCGGTTCGGGCGGCGGCGCCGGCAAGGTCAGCGTCCAGGATCTCCACTTTACGCACTTCGTTGACAAGGCCACGCCGGAGCTTTTCAAGGTCTGCGCGAACGGCAAGCATATTGATACGGCGATCCTCACCGTCCGCAAGGCGGGTGAAAATCCGCTGGAGTATCTCAAGATCGAGATGAAGCACATTTTGGTCACCAGTGTATCGACCGGCGGATCGCACGGCGAAGATCGCCTCACCGAAAACGTCAGCCTGAACTTCGCGAAGGTCAAGATGACCTACAAGACCCAGACGGACAAAGGCGGCGCTGGAGCTGCGCCGGTGTTTGGTTGGGACGTTCCCGCCAACAAGGAATGGGCCTGATCGTCGGCCCCTCACTTGGCGCCGGTTGCGATTAGCGCGAACCGGCGCCAGGCGACGCAATTGCGGTCGCACGTCTCGGCGGACCCGATTGTGGGCCCGACCGCCTGTCGAGGCGACATCATCTTGGAGACCAGCTGATGCGCCGCGGAATAGAATAGCGAGTCGGGCAGCCATCTTGGGGACCGTAAATGACTATTGCTCCAAAGAGGGACCGGCTTTCTCCTCCATTGATGCTGGCCTTTCGCTCGGCTCATGAAGCACGCGATGCGCGCAAGAAGCTCAATCTGCGCGATGAGTTCGGTGAGCGGATCATTGCCGGGCGGCGCAGCGCAGGCCGCTTTCCGATCTCGGAAACGTTGTTGCGGCGGGAGGTCTCCCATGACCTTGAAACGCTCCTCAATACCATTGCTCTGGAATCGACCTTGGATCTGAGCGGGCGGGATAGCGTTCGAACCTCGATCCTGAACTACGGCTTCCCCGATATCGCCCACCGTTCGATCGACGAGGTCACGGACGACGAACTCACCGACGCCCTGCGCGAGACTCTGACGACGTACGAGCCAAGACTCGATCGCAAGACGATCCGGGTCCGTCGCGACGGCTCGGTCGGTCCTGAGCAGCTGAAGCTGCGCTTCATCGTTCACGCCGACCTCAAGGCTGAACCGCTCAACGTCCCCGTGGAATTTGTCGCCGACGTCGACCTCGACAGCGGCGATATCCAAATCAATCGACTTTAGCATGAATCGCGAATTCCTCGATTTCTACAATCGTGAACTGTCATTGCTGTACGAGCAGGCGGGAGATTTCGCCGAAGAATATCCTGGTATCGCAGAGCGCCTCGGCGGCCTCATCCGGGACCGCTCGGACCCGATGATCACTGGACTGTTGGAAGGCGCCGCGTTTCTTGCCGCCCGCGTTCAGCTCAAGCTCAAGCACGAATTCCCGGAGTTCACTGCAAACCTGTTTGAGCAGCTGGTACCGAACTATCTTGCGCCCACACCGTCGGCGATGCTCGTCACGGCACGGCCACCCTACGCCGACCCGGCGCTGCGCGACGGCAAGAAGATTGTACGCGGCGCCTATTTCGACGCGACCTACCGCGAGAGAGAACGAAGTCTTTCCTGCCGATTTCGACTTTGCCGCGACATCGTGCTCTGGCCGTTCGACGTCACCAGCGCAGAGTATTTCCCGACAGCGGGCACTCTGCAGGCGCTCGGGATCCCGGTCGGTGGCGACGTCATCGCGGGGCTGAAGCTGTCGCTGACCCATCGTACCGCAGCCCGGCTCGACGAGGAACTACCGGACGCAGAGGCCCGAGCCAAGCCGGAAACCTGGTTCGCAGGCTGCCGCGTGAGCGAACTTCCGATCTACCTCTCAGGCGCGGAATCCGACGCCATCGCGCTCTACGAGCAATTGATCTCGAATTGCAAAGGAGTCTACTTCCGGCATCTCGACGACTTCGGCGATCCGGTGGTGACTCGTGCGCCCCATGATTGCGTGCAGCAAATTGGCTTCGACGAAAACGAGTCTCTGTTTCCTAACGACAATCGGATCTTTCGCGGCTCGGAGCTGCTGCGAGACTATTTCATGTTTCCACGCAAGTTCCTCGGCATAAACCTGACGGGACTACGCAGCGTGATGTCGCGACTGCGCAGCAAATCGATCGATATTGTCTTCGCTTTCGATGAACACAATTCGCGGCTGGCCGCCTCGGTGCGCCCCGAGACCTTCAGGCTCTATACTGCACCGGCGATCAATCTGTTCGAGAAGACGAGCGATCGCATTCCTGTCAAGTCGAATACTTACGAGTACCATGTGGTGCCAGATCGCAGCCGCTATCTGGAATACGAACCGCACCGGGTGCTCGAGGTCTACGCGCACCTGCCGGCAGAGAAGGATAAACGGCCCGTGCGCCCGCTATATTCGGCCGCCGTCGACCGAACCGGCGGATCGGTCGACGGGCTTTATTTTACCGTCCGCCGCTTACCTCGGCGCCGCACAGTGGAAGAGAAGACATACGGTTCATCCTCCGACTACACCGGAACGGACATGTTCCTCTCACTGCTCGAGCCCGGTGAATTGAGCGGCCAAGGCTCCGTCGCCGAACTGAGCGTCCGGGCTCTCTGCTCCAATCGCCATCTCACCGAGCACCTACCGGTCGGCCAAGGCGGCGCCGACTTTCGTCTGCTTGACGATACCTCCCTTGATCTGATGTGCGTCGCTGGTCCCACGCCACCACGCGAGCCGGTGGTCGCCCAACTGCGCAGCCGCAGCGAAATCGCCAACAGTGGGATTGTCAGCTGGCGGCTGATCAATATGCTCAGCCTCAACTATCTTGGCCTCGTCGAACGCGGTGGCGGCAAGAACGCCGGAGCGCTGCGCGAGATGCTGTCCTTGTTCGCCGATCAGTTCGACGACGCCACGGAGCGCAAGATTCGCGGCGTGCGCAGCATAGAAAGCCGACCTGTCGTGCGTCGCGTGCGCGAGCGCACGGGTAGCGGTGCAGCACGGGGCCTGGAGATTACCGTTACGCTCGACGAGAAGGCATTTGAGGGCAGCGGCGTGTTTTTGCTCGGGGCAGTGCTGGAACGCTTCTTCGCCGACTATTCGGGCTTCAACACCTTCACTCAGACGGTCATCTCGACGCCGGAGCGCGGCGAGATCATGCGGTGGCCACCGCGCATGGGCACGCGGAGACCGCTATGACGCTGATCGACCAGATGAAGGCCGAGCCCTGGCGCTTCGATTTCTTCCATACGTTACGCCAGTTCGAGCGTGCCAACCCGGATCGACCGCGGATCGGCGACAGTGCCGCGCGTCGCGACGAATATATCGACCTCGGCCAGGTGCCTTATCTGGAGTTCCCCGCCTCGAACCTCGCGGCGGTGGACGACCAGAGTGGCCGGCTCAGGATACTCGTCAAATTTCTCGGCCTCCTGGGCCCGCAGGGCGCCCTGCCCCTTGCCACCACCGATGAAAGCCTCAGCTGGTGGCTGATGCGGGATGACGCCTTCCCCCGCTTTCTCGACCTCCTCAACGGACGCTTCCTGCAACTCTTCTTTCGTGCCTGGGCCGACGCGCGCCCGATCGCGCAGCATGACCGCCCGGCGGACGATCGCTTCATTGCCTATGTCGGCTCCTTCGCCGGCTTGGGCTCCGATGTTTTCGCCGATCGCGATGCGGTTCCGGACATGGCGAAGCTCAGCTTCGCTGGACTGGTAGCGCCCAGGGCGAAGTGTGCATCACGGTTGACGCGGTTCCTGCAAGGACTGTTCGACGTCAAGGTCGAGATCGACGAATTCGTCGGCACCTGGCTCTCGTTCGACCCAAGTCACTGCAGCCGGCTCGGCGGAACGCATGCGAAGCTCGGCCAGGACGCCCTTCTCGGCTCGCGTGTGTTCAGCGTCGAGGACAAGATCAGAGTTCGAGTGTTTGTCAAAACTTTTGCCCAGTACGAGCAGTTCCTGCCGACGGAAACGCCCAACCTGTCGGAACCGTTGGCCGACGCTGTTTTCTTCTATGTTGGCGACGAATTGGAATGGGAGGTGGAGCTCGCCATTCCTGCGGGAGAGGTCGTACCGGTCAGGCTGGGACAGAGTGGACGACTTGGATGGACCACCTGGGTCTCGCCGAACTGGACTTCAACGGAAGAATATCGCCGCGATGCCCGCTTTCAGCTCGGTGAGCGATTGAGAGCCCGCCGGAGCGCCGCAGCCAATGCCGCGGCGATTTGAACCTATCCACCGCGCTGATCGCCTAATGCTATGGAATTTGAAGCGATTTCCGCATGATGGCAAGCATCCGCGGAGAAATTGAGCAGGAGGAGCCGCCGTGACCGACATCAGCATTGAAGCTGTAACGGGCAAGCTGAACCGGGCCGGCTATGATGCCTTCATACAGGCCCTGCGCCACGCAAAGAGCGCCGGCAATCGCAACGTCGAGCTTGCGCACTGGCTGTTTCATATCCTGCAGCAGGAGCGCAACGATCTCAGCCTCTCGGTCGATCACTACAAGCTCGACCGGGCGCGCTTGTTGTCGGACCTTGCCGGCGTGATCAACGGTTTTCGTAAGAACGAAACCGACATGCCGGGTGTCGCCAATTCGGTCATCGATCTGCTCGATCGGGGCTGGCATTATGCCACGCTCTTCTTCGGCGAGACCCAGATCCGCACCGGTCATCTGCTCGTGGCGGGCCTGAAATCGAACGATATTCGTCGCACGCTGAACAACCTCTCGCAGGAATTTGCCAAGGTCAACGTCGACGCACTGGCTGCGGAGCGCCGCGTCGTCTGGGCCGGCTCCGACGAGGAGACCATGCGGCCGATGGACGGTTCGGGCCTGGTCGGCGCCGGCACTGAAGGCGCGGACCACGCGGGTCCCAAGGGGACGACGCCGCTCGACCGGTTCTCCCAGGATCTCACCGCCAAGGCCAAATCGGGCGAGATGGATCCGATCCTTGGCCGGGACGAAGAAATCCGCCAACTGATCGACGTGTTGATGCGTCGGCGGCAGAACAATCCAATCCTCACCGGCGAAGCTGGCGTCGGCAAGACCGCAGTTGTTGAGGGCTTCGCGCAGCGTATCGCCGTCGGCGACGTGCCGCCGCCGCTCCGCGGTGTAAGGCTTTGTGCGCTCGACATCGGCCTAATGCAGGCTGGTGCCTCCATGAAGGGTGAGTTTGAGCAGCGCTTGAGGTCGGTGATCGACGAGGTCCAGAGCTCACCCACCCCCATCATCCTGTTCATCGATGAAGCCCACACACTGATCGGCGCCGGCGGCGCGGCCGGCACCGGTGATGCGGCCAATCTCCTGAAACCTCCCCTCGCCCGTGGCACGCTGCGCACGATCGCCGCCACCACGTGGGCAGAATATCGCCAGTATATCGAGAAAGATCCCGCGCTCACACGACGCTTCCAGCCGATCCAGATCGATGAACCGGACGTGGAGACCTGCTGTATCATGCTGCGCGGACTTCTCGGTCCGATGGAAAAGCACCACGGCGTTCGCATCTCGGATGCAGCGATCGTCGCAGCGGTCAACCTGTCCCACCGCTACATTCCTTCACGGCAGTTGCCGGACAAGGCGGTCAGCCTGCTTGACACCGCCTCGGCACGCGTGGCCATCAGCCAGAGCGCGACGCCGGCCCTGATCGAGGATGCACGCGTTGCGATTGCCGCTCGTGAAGCTGAGCGATCAGCGCTCGTCAGCGACGGCGATCTTGGGATTGAGGAGAGCGACCGCATCACGGCGATCGACAACGACATCGCGGCGCTGAAGGACAAGCTGACAAACCTCGAATCCGATTGGGCCACAGAGCAGGAGCTCGTCAAGGACATCCGGAGCATTCGGGAGATCCTGTCAGAGCCCAAGGAAGGCGAAGATCCGGCTGTCAGCCGCGCGGAGCTGCGCGCCAAGTTCGACACACTTGAGAGCATCAATCCGGAAAAGCGGATGGTCTATGCCCATGTGGACCAGCAGTCGGTGGCGTCCGTTGTCTCTGATTGGACTGGCATCCCGGTCGGCCGGATGATGCGCGACGAGATCGAAACCGTGCTGAAGCTACCGGAGATCCTCAACCGCCGCGTCGTCGGCCAGTCCCATGGGCTGACGATGATCGCCAAGCGAATTGAGACCAGCCGCGCCAAGCTTGACAACCCGTCGAAACCGATCGGCGTGTTCATGCTGGCTGGTCCGTCCGGAGTGGGCAAGACCGAAACCGCCCTGGCGCTTGCCGAGACTCTTTACGGTGGCGAGCAGAACATGATCACGATTAACATGTCGGAGTTCCAGGAGGCGCACACCGTCTCGACCTTGAAGGGAGCGCCTCCCGGTTATGTGGGCTATGGAGAAGGTGGACGCCTCACCGAGGCTGTCCGGCGCAAGCCCTATAGCGTCATTCTGCTCGACGAGGTGGAGAAAGCTCATCCCGACGTCCACGAGATCTTCTTTCAGGTGTTCGACAAGGGAACCATGGAGGACGGCAACGGGCGGCGGATCGACTTCAAGAACACGTTGATCATCCTGACCACCAACGTCGGCACCGATCTGATCATGGGCCTCTCGCGAGATCCAAAGTATCGCAGCGAGCCGGAAGAGCTCGCCAAGATGCTGAGGCCGGAATTGCTGAAGGCGTTTCCTGCAGCGCTGCTCGGACGCATCGTCTCGATACCGTACTTCCCGCTATCCGACGAAATGCTCGCCGGGATCGCTCGGTTGCAGCTCGACCGGATCGGACGACGCCTCCGTGACAACCATAACGCGGCCTTCAGCTACGATGACGCCGTCGTGGAGCATATTGTGTCACGTTGCAACGACCCGGACTCCGGCGGGCGAATGATTGACAACATCATCACCAACACCCTGCTCCCGGAGCTGTCGCGCGAATTCCTCAGCAAGTCGCTTGCCAAAGAAGAAGTCAAGCAAGCGCGGGTCTCGATCGAGAACGACAAGTTCGCATATTCGTGGAATTGAGGACGATGAACATTCAAACCGAGCATCGCCACCCGAGCACCGGTCCCACGCCATACGACGAGGTCTACTACCCTGGCCACGTCTACGGGCTCACTCATCCGAACCATCTCGCTACCATTGCTGCCGTCTACGGCATGCAGGCGGCTCCGGTCGAGCGTTGCCGGGTGCTCGAGCTTGGCTGCGGCGTTGGCGGCAACCTGTTGCCGATGGCCTTTCAATATCCAAACAGCGAATTCGTCGGTGTCGACCTGAGCGGCGTGACGATCGAGCGCGGCCAGCGAAATATCGCCACATTGGGCCTGAGCAATATCAAGCTCCTCCATTGCGACATCATGAACGTCGACGCGAGCTTCGGGCAGTTCGACTACATCATCGCACACGGTGTGTATTCCTGGGTGCCGCTTGCGGTGCGCGAGAGGATGATGATGATCTTCAAGCAGAACCTGGCTCCGCGCGGGGTCTGCTACGTCAGCTACAATGCGCACCCGTTCTCGCATCTTCGCGACATGGTCCGCGACATGATGCGGTATCACACCCGCCGCCTCACCGACATGAAGGAGAAGGTAGGACAGGCCCGCGCGATCTTGAAGTTCCTGAGCGAGGGCTCGAAGGCCAACTCGGTGCACGGCGCAGTTATGCGCGACCAGTACAACCGCGTCCTCAAGTCCCCCGACGAACTTTTATTTCACGACGATCTCGATGATGGTGCCGAGGCATTTCTGCTGCATGAGGTCGCCGAAGACGCAAACCGCCATGGCCTGCAATATCTGGGCGACGCCGATTTCTCACGACGCTATCTTGCCGGCTATTCCGAGGAGGTTCGCGCAACGCTGCAGCGCTTCCCGGAAAGCGAGTTCATGGCGCGCGATCAATATCAGGACTTCATCGACGGCAACGGCTTTCGGCGCACCTTGCTCTGCCACGACAGCATTGCGCTATCCCGCCAGATCGACCTCGATTTCGTCACCAGGTTCCATTTGCTGAGCACGACCAACCCGGTCCATCCCGACGCCTGCGTGACTGACGATTCCACGGTAGAATTCGAGAATCAGGACGGCAGCAGGGTCACGGTAACCAATCCGGTCTTGAAGGCTGCGTATCTATGTCTCGGCCGGGCCTGGCCGCGAGCATTATCATTTGGCGAGCTGCTCGATGGCGCCCGCGCGCTGCTGGGCGGCCGACACGCGGATGATGACGAAAAAGTGCTGACGGAGGCAATGTTCATCCTGGCTTGCAGCGGCGAGGTTTCGTTCCTGCTCTCGCGCCCATTTCTGTTGAAGGAAGCTACCGAGCATCCGCAGGCGAGCCTGCTCGCACGAAGACAAGCGCAAACAGGTCCGCTCGTCACCAACCTCCTCCACCAGACGGTACAGTTGGAGGACGACCGGACCAGGGATTTCCTGCAATTGCTCGACGGTGCGCGGACCATCGATCAAATCACGGCCGAAATGACCGAAAGATTCGGCCCGACCATCCAGGTAGACCAGAAGGATAGTGCCGGGAAGCCTGCCGAGCCGTTGTTGCTGTCAACGCGAGAAAGCGTTCAACGCTCGCTTGCGATGGTCGGCAAGCTGGGCCTGCTGGTCGCGTGACGCGCTCAAGTGCATCGGCTCCGTTGGCGATGAACGGCAGGAGTTGGAAGCTCCTGCCATTTCCTGAAACGGATGCGGCCCCTGGCACTCTAGCCGTCGTGGGTATATTGCTGGCCGAGGAGCCATCCCGTGAGAATACCGCCTGGTCCGCTCGTATAGACCGGATCAAAGCCAACACCTGCGCGCAGCATCTTCCATTCATGCTCGCCGACCCAGGGAATCCCGGGATCGCCCTTCTGATACTGGGACAGGAGCGTTCGGGCGACCTCTGCGGCATTGGCGTAGATCGGCCCGTTGGCCCAGCGAGGGCGGGGCAGGCCTGTCATGCGGCAATAGAGCGCCGTGCAGACGTAGGCAGACGCCTCTTCCGCATTGGCATCAAGGCCGGTGCGCAACAGATCGTATGCCGCATGCAGGCTCTCGTGGACGATATAGGCCTCATCCAGCCGCCCCGTCGCCGACACCACCTCCAGCGTATTGGCGGCCACCGCTGTGCCGTCGGCTCGGGTTCGCGCGACATCGTTATATTGCGCAGCAACACCCGCTGCGAGATCGGTCGGAGCCGCGACGGTGACCTGCCCCAACCGGATCGCCCGGGCAACGTGATGAAACGTTTGCGGCGCAATCGTCACGTGGCTGCCGCGGATCGGAAACCGGAAGCGCATGCGTGCAACCGCCGGGCCATTGAGTACGTCCAATACCCTGCTCCGCAGTGACATTTGATCGTCCTCGCTGTTCACACTACCCCACGGATGGTGGTCGCCGTTTCCGATCGGCAGGTTCAAACACTGCGCTGGCGCGACATGAATTCGAATGACCTGGGCCGGGCGCCAGCTTCATGGAACGAGCCGGCATTGAACCCGAACCCGTTCGGGCGAGACCAATCTGAGGCAAGGATTACCTCGGAGGGCGCCCCATGACGACGACCGATCCGACGACGACCGACACTTACCGGAAGATCGCGGCACGACTGACCATGCTGCGGCCGCAGATCGATTTGAAGAATTATTTTGCCGGCCCCAACCCGGATGTGCGCCTTTATGACGAGAAGCCCTACATCCGACACCAACTCGAGAAGTATGGTGTCGCTGCCGCGACGACCACGCTCGACGGCGTCACCTTCCTGCCCAAGGACTGGGAAGAGCTGATCAAGAAGCTGCGCATTGCCAAGACGACGGACGGATTCGACGCATTCGCCGAAGGGCAAAGCCCGGAGAAGGCGTCGCATTGGGCCCTCGATCTGTCGATGGCGGCAACGATCGGCAAGGGGTTTCGGGAGATCTGGCGCCCAAAGCTGTCCGACAAGCCACTCTCAACGCGGGATCTCCCGGGCCGGCACGGCTTCGGGCTCGGACGCGACCGCGGACAATGGAGCGATGCCTACAGCTCGCAATTCGGCAAAGACCCGCAGCCCCAAGACATCACCTCGCTGCATTTCGCAGTAGCACCTGATCGGGTGAACGTGCACATCGACGAAACAGGCTTCGTGTTCGAGGGCGTGGACGGGGCCCTTACGGTCGGGCCGAACTTCGTGCATCACGCCGGCAATGAGCTGTTCTGGAAGAGCAACAAGCATATACCGCAATGGGCCGCAGAGCACATCGATCTGATCCTGCCGAACAGCGCGAACGACTTTTCGCGCGTGGGCATTTCGGTCGACATGTACCAGCGCAAGGACTTGCGCGTTACGGTCACCGGCTCCTGCGGAATTTTCGGCGGCTTCGAGTGCTCGGGAACGGTGAGCATCAGCGGGACGCATGATCTGCTCGGATCGAAGCCAAAAGGCAGGCGCTAAAGCGGGCATTGCTCGTTCGACATTGCTCCGTGTCTACGCCTCCAAGCTACGAATGAGGCTCCTCGATTTGCCACTGCCAGTTCGTGGCCCGAATGAATGGAACTATCGAACCGCCTCGAGGTAGCGGCGACCAGGATATGGGTGGCGAGAACGCGTAGTTCCGAAGGAACCAGCAGGGGAGGTCTCACATTGCCGAACCAGGAAAGGCCCTTGAAGCCTGTCGTCGAAAGCTATGTACCGCCAGCAGGAATCCGGCATGCGGTGACGGCAGGCGAGACCTGGATATCCCTCGCCAAGCGGATCGGCATCGACCCCTGGGACCTCATCGAGTTCAATTTTCCGGGCATCAAGCTCGTCAAACAGCGCGATTTCCAACAAGCCACACGGCAGGTGAACTGGTACCTGGCCGAGTATGTAGGCTGCCGCGCGATGTCGCCCGACCGCCAGAATTTTGCGTTTTCTTCCGGTACGACCGGCGGGAAAGGTGGATGGCGAGGGGGATTCATCTATCTGCCGCCAGGTACGCCGCCTCCCCCGCCGATAGCGCCCACGCCACCGGTTGCGCCCACCCCAGCGGCTCCGACCCCGCCCGAATGTGAAGGAAGCCGACCCGACTTCGCACGCGTGCTGGACGTCAGCGAACGGGATTTCGCGCGCAACGTCTTTGGCCCGACGTTGCCGCCGTGGGAGACAATCGCGATTACCAATGGCCTGGGAGCAGGCGGAAGACCGTGGACGAACGATGGACCGTTCTTTAGAGGAAGCAATCCCATGGTGCCGAGCATGCGGTATGCCATCAATCTTGGCAATGTCGCGTTCAGTAGTCTGGCATCGCCTAGCCCCACCTTCGGCCTCTTGTGCGACGACTTCGGTCGCATTTGCGACCTCTTCGTGCACGAAATGACCCACGTGTGGCAGGCGTTCAACGATTCAAACTGGACAATGGCGCGCTCTTTCTGGGCGCAGACGGTCGGTGCCGGCTACGACTACACGCCCGGGGATAGCTGGGACTCATACAACGTCGAACAACAGGCACACATCGTCGAAGATTGGCACAAGTACAAGATCAGTTCTCCGATGCTTGCCGAAGAACGGTATCCGTATGTCCGGCTCGTGATCCGCTCTGGACGCCTCACTTTTCCTCGCGGGCTGGATCTGGTGGCATTGAAAAAGGACCTTCAAGATCTGCGCGCAAGGCACCTGGACTAGAATCCGCTGCAAAGGAGTGGTCGGGAGTCTACTTAATGATGCACCAACACGCCGAGAATTCGACGCGGTGCGATAGCGCATTCTTCCTCTCGAGAGCATTTTTCTTCCTCTCGAGAGCATTTTTCCGACTTGTCCAGCGTGCTGGTCAGCTTCGCAGCGCAAGCACACGGAGAAGAATTGCGCGGCCGCCATGCGACAGGCGATCGTGAAACAGTTCGGAGAGCCGGTCTCCACGCTTCCGCACCGAGAACCTCTTCCGGAGCTCATGGGCGCGAGACAGCGAGCAATAGAGAAAATCACGACGTAGCCGGCGCAGGCGGCTGCCATAACCTCTAACATCGGTGCTCGCGTAGGCCTCCATCAGGGTGCGTATCAAATAGTCATCGCTCGGATCAACATAAGCTTCGTGGGAAACGCTCGATGATCGCATGGACACGGGTTCATCGCTCGACAGAAATAAGTTCCTGCGGATCAGCCCATCCGATACGCCGGTCGCCTCTTTAGCGAACTTTCCATAGTTCACGAAAGGCAGCGCAGCGAGTTGCCGGCGCAGATTTTCGAGCGTCGCCGACGGGATCCGGACGCCGTTGCCCGCGCTGGTGTCGAGCTTGTTGGCGCGCACCGTGGCGTAGAGGTCGCCCCAGAATTTGTCCCAGGGGGCGGTGCCGTTGCGGTTAGACGACGGATTCCTGCGAACGCTATATGTCGTTTGAGTGAGGTAGGCCGCCAGTTCGCCCATGTGGCGCGTAACAGTGCCGTCAGGATCATAGACGTCGATCATGGCGTGGACGCATTCATGCAGGAGCAGCGCCCGATCGCTATCATTTGCGGGAGGCGACTTCTTCTGCGTCAACAGAATATCCGTGGCCTGATCGTAGAAGGCGAGATCCTGAGTGCCGCCCTTCACCAATATATTACCGGCACGAATGTGATCGCGAACTGTCGTCAAGTATTCGCCCTTGATATGGATCTTGTCGACGTAAAACTCGATGCCAAGCGCAACCGAGTCACTGAGTGTGTCCAGGACGTCGCCTTCGGTCAGTGGCATGACCTACCTTCCTTGCGTGGTTGGGCAATAGTCGTCCGGCTAGGCTCCGGCAAAAGAAACGGCAGGTTACTCCTAACTGGACTTCGGTCGGTGTAGTCGGGAAGATTTGCCAGGATCTCCTTCACGTGCGGCCCGCATCCAACCGGGAGCGTATGATGCTCCCCGATGAAAATCGGCAGTTGTGTTGCTGCGTTTCCTTGTGTCGTTAACGCCAGGCATGGTTCCGTCGAAGAGCAGGCGGCACACATCGCCAGTATACCTAATGAACCGCAACTCGTCATCGGTGGTCTTCATGATGCGCCCGCCGTGGCTCGCAATCGTTGCGTCTACGACGTCTTGGCAGACGGTTTTCTGCGTCGCTAGCGCGCCGCGCCCGTCACCGCCATAAGGCGTGAATAGCTAGCGACAGCCGCTGTCAGAATAGCCTCCACTCGACGTACAACTCGCTCGCCCTCGCAGCCGCAAACGAAGTCAAGACCGCAAAATCGACGCCAGCACATTGCCCCGCATGGCTAATTTCCAGTATGTTGCTGGCTCAACCGGCGAGCAATGATCACGGATGGTTATCCCCGGCGCGGTGGTCCGGGCGCGACACTATCGTGACTTAAGGTTTGGGAAAGCTATGGCAAGCTTCGCTCAGTTCCTGCAGGATTCTGGTGTGTACGCGGCGCAAAGCTTCATGATCGTTCCTCGGGGAGGCTTCAACTTGGTCTGCCTGCGCGACAGCAAGGACGTTCACCTATCGTATGATCGCGACCGGTTACAGGTTGAGGATGTGCGCTTCGAGCAAGTCGAACGCGTCGCTCAGGAATACATCAACAGTCGCTATGGTAAGCAAGAAAGCCAGGAGCGCGATGATCAATTGCTGCGCCTGCGTACTGGGCTGTATGGCACCGCGCGACTGGATGGCAGTGCGCGCGGCCTCAAGGTCGTTGCCAAAGGTGTCGGTATTCCGGAACTCAAAGCCGCGCGCGGCACCACGGCCATCAAGTTGGAGGTCGCCATTCTGCAGCGCAAAGACTTCACGATCGCGTTCAGATTCCTCAAGCACCTCGATCAGTCAGGCAAAGTCATCAACGCCACGAAATGGACGCCGGATGACGTGCCCTGGTTCCTCACCAGGCTGAACTGGGTCTTCGGGGCTCAGACGAACATCTTTTTCACGCTGGTCGATGCCAAATGGATTACGGTCCAGAAAGCCTTAGGTCCAAAAATCTCGCGGGATGTTTTTCGAAAGGATATCGTACCATTGAAGAGGCGCGGCGCCGATCTCACCTGCTTTCTCGTCGGTGATTATGATGCAATGGATACTGAGGCGGCTGGGGAGTATCTGCCTGATGAGCAGGTATTCGTGGTTGTTGACCAAGGTAATCCACCCGTGTTCGATCTTGGCGAAGCGTTCATTGGTGTAATGGCGCACGAGATCGGGCACTTCTTGCACCACAAACGAAACATGCCCGGGAGTGGACACCATAACCGAAGCGGTATTTTGCTTTCCAGTGGCATGGAAAGCTTGTCCTTGGATAAGCAACTCGTCACCAACTTCAACGCATGGTGAGAGCAATCATTCTCGGCATCCCTTTAGCACGTTGAGGCCGCGCGAGCCCCGCGGTCGTAATCCGTCGGTCATGTCAGCCTGCGATGCCCATTACTGCAACATCGTCTAGGCCACCAATATCGCTGCACGGAGCTCAGATGCGAGTACTGATCGTCGACAATCATCCCATCATCATAGCTGCTTGCCAAGCCTTGTTTGCCGACGAGGCAGGATTCATTGTCACAGGAGCGGCAGATGCGGTAAGTGGATTGGCGTCCTTTATTGCCCGACCTCCTGAGGTCTGCGTCATAGACGCATGGAGCTCGCTCGACAGATCTTTGGAAGAGATGCCGAAGCGCGCATCGCGCTTTCAGGCCCTCGACGACGGCGCGGCGCCCGGCCTGGTGTTGGAGCGGTTGATGCGGTCCATGTCGATCCAGCGCACGAAGCGGATGCGCTTCGCAGCATTTCGGCATTTTGAGCATGGCTCCAGCCGCGCTGACGGAAAGTCCCCCGAGTTCGACCAGGAGCGTTGGCCTGCAGGAACGCCAGGAACACGGCGTGTTCGGCCGTTAGCGTCCGAAATCGTTCACAGGCGACGCTGCCCTTGGCACATCAACTCATGGCTTCGAGCTTGCAAAGACTCTCATAGCTCTCTGCGCGGTCAACGTTCGGATGCGATCGAATGCCCAGTGCGATCGCTTCAATTGGCGGAGCCTAGATTTTTCTTGATCTCCAGGTGCACACGTCATGCACACGCAGCCATCTAACCAATTGAAACTCTTCCACTATCGATCCAATCCATCATGGGGGCGACGGAGAATTTATACTCCATATCAACGACTTAGAGAATTCATTGACCCAATGCAACGGGAAACGACGGAATTTTCCCGTTGAAGATTGAGGCGAAGTCCTGATGTCATGCAGCCGGCTCGCTGTTATCACCGTGGGACGGAAGCGGAAAAACGTGACGATCCAACAGCTGGCTGGTCGAACAGGCTTATCAAGCCATCTCGTCAGCGCTTCATGCACCCTGTTGACGACGCTGTTCCCGGCTCTGGGATTGCCTCCGGGTCTTCCTTTAGTTGGAGCGACGCGCTTCCTGCGGCGACATCCTGCCTGTCTGTTCTGTGCTCGGTTCGAAGGCGGACCTACTGCGCATCGTGCTACCGCGGATGCGCCGGGCGGGACCCTGGCGAGATAGTCGGCCGGCTTGATCTTGTTTGGCATGGGTGCGGAAAATCAGGCGGCTCTCTTCAGGCGCTTGAAGCGCTCCATCCGGAAGGGGGCAGGATCGACACAGGGTGTCGATCCGATCACCAGATCAGCCATCAGCGCGCCCGCACCAGGGCCAAGACCGAAACCGTGACCGGAGAAACCTGTTGCGAGATAGAAGCCCGGAACGGAGCTGACCGGCGCGATCACCGGTACAGCATCGGGCGTAACGTCCATGAGACCAGCCCACATCTTCATGATCTTTGCGTCGCCGAACGCTGGGAAGGCCTCGCGCAGATGGCTCACGCCGCCCTGAACGAATCGCGGCGACGGATCTGGATCGAGAATGCGGACCTGTTCGAAAGGCGTAACCTCGTCACTATTCCAGCGTCGAGCCATCGACAACTCACGAAAGAACTGGCCGCCGATGCGAAGCGTCAGTTCATTCCAGCTCTTGATCAGCGTCGGCGTATAGTCGCAGAACAAGCGGAAGCTGTCCGGCGTGATCGGGGCGATGTTGGCGTTGCGTTGGGCGACGGTAAAGCCGCCGTCCAGGCGGCGACGGAAAGCGAAGTTGCCTGCACCGACGGCAAAATTCGGAACGCCGTCGACCGAGGACAGGCGGACGACGCTGCCAAGGATCTTCAGGACGGGAAGATCGATGCCCAGATTGCCGGCGAAGAGGCGCGACCAGACTCCTCCCGCCAGAACCACGGACGAACAGCGGATCTCACCGCGCTCGGTCACGCAGCCGCTGACCCGGCCCGCCGATCGCTCGATGGAACGGACCGCACAATTGGTGAGGATATGCGCGCCCTTGGCGGCCGCTCCTCGCGCAATCGCCGAAGTCGCAATGAGCGGCTCGGCCTTGCCATCGCTCGGCGTATGCAGCGCGGCGCGAAACGGCTTCGCCATACCCGGCATGAGCTTCTTCAGCGCCTCGCCCCTTACCAAACGGGAATCGAGACCGAGCGGCGCGGCGTGCTTCAACCACTCCTCATACACTGCAACGTCGGCATCCGTGTCGCAGAGATAGGCGATGCCGGCCTGCCGAAAGCCTGTTTCGCCCCCGATGCGGTCGTTCATGCCGCGCCAGATCCGAAGACTTTCAATGGCGAGCGGCAATTCGGCCGGGTCGCGTCCCATCTGGCGTACCCAGCCCCAGTTTCGCGCCGACTGCTCCGCCCCGATCAACCCCTTCTCGCACAAGGCAACGCTAACGCCGCGCTCAACCAGCGAAAGGGCCGTCGACACACCGATGATGCCGCCGCCGATGACGACGACATCCACCTCCGCAGGCAATTCCTGCGGCGCCACAACAAGATCGGGAATGATTCTGGACATGTCGTCCCCCTGGAAACAAGCAATGGAATGCCGATACGGATCAGAGGCGCCTTGCTGCCCGGAAACGGTCATCCGGAATGAAGCGCGTGCCGAGCGCTTCCTCTTCCAGGCGGGCGGGACTGGCGGACTGTTCCATTTCAACGTTCCGGACGGTCGAGGAAATCGCGAAGGCGATACCAGCCGGCAAAGAGCGGCACGAACCACGGCTTGCCCGAATAGAAGGGCACGGCCGTGAATGTCTCGCGGTCGAAGGCCGAAGGCATGTTCTGCTCGCCGAGAATTTTGCGCGCTGTCTGGTAGCCGAGAAAGGTCATCAGCGCGACGCCGTTGCCGTTGCAACCAGCCGCGAAATCCGCGCCGTCGCGGGCGCCGAGATGGGCGATCTTGTCGACGGTCATGGCCACGCGCCCGCTCCAGGCATGAGTGATCTTCACGCCTGCAAGCTGCGGCCAAACGGCCAGCATGCGCGCATAAAGTCGCTTCGCGGCAAGCTTGTCGGGCATGTCGAAGATGCCCGGGCGTGAACCGAACAGAAGCCGCGTCCCGTCAGGCGACGGCCTGGCGTAGATCAAATCACGGCGCGTGTCGGACACCATGCGGGCCTGCGGAATGAGCTCGGCCAAGAGATCGGCCGGCAGCGGCGCGGTGGCAATCTGATAGCTCTTGACCGGCACGATGCGACTGGCGAGGCTCGGTGTCGCATCGGCGGCGGTGTAGCCGTTTGTGGTTGCGACGACGTGGGCAGCCCGAATGCTGCCACGAGCGGTCGGCACGACTTTCTCTCCGCTCGCACCATCCTGTACGACACCTGCACGTGCGTGCGAGCGCAGCATGACGCCAGCGGCGCGCGCCCGGTCACGCAGCGCCTTGTGATACTTGCCCGGATGCAAACCGCCATATTCATCGATCACCATGCCGCCATGATAGTAGTCCGAACCGATCGCCACCCGCTGATGCGCGGGGTCGAGGAAATGCACCGTCACACCCGTCTTTTCCGCCAGGAGCGTGCCATGCCGCTTCAGGGTTTCGTAATCGCCCGCGGCGTGGGCGCCGAAAAAGCGGCCGGTGAGCGCAAGACCCGCATCCAGCTTCTCCGTCTCGACCAGCATCTTCAGATAATCGAAGCTCTCGTTGCTCTCGCCGATCAGGCGCGAGAAGAGCGCCGGATCGATCCCCTTGATCGCGCCGCCGACCACCAGCTTCTGGCCACTCGACACCATGCCGCCAGAACGCGTCGAGGCTCCCTCCCCGATCCGGTCACCGTCGATGACGACGACGGAGCGCCCGGCTCGCGCCAGGTGGGTCGCTGCATTCAGCCCGGCATAGCCCGAGCCAATGATCACGACGTCGGCTCGCTGCGGCAGCGGATCGAGATCGGTCTCCGGTTCGGCGGCCTCCCACCAGTAGGGCACCTCCTTGAAGTCCTTGGCGTAGATGTCGTCAAAACGAGGCATGATACATTGGGCCTTCCGGCTCACCTTTCATTGCACGTGGGATGGCTGCATAGCGCATGACCAATCCCGACAAGTCGGCGGCACCGGGCCGGACGACACTTGTCCGGCCCGATGATGCGATCAGAGAACCTGACCGAGGAATTCGCGAGTGCGCGGGTCTCGCGGATTGTCGAAGAGTTCTGCAGGAGGCGCGCTCTCCACGATCAGACCATGATCGGTGAAACAAACGCGTTGCGAGACTTCCCGGGCGAACTTCATCTCGTGAGTCACGAGAATGCAGGTGAGGCCCTCCTCCACCAGTTCGCGGATCGCGAAGAGCACGTCCTTCACCGTTTCGGGATCGAGCGCAGCCGTCACCTCGTCGAACAGGATCACTTCCGGCTGCATCGCGAGCGCGCGGGCGATTGCCACGCGCTGCTGCTGGCCGCCGGAAAGCTGCCCCGGATAGCTGTCCGCCTTCTCCGAGAGCCGCACCTTCTTCAGGAGCTTACGGGCTCGCTCCTCGACTTCGGCGCGATCGTGTCCGAGCACCTGGATCGGCGCCATCATGATGTTTTCCAGTGCCGTGCGGTGCGGAAAGAGATTGTACTGCTGGAACACCATCGCCACCTGATGGCGCAGCGCCCGCATCTGCTTTTCCGACCTCATTTCATGCACACGGTGTGCGCCGACCCGGACAAAGCCGTCGTCCACGGGAATCAGGCCATTGATGCAGCGCAGAACGGTGGACTTTCCCGACCCTGAAGGTCCGATAATGCAGACTGCCTCGCCCTTCTGCACGAACATCGAGATGCCCTTGAGAACTGGGACGTTACCGAAGGACTTGCAGACGTTATCGAGCTCGATCAGCGCGTCGATGCGGTTCACAGGCTTTCTCCCTTCACGGCACGCTCCCACCGACGCGCGACGGCAGCGATCGGATAGCAGTAGGCGATGAACAGGAAGAGGATGGTCAGATAGAAGTAGACGATCACCCGCTCGTTCTCCATGGCCAGCAAAGTGTTCAGAATCGTCAGCACGTCCTGGATTCCGGTAACCGTGGCGAGCGCTGTCGCGATCATCAGCAGCGCGTAGAGATTCATCCAGCCCGGGATCATGCGCCGCAGCGCCTGTGGCACGATCACGTGGCGATAGATCTGCCCAGCCGTATAGCCGAGCGAACGCGCCGCTTCCCACTGGCCGCTGTGAATGGACTGAACGGCGCCCCGGATCACCTCGGAGAAATTCGCCGCCGTCGGCAACGCAAGGCCAATCACGGCCTTCACGAATGGCGGGAACGGAATGGTCGTGCCGAAGACGTGCATCTCGAACGGCAGGAAATAGAGCGTTGCAAAAAGCAGAACAAGCCACGGCGAATTGCGCAGGAAATTCATCAGCAGAAAGGACGGCACTCGGACCGGTCCGAACCTGGCGAGCGTCGCAAGACCCATGATCGTGCCGAGCACCGTCGCCAGTGCCATGGAGGCGAGCGAGAGAATGATATTGAGGATAAAGCCGCCCGTGATCGGCCAGCCGGATGCCGAGCCGGTGAGAAGCAGAGGAAGCCGCACCAGCACGCGGCTCCAGTGCGCCGAGCCGCCCGCCGCGGCATCGACCCCGATCCAGACGACGACGCCCAAGGCGATCAGCAGCAGAACGGCGCGCTTCTTTCCCTCATAGGAGAGCATGGAGCCAGCGATCAATGTCCCCTCCCGTAGCCTGGGAAGGCCATCAAGGCTTCGAGCCTCGCCATTGCAAAGGTGAGAATGGACACCAGCACCACGTATATGAGGAGGACCAGAATCATGACCTCCAGCGTGCGAAACGTGTCATTGTAGATCTGTCCCGCGTAGTACATCAGTTCCGGCACGGTGATGACGGATGCCTGCGACGTCGTCTTGAAGAGGTTGGTCAGGATGTTCGTCAGTCCCGGCAGGCAGATGCGGGTGGCGATCGGCGCCTCGATGCGCCAGAAGCGGGCCCAGCGGCCGTACCCCAGTGACCGCGCCGCATCGATGATCGACCGCGGCATGGTTTCGATGCCCGAGCGGAAGGCTTCGATCGCCAGCGCCCCGCCGAAGAGACTGAGCGAAGTCGCAGCACAGGCAAAGGCACTGAGAAGCGGAACCGATAATCCCGTCGACGGATCGGTCACTCTGAGGCCGAGGGTTGAGAGGGTGAAATAGGCAAACAGCATCTGCAACAGCGGCGGCGTGTTGCGGAACACCTCCACGAACAGCTCGATCAGGGCATCGAGCCAGAAAATACGCAGCGTGAGCCCGAGAGCCCCCAGCATGCCAATGAGGATGGCGGCACTCGATGAGAGCGCCGCCAGCTTCAGCGTGTTGACGAGACCGGTCAGCAGCCATTGCTGGTACGCAGGATCCGCGAGCCAGGAATAATCGAGACCGAACAAAGGCCGCTCCGTGTCCGTCAGTTCTTCTTCGCAGCCGCTGCCTTCGCCCGCGCCGCAATGTAGTCGGAGTGCGGCATGCCGAACTCGGTCTCCCACGCGATCAGCTTGCCTTCGGCCTCGGCCTTCCCGATGGCCTTGTCGACGGCTTCGTGGAATTCGGTGTCTCCCTTGCGGAGGCCGCCCGCCATCGGCTGGAATTCATAGGGTGCCACCGCGATCTTGTAGCTCGCCCAATCGGGCTCCTTGAGCTTCTGCTGAAGCGTCATGTCGTCAAAGACGAAGCCGATGCAACGATTGTCCTTCAGCGCGCGATAGGCTTCCGGCTGGGTCTTGAAGGCCACGAGATTGATGCCGAACTCCTCGGTCATCTTCTTGTTGTAGTAGGAGCCCTGGATGCCGCAAACCGACTTGCCCTTCAGCTCGTCCCACTTGGAGATCGTCGCTTCCTTGGCCGCCAACACAGACGGGCCGGCAGCCAAAACGTATTCTGTCGTGAAGTCGATGACCTTGGCGCGCTCGGCCGTGACGCCGAGCGTGGCGAAGATCGCATCGATGCGGCCGGCGGTCAGGAATTCGATGCGATTGGAAGCGACGACAGGCACGAGTTCGATCTTATCCTCGGAGCCAAGGAGCTCCTTGGCAACGTACTTGGCAAGCGAGACCTCGAAGCCGACGACGTCGCCCTTGTCATTCAGATAGCCATAGGGCACGTAGTCATTCTTCACGCCGACGACGAGCTTGCCGCGTGCCTTGACGTTCTCAAGCGTGCCCGCCACGGCGGCGCTACCAACAAAGAAGGCAGCGAGCGCAAGGGCGGGAACGCCCATCATCGTTTTGAAGCCTGTCATCCTGTTCCTCTGGATAAATCACGGCCTTCCAGCGCTGTTGCCACAGCGCCGCGTCAGCCATCAGCTTTTTGCGAATGCAGAAATCAGGTCGCTCAAAAAATATGCACCCCTCTCGAGCGACCTAATTTTCATCATTGGAGACGCAACTTTCTCAATGTACAAGTTGCGGAGAGCTCTTTTTTCATAATGTGAGATTCTATGCCGGCGATCGTCCAACCGCCGTCCGGTGGAGCCCAGTTGCTCGACCGGGCCGTCATCCTGCTGGATCTCGTCGCCGATGGCGGCGTCGAGGGCCTATCGCTCAAGCACCTGGCGGCCCGCTCCGGGCTCAACACCGCCACCTGCCACCGCATCCTCAACACGCTGGTCGGTCACAAGCTGCTTGCCCGCGACGACAAAAAACGGCGTTACAGGCTGGGTGCACGCATGGCGATCTATGGCGTCCGCGCTGCTCGCGGCCCCGGCATCATCAGCCGCTGCGAGGTCGCGCTGTCCCGGCTCAGGCGCCGCACCGGCGACACGACCCACCTGATGGCACGCTTCAACCACGATTCCGTCTGTCTCGACCGGCGCGACGGTGAATGCATCGTGCCGACCCTGACAGGATCGATCGGCGGCTTCGTGCCCCTCGGCGTAGGCCCCGGCTCGATCGCGATGCTCTCCTTCCTCGATGAGGACGAACAGGACTACATCATCCGCGCCAACCTCGGGCGCTACGCGTCCTATCGCAATCTCACCGAGGACAAGGTTCGGCAGCTGATCGCCGACACTCGCCACCGCGGTTACGCGGTGGATGTGGGCGAACTCATTCCCGGCATTGCCGGCGTCGGATTGCCGATCATGACGCCGGGCGAAAAGCCGGGCGCCGCCCTTAGCTTCACGTTCCTCTGCGCGAAGCTGAGGCCAGGCGTCCTCGAACATTACGGCGCCCTCCTGAAGGAGGAAATCGACGTGATCGTCGGTCAGTAGGAAGCGTCACGGGCGCGCGGCACGGCTCGCAACAGGTTAGCGGATCTCGTTCACGTAGTGATGATGCGCCGTCGTGGCGCGGTGCTCGCTCAGGAGCGCAAGCGCACCGGCTTGATCGTACGCCTCCTCGCGGATCACCAGAACGGCGTTCGGCGAAGCTAGCGCAAGTAGACGCCGATCCTCCTTGTCGGCGAGCTCTGCCAGGAGCTTCTCGCGTACCGCCGCAATGCGAATGCCGTAGGCGTCGAGCAGATGGAGATAGAGCAGCGCAGGCACGCTCGCCGCCTTGCGCGGGAAATCAGGCACGCGGCGCGCAACGAGCCGTATTCGCGAATGCATCACCGGCACGCGGCCAACACGTCGGATGCGGTGAAGACAGAACAGCGGCTCACCAACGGCTTCCGTGAAGAGCGCCGCCTCATCTGCGTCTGCCGGCCGCAGCACCACGGACAAGACTTCGGGCACGGAACGCTGGAGGCTGCCGTCTTCGCCGTGAAGTCGGAAATACTGGAAGAAGAAGCGCAGACTGTGTTGCGGTGCGCGGCCGGTCACGACCGTCCCGGTCTTGCGCCGGCGCACCAGCATGCCGTCGGCGGTCAAATCCGCGAGCGCCCGGCGGATGGTGCCGACCGCAACGCCATATCGCGCGGCAAGCGCAACTTCACCGGGAAGCACCGTGCCCGGAGACAGTTCGCCCACCAGGATCGCCTCGGCGATCTGCCGCTTGACGTGCTCGTACAACGGAACCGGCAGGCTCGATGGGCCGCTCGTCGCTGCTTTTGCCTGTTTACCGGTCACGCCTGCCTCATTCTTTGGAATTGACAGCAATCGGCTTCGCCTATTTCTTTATAGAATATAGAAATGAGCCGCCGCAAATGGTTTCTCCACCACCAGGCCCAGGACAGGCCAGCCCGACGCTGACCGACGGTTTCGCCGAGATCGAGCGCACAGCCGAGCGTGCGATCGACGATCTTGCGCGGATGGTGGCAATCGACACCACTTTCCCGCCCGGCGCGGGATACGAAGCGTTTGCCGACTTGATGGAGAGCGCTGTCGCAGCGCTCGGCCTGGACTGCCAACGCGTCGACGTCCCCGAACATTTGTGGCGCGTGGCGGGTGGCACGGCGCAAGGGCGCAGAACCAATCTCATCGCACGCCGCCGCTCGGACAAGCCGGTGCTCGGGCTGTATTTTCATGTCGACACCGTACCGGCAGCGCCCGGGTGGACCTCCAATCCGTTCCAGTTGACGCGCGACGGCGATCGCCTGATTGGCCTCGGCGCCGCCGACATGAAGGGCACCATCGCGGCCGTGCTACTCGCGCTGCGCGCCGCCGACACGATCGGCCTTCCACTCGGCTACGACCCGATGCTGCTGCTTTGCACCGACGAGGAAGGTGGACTGTATCCCGGCGTGCGCTATCTGGCGGAGCAAGGTTTGCTCGAAGGCCACATTCTCAATTTCAATGGTGCCGCGGCGCCGCGCATCTGGGCCGGCTGCTTTGGCCTCTTCACGCTTCTGGTGCGCGTCCGCGGCAGAACGCGTCATGCGAGCGAGGCCGCGAGCGCAGGAGACGCCGCCAACGCCATCGAGGCCGCACTGCCGATCCTCAATGCGCTCGCAGCATTGAAACCGACAATCGCCGCGCGGACGTCACCCCTGCCTGCGCCGCCGCATGCGACGCATCCGCTCGCCGCCCAGCTTGATATTTCCGCAGCCCATGGCGGCCAATGCGGCGGCCAGATTCCATCGCTCTTTGAAGTTCTCGTCTGTCGGCGCTATGCGCCGGAGGAAGACTTTCAGGCCGCGCGTGCCGAAATCGAGAACGCCGTCTTTGCGGCCGCCCCCGGAGCCGCCGTCGACGTGGTTCTCACTGGCCACCTGATGCCGACGTCCGATCCGACAGGCCCGCACTGGCCGCGCTGGCAGAGGCGCTGTCGGCCGGGTTCGGATACGCGCCGGACGATTTCGCCAAATGGGGTGCGACGAGCTGTTCTGATTTCGGCTGGGTGCAACAGACCGGAATGCAGGAGATCCTGCTGACCGGCCTCGGCCGGCCGGAAAGCTGCATTCACGCACCCGGCGAATTCACCACGCGCGCCGACATCGTCGCGTTGGCGAAATCGGTCCTTGCCTATCTGTCCGCCGAATTCCATCCCGATCTGTCTCCCGAAACACTCGCCGCCCGCTAACTCAAGGAGCACCCATCCATGCTGTCCATCAGTCGCCGTCTTTTCCTTGCGGGAACCGCGATCGGCCTCGCCGGTCTGCCCAGGATCGCCTTCGCCGAAGCCCCGAAGCGCGGCGGCCTGCTCCGGATGTCGGTCGACCAGGCAGCATCGGTCATCCATCCGATGCTGGCGCGCGTGAACCCGGAATATCTCGTCACCGAACTGCTCTACTCCAACCTCACCCGGCTGAAGCCGGACATGACCGTCGAGCCGGACCTCGCGATCTCCTGGGAGCCGAATGAGACAAGCACGGAGTGGATCTTCAAGCTGCGCCCAGGAGTGACGTTCCACGACGGTTCACCACTCACCTCCGAGGATGCCGTCGCCACCATCAATGCCATCCTCGATCCGAAGACCGCCTCCCCCGGCAGAACCAATGTCGGTCCAATCAAGGAAGTCGCGGCGGTCGATCCGTTGACCGTCAAGTTCACGCTGTCTGGCGCCTACGCTGACCTGCCGGTGGCCCTGACCTATCTCAACGCGCGTATCGTTCCGGCGAAGGTCGTCGCGTCCGACCTCGCGAGCCTTTCGACCACCGCCAACGGCACCGGCCCATTCAAGCTGGCATCCTACGAGCCCGATCGCCGGATCGTCGTCGAACGTAACCCCGCTTATTATGATCCGACGCGGCCCTACCTCGACCGCATCGAACTACTTGTCTATCCGGACCGCACCGCCGAAGCGTCAGCGATGATCTCCGGCGAGATCGACCTGCTTTTGACGACCACACCAGGCGAGTACGAGCGGCTCGTGAAGGCCGGCGGTGTCAAGGCGCTGCGAACACCCTCCGGCCAATTCCTCAATATCAACCTCGGATGCGACCAGAAGCCGTTCAACGACGTCCGGGTGCGCCAGGCCCTGGCACTGGCCGTCGACCGCGAGGCGACCGTCGGTTTCGTCGCCGGCGGCTACGGAACGCCGGGCAACGACACGCCATTGAGCTCGGCCTACCACTTCTACAAGAATATTCCGCTGAAGAAGCCCGATGTCGCCAAGGCGAAACAGCTTTTGGCCGACGCCGGTTATCCCAACGGCATCGATCTGACGCTGATCGCGTCCGACCGACCAGCCACCCGCACTTAGCTCGGTGTCGCGGTTCGCGAGATGGCCGCTGCAGCCGGCTTCCGTATCAACGTGCAGACGATGCCGCACGCGACCTATCTCGACCAGGTCTGGAAGAAGGGCAATTTCTACGTCGGCTTCTACAATATGCAGCCGACCGCAGATGCGATCTTCAACCTGCTCTACACCTCCAACGCGACCTGGAACGAAACTCGCTGGAACAGCAGCGAGTTCGACACAGTCATCAATGCTGCGCGCGTCGAGACCGACGAAGCGAAGCGCACGGCGCTCTACGCCAAGGCACAGGAGATGATGAACACGGAAGTACCCACGGTCATCTCGGCGTTCTTCGACCTTCTTGCGGCACAACGGTCCTATGTCGAAGGTTATACGCTGCATCCGCGCGGCTCGGTGTTCCGCCTCGACATGGTCTCGCTCGGCGCCGGTGCGCCGAAGCGCGCCTGACACCGGAGAGTTGGGTGTCGCTCACCTGGTTTGCGCGCCGTCTGATGCTGATGGTCTACACCGTCGTCGTGGTCTCGATGCTGGTGTTCGCCATCACGCAGATCCTGCCGGCGGATGCAGCCCAGTCGCTGCTCGGTGAGAATGCGACGCCGGAAATGCTGGCCGCGCTTAGGGCAAGGCTCGGGCTCGGCGATCCGGCCTGGCTGCAATATGGGCGCTGGGCCGGTCACGTGTTCACCGGCGACTTCGGCATCTCGATGCGCACGAGCCAGCCGGTCGGCCCGGAAATGCTGGCGGCGCTGTCGCGCTCGCTGTTGCTTGCCGTGTCGGCCATCCTGGTCACGCTGGCCGTTGCCGTGCCGCTCGGCGTGGTCGCGGCGCTGCGGCAAGGCAGGCTCACCGACACCGGCGTCAGCCTCATTGCCTATCTCGGGATCTCGCTGCCGGAATTCGTCACCGCGACGCTGCTTGCCCTTCTGCTGGCCGATACATTGCATTGGCTGCCGGCGACCGGCTACGTCTCTCCACTGGAGGATTTCGGCGGTGGCATCCGTCATCTGGCGCTGCCGGTGCTCACTGTCTCGGTAATCCTCGTCGCGCACGTCATGCGCATGATGCGCTCCGAGACGCTCGACGTGTTGAAATCGGACTATATCCGCGCCGCGCGCTTGAAGGGCCTGCCGGAACGCACCGTGCTGTTTCGCCACGCCCTGCGCAACGCGCTGTTGCCGGTCGTCACCATCATCGCGCTCGACGTCGGCTACCTGCTCGGCGGCATCATCGTGATCGAGGAGATCTTCGCCATTCCCGGCATCGGACGAGCCCTGATGGTCGCCATCACCACGCGCGACCTGCCGTCGATCCAGGCGGGCGCGTTGATCATGGCCGCGACCTATGCCGTCACCAACACCCTCGCCGACATGGCCTATGCGTTTCTCGACCGGCGGATCCGCTATGACTGAGCTGTTCACTCGCCTCATGCGGAAACCGCAGGGTTTCGTCGGCGTCGTGCTGCTGGCGTTCGTCGCCGTCGCTTGCCTGTTCGGGCCGGCATTGGCGCCCTATGCACCGGAGAAGATCGATTTCCTCGGTAGGTTCCGCGCGCCCGGCTGGCAGAACTGGCTTGGCGCTGATCAATTCGGCCGCGATATCATGAGCCGGCTGATGGTCGGCGCGCGTTCGACCGTGCCGATGGCTCTGATCGCGACCTGCGTCGGCAGCGCAGCCGGCGCGATTATCGGCGTCGGCTCTGCCTATCTCGGCGGACGCACCGACGAAGCGATTATGCGCACCAACGATGCCGTGATGGCGATCCCGGGTCTTCTGATGGCCCTGTTGCTGGTCAGCACACTCGGCAACGGCACCAGCAACGCTGTCATTGCCATCGCGGTGGCTTTTGCACCGGGCATGGCGCGGGTGACCCGCTCGGCCGCGCTCAACGTGCGCAATCAGGACTACGTCAAGGCCGCCATCGCGCGTGGCGAGGGAGCGCCCTGGATCATCTTCCGCGAGATGTTGCCGAACGTCATGGCGCCGATCGTGATCGAATCCACCATCCGCGTGTCCTTCGCCGTCATGCTGTTCGCAACGCTGAGCTTTCTCGGCGTCGGCGCCCAGCCGCCCGCATCCGAATGGGGGCTCATGGTGGCAGACGCGCGCCAATACATGCAAAAGGCACCATGGGGATTGATCGCGCCTTCGGCCGCGATCGCACTTACCGCCATTGCCTTCAACCTGGTCGGAGATGGTCTTCGCGACGCCCTCGATCCGAAGGACGAGCGATGACCTCCGCACTTTCGATCCAGAACTACACGCTCGATTACATCACGACCGCCGGACCGGTGCGGGTGCTGCACGACATCTCGCTGCAGATCGCGCCGGGCGAGGTGCTGGGTCTCGTCGGGGAATCCGGCTCCGGCAAGAGCTCGCTCGCCTGGGCATTGATGCGCCATCTACCCGACAACGCTCGCGAAGTCGCAGGCTCGCTGCAGCTCGGCAATATCGACCTTCAGCGCCCGGGCCCGCGCGAGCTGACCGAAATCCGGGGACGCCGGCTCGGGATGGTGTTTCAGGATCCTTCGACATCGCTCAATCCGACGCTCACCATCGGAACGCAAATCACGGAAGCGTTGATACGGCATCGCGGTCTCAAACCGGGCGACGCTGACACGCTTGCCATCGATCTGCTCGGTCACGTCGACCTCAACAATCCTACTGCAATCATGCGGCGCTATCCACATGAAATCTCCGGCGGAGAAAAACAGCGCGTCGTCATTGCCACCGCCTTTGGCTGCCGACCCGACGTCATTCTCTTCGACGAGCCGACCACCGCACTCGACGTCGTCACTGGCGCGCGCATCCTCGAGCTGTTCGCGCGACTACGCCGGGAGACGGGCGTTGCCGCGCTCTATATTTCCCACGATCTTGCACTTGTGACGCGCGTCGCCGACCGGGTCGCGGTTCTGGAGCGCGGCCGCCTGGTCGAGCAGGCGCCGGCGGCTGAGATCTTCCGCGCGCCGCGCCACGCCAACACGCGCGCACTTGTGGACGCCGTGCCTAGACCGGAACGTCGTCTTGTCCATGACAAGCCACGCGACCAGGTCCTTCTGGCGGCCTCCGAGATCGAAGTCCAATATGGCAGCGGCGGGCTGTTCCGCGACGCGCCGCCCCGGCCACGAAAAAAATCGGGCTTGAGGTTCGTGGCGGCGAGATCCTCGGTCTCGTCGGCGAGTCCGGCTCTGGCAAGTCTTCGATGGCGCGCGCCCTTACCGGGCTTGCGCGCTTCTCAGGCACAATCTCCTTCGACGAGCACGAGATCCACGGCATGCGCGACATGAACGCCGCTTACCGCCGCGACGTGCAGATCATTTTCCAGCATCCGGATTCGTCGCTCAATCCGCGTCACAGGATCGACGAGATCCTGTCACGTCCTCTCAAGCTCTACGGCGGCCATCTTGCAGATATTCCCCGTCTGCTCGACCAGGTGCGCCTGCCCCAATCCTACGCCAACCGCTGGCCGCATCAGCTTTCAGGCGGCGAGAAGCAGCGCATCGCCATCGCGCGTGCCTTCGCTGCGCGGCCGAAACTCGTGATCTGCGACGAGATCACCGCGCCGCTGGACGTCTCTGTGCAGGCCCAGATCATCGAATTGCTGCTGACGCTGCGTGAGGAGACTGGAACCGCCTTTCTCTTCATCACCCACGATCTCAACCTCATCCGTCAAATCGCCCACCGCATCGCCGTGATGCGCCGAGGCGAGATGGTCGACCTATTGCCGGTCGAGGATTTCGACGCAGACCACGTTCATCCCTATACCCGCGAACTGATGGCCGCCTCCCCCGTACCGGTCGGCTGACGACAAGGACTTCCCCTATGGATCACGACACACTTCTCGCCCGGATCGATGTGCCCGCCGCCCTCGATCTCCTGTCACGCATGGTGCAGCACAAGAGCTACTCCAAATCGGACGGCGAGAAGCAGCTCGCAGCCTTCATGGCAGGCCGTATGCGAGAGATCGGCATCGAGACCGAGCTCACGCCCTTCGGCAAGGAGGGCCGGGTCAACGCCGTCGGGCGCTGGAAGGGTGCGGGCGGCGGCAAGAGCCTGATGTTCAACGGCCATCTCGACACCAACCCGGTGACCGAGGGCTGGACCGTCGATCCCTGGGCAGGCAAGGTCGACGACGACTTCATCTACGGCATCGGCGTTTCCAACATGAAGGCCGGCGATGCCGCCTACTTCTGCGCGGTCAAGACGCTGATCGACGCCGGCGTCAAACTCAGGGGTGACGTCATCCTCTCCTACGTGGTGGGCGAGCTGCAAGGCGGCGTCGGCACCTACTCACTGGTCGAGCAGGGACTTCGCGCCGACTATTTCATCAACTCCGAGCCGACCGATCTGAAGGCCATGACGATGCATGCCGCGGCCTTCATGTTCATTATCGAGTTGACAGGCAATACCCGTCATCTGTCCAAGCGCGAAGAGGCGATCGATGCGATCACGGCGGCGTGCGATCTCATTCCGCGCCTCAATGCGATGAAATTCTCGGGCGCCCTCTCGCCGGAGCATGAGCGGATCAATCGCGTCCATGTCGGCGTCGTCCACGGCGCGCTCGGCCGCGAGCTGCACGAATGGCGCACTCCCCAGGTCGCGGATTTCGTGCGGATCAAGGGCTCGGGCCGCTACGCACCGGGCCAGACCGAGGCCGGCGCGCTGGCCGACATGCGTCGCGAGCTCGACGCGCTCGAAGCACGGTTTCCCGGCCTCAAGGCCGAGGTCATGTCGGAGGACCGCTCCGGCGTGCCGACCATGCCGCCGTTCGAGGTGGCGCGCACCAGCCCGATCGTCGAGGCCATCAATCGCGCGTATCGCGCGGTACGCGGAGAAGAGCAGCCGACGGGCGCCGTCGCCCCGAGCTGCTTCTACGGGACCGATGCCGGCCATCTGCACTATTTCGGCGGAATGGAAGGCATCGTCTGTGGCCCCGGCGGCCGCTACAACACAATGCCCGACGAGCGGGTCGATATCGTCGACTTCATCGACATGATCCGCATCTACATGCTGGCCATTCTGGATATCTGTGCCTGAGAATGCCGAAGGTGAATTCCAATGTTGTTTCCGATCGACGAATATGAGGCGCGCGTTAAGCGCGTGCGCCAACAGATGGCGGCGTGCGAACTCGATGTCCTGATCATCGACCAGACCGAGTTTCAGGCCTACCTCACCGGCTTCTCGATATCTGAGAACATGTACCGGGCATGCCTCCTGCCGCGCGACGGCGAACCGATCATGATCCTGCGCGCTGTCGACCTCGGCCCGTTCACCGAGAACTCTTGGCTTTCACGCTCCGTCGCCTTCGCCGACTGGGAAGACCCGATCCAGGTGCTCGCCGACACGATCGCCCGCCTGGGCTGCGCTCAAGGACGGATCGGCCTTGACGAAGACTCCTATTGCATGCCGCTCCGCCGCTTCAAACAGCTCACAGCCCGACTGCCGAGCGCAAGGTTCGTGGGCTTCTCCGGCGTCATGGCCACGCTACGCACCAGGAAAAGCGCAAGAGAGATCGCCGTACTCAGGCGCGCCAGCGAAATCGGTGATCTCGGTATCGCAGCCGCGCTCAAGGCTGCCGGCGCCGGCAGGTCGGCCCGCGACGCGGCCGCGGCCGTCTATCAAGTGTTCATGCAGGAAGGCGCGGACGCCGCACGCGCGGGGATCATTACCGCAGGTGTCGGCAACGCCTTTCTGCATGGCGGACTGACCAACCAGCCGCTGGTCAAGGGCGACGTCCTGCATATGGAGCTGTTGCCCTATATTGACGGCTATAGCGCCCGGCTGATGCGCTCGGCGGTGATCGACGAAATCGAGCCGCACCGTTCGCATCTCGCCCGGCGGCTTATCGATATCCAGGACCGGCAGTTCGAAGCGATCAAGCCTGGAGCCAACGCCGCCGACGTTGACGCTGTGGCGCGAAAGGCCATGGTCGCCGACGGACTACGGCCCGACTACCCGAACATCACCGGCTATTCGCTTGGCTGCTATCCGCTCCATACCCCGCGCACCAGCGACTTCTCGCACATCTTCCTGCCCACGGCCCATTGGACGCTGGAGGAAGGCATGGTGTTCCACATGTACGTCTCCGCCGACGGCCTCGCGATCAGCGAGACAGTGCTCGTCACCGCGACCGGGCATGAGTGTCTGACGCGCTCGCCGCGGCAGGTGTTTCAGGTCTGAGCAACGCACGACCTGGGGCGGCACCTACCCACCTCAGAAGGCCTGCTCACCTTGGCTGTGACGAGATTTTTCTTGATCTCCCGGTGCACACGTCGTGCGCACGCCGCCCTTCAACCGATTGAAACACTTGAACTCTCGCTCCAATCCATCATAGGGAAGTTTGAGCTAGGTCCAGCCAGCGGGAGGCAGCCAAATCTAACGCCCCGCATCAACGTCCGCTTTGCCGAAGAGCGGACGACATCGCGTATTGTTACGCGCGCAAGAGGCGACTGATCGCTAGTCTAGTGGACCCAGCTTCCGCTACCCCCGCTATGCGTCGATGATAAGATCGGAAAGTGGGACGGCCTGGCATGTCAGGCAATGCCCCCCATCCAGATCCGCGCAATCGACGAAATGACGAACCTCGCCGGTCTTTATTGGCACGGCACAGCTTTCGCATTGTCCGACACGGCAACCACTCGGAAGTGCAAGCCCGGCGCCTTCTGCCGTCGCAAGGATGCTAATCAGCGGCACCTGCGGCGACCATGTCAGTGTTCGGCCAGAGCGGGCGAAATGAATCCGGCGCGGCACGAGGCCGTCGAGCGCGGATTGCGCGGGCGAACGGAAACGTTCCCTGAAGATCTCGAATGCAGGCACGCCACGCGCCTGGAGACCCGCGCTCACCTCTTCCATCATCGCATCGGATGCGCACATGTAGAAGCGCGCACGCTTGTGCAACAATTCCGGATCGATATCCGACACGGTGAACCGGCCCTGCCTGTCAAAGCGGTCGCCGCTTCGTGGCTGGCTCAAATATGTGACCAGGGTCAGGTTCGGAAGCCTCTGCCGCAGCGCTTCAAGCCGATGCTGGAACGGACGGCTCTGACTATCCCGGCAGCCATAGTGCAGCGTCACACGCGGTTCGTCAGTAGTTCCCTCCAGCGTTTCGAGATAGGACAGGAATGGTGTGATGCCGATGCCGCCGGCGATCAGAACGACCGGAAATTCGTTGCGCAGCGGCAGGACGAAGCCGCCTTTCGGTGACTGTAATTCGACAACATCACCGGGCGCGAGCGCATGCCTGATCGCCGTCGAGACCCGCCCGCCCTCGATGTGTCTGACGCCGATGTCGTAGGCCTCGGGTGACGCGACCGCGGCTCCGGTGAGCGAATAAGATCGGATCACCTCGCCCATCCGGACGCTGACATACTGGCCCGGCCGGAAAGCGGGAAGTGAGCCATCGTCAACGGGCCGCAATGTCAGCCCGATCACATCGGAACATTCCTCGCGACGCTCCGCGACGGCGAATGACCGCCAGCCCTGCCAGGACGTACTCACCTCAGGTGCGACATCGCAGGCAAAAGAGCGCAGCGCCAGCGCGCCGCTCAGGGGATCGCGGCCATCTTCGGCGATGATGGCGTTGAAGCTCGCGCCGACAGGCTGTGTCTCGTCCGGGCGATAGCCCGGAAGGCCAAGATCCGGCGCCGGCTGCCACCAGCCATAATCGCTCGCCACCACATCCTGCGCGAGCGCATCATTAAAGGTGGCCCGCATCCGGATCGTGCCGATGCGGCTGCTCACGCGCATCCAGTCACCTTCCTGGATACGCCTGCGGCGGGCGAGTTCAGGATGAATCTCGGCCGTCGGCTCCACGCGCTTGCGACGCAGCGCATTGATGCCCCGATGCTGGCTATGGCAGAAATAGCCGCTATTGGCGGAGAACAGCGTCAGCGGAAACGCCTCGTCACGACGCTCGGCTGGTTCGATGAAGAGCGGTACCGCGGGATAGCCATGGCGATGCAGCAGTTCCGAATAGAGCTCGGCCTTGCCGGTCTGCGTGGCGAAGCCGGTCGTCTCATATTTGCGATGGAGATGCTTGAGCGGCACGCGAATGCCCTCCGGCCTGGCCCGTAGCGCTTCGAGGTCGAGTCCGAGCGGCGCGAGCAGATGCTCAAAGCCCTTCTCGACATCGCCGTCGAAGAACAGCTCGCCCATGCCGAGCCGTTTGGCGAGTTGGAACACGATCCACATATCCGAACGGGCCTCACCCTGCCGCGGAATCATCTGCGGGCGCAGTTGCACCAGTTCCTGCGCCTCGGGCGAAATCTCGAAGCCCAGGCGCAGCGCCTCGTGTTCCCAGGGGCTCGAGACCGGCAGCACGATGTCGGCCATCTCGGCGGTCGGGTTCAGGAACAGATCGCAATGGACCTGGAAGTCGAGCGCCTTCAGCGCCTCCCGTCCTCGCTCTGGCGCTGGATGCGACACGAGAAGATTGGAGCCGAACGCGAACAGCGCGCGCACACGGTAAGGCCTGCCGGTCAGGGCCGCGTCGTAGAAATCGCTGGAGGTGATCCAGCCGTCGGTTGGCGGACCGAGCGGGCGCTCCGAGAGGCCGAGCGTGCGCGCTCTCGTCTCCGGCGGGATCATCGCGATGGAATGCAACGAGGGCACCGGAAGGCTGGGCATCCGGACATTGCCGCCCGGCGCATCGAAGCAGCCGGTCAGTGCATAGAGCGTTGCGACGGCGCGTTCGGTCTGTGAGGCATTTGTATGCTGTCCGAGCCCGGTCCAGCCGTGATAGCAAACCGATGCCGCAGCCGAGATCATAGCCGCGAGTTGCTCGACCTGCGCCGCCGGAATGCCGGTGATGCGCTCGACCGTCGCAGGATCGTAAGGCTCGGCCGCCGCGACATAGTGATCGAAACTGGTACGGCAGGCGACGGGGCCTTCGGGACCGATGATTTCGAAGCTTCCTTCGAGCGGAGCCACAGCGAGCCCGTCCTCGGCGAGCACCGCGCGGCCCGCCGCCTCATCCCAGACCAGGAAGCCATCACTTGGCAGTCCGATCTCGCCGGCGCGCAGAAAACAGCCATCGCTGTTGCGAACCAGGAAGGCAGCGTTGGTCCAGTGCCGCACGAAGTCGGCGTCATAGGCGCGGTTGACGATGAGCCAGCGCGCGAGGCCGAGCGCCAGCGCCGCGTCGGTGCCGGGGCGGATGCGCAGCCACAAATCGGCGTCGCGCGCCGAACCGGTCCGGCGCGGGTCGATCACGGCGAGCCTGGCGCCCTTCGCCCGCGCGGCGCTGATCGCCTCCGCTTGCGCAAGCCAGACATTGGCGGGGTTGTGGCCCCAGAGCAGGATCAGTTCAGAGTTCCGATAGTCTGCTGTCGGCAGGCCACAGCCAAAGGTGAAGGCGTGGGCGTGGTCCTTGTGCCAGTTGCAGATCTCGGTGGAGAAACAGTTGTTCGGACTGCCGAAGCCGCGGACGAAGCGCTGGATCCAGTCCAGGCTGTCTGATGTCGAGGACGAAGAGCCGGAGGTCACCGCGAACGCGACCGATTCCGGCCCGGTCTCTTCCCGGTAGCGCCCGAGCCGTTCGGCGATCTCGCTCAGTGCCTCGTCCCAAGATATCGGCACGAAGCCCGGATCGGTGGCGCCCTTCGGCGCGGTGCGTCGCAATGGCGTCTTCAGGCGCCGGGCCGAGTGCGCGATCTCCGGAGCGGCCCTGCCCTTTGGGCACAACGCCTTGCCGGTCGGATGGGCCGGATTCGGCTGCACAGCGACCAGCCTGTCATTCTCGACCACGTTGAGCGTGCCGCAGCGAGAGCGGCACAACGTGCAGAAGCCAGGCTTTTCCTGCTTGGACATCATCAGGCCTTCGTTGTCGCGCGCCCTCGCTCGGGAGACCGCACGAGGGAACTCGGATTGGCCAGCAGACTCGCGGCCGTGAGATCCTCGATCGCCGCGCCGACCGATTTGAACAGGGTGATCTCGTTGCGGTCAAGGCGACCCGGTTTCGTGCCATTTGTCAGTTCATGGAGATCGCCGCAGATCCTGTCGGCGCTCCAGCTTCCGGCGGCGATGGGTTGCAGCAGGTCTCCCGCCTCGGCGAGTGCTCCGGCATAGGTGTCGACGAAGACGCGGCTGCGCAAAACGGCGTCATCGTCGCTTTCGCGCATCTGCGGCCTGAACGCACCGACGAGGTCGACGTGGGTTCCCGGCCGCAGCAGTGCCCCTTTGACCAAAGGCTCGGTCGACGTCGTGGCGCAGGTGATGATGTCAGCCTGCGGCAAGGCCTCGGCAAGGTCGGCCGCACTGGCTGCGTTGACGCCCTGCCGGACAAGCGTATCGGCTAGGGCTAGCGCGCGCTGAGGATTGCGTCCCCAGACCAGCACCTTCTCGATCGGACGTATGGCGCAGTGGGCTGCGACAAGGTGAGGTGCGAGATGGCCGGTTCCGACGACAAGCAGTGTGCGGCTGTCGGCGCGCGACAGATAGTCGGATGCCAGCGCCGAGGCGGCCGCAGTGCGCCGGTTGGTCAGGGCCTCGCCGTCGATCATGGCGCGCGGCTGGCCGGTCTGGCCATCAAGCAGGAAATAGAGCGACGACACCGCTCCGAGACCGCGCTCGGCATTCTGCGGAAACACCGTGACGAGCTTGACGCCGAGCGACTCGCCGCGAACCCAGGCCGGCATCGTCAGGAGACTGGCGGGCGCGCCGTCGACGCCGACCTCGTAGGCCTGCCGCAACGGCATCGGCTCGCCGTCGCGCCTGAAGGCCTCGCGCAATGCTTCGATCAGCTTGGGAAAGGCAAGCGCGGCATGGACGTCGGCAGCGGAGTAACTGCGCAGCATCGATATCATCCCGTCCCAATCATGAAAGTGCGCTGATGCCGGTGCAAATCCAGATGACTTCGGCATCCTCCTTGCTCAACGACACGATGGCATGGCCCATCTTGCTGTCGAAATAGGTGCTGTCGCCTACCTCGAGCGTGACGGGAGCATAGAATTCCGTGAACACCCGGACTGTACCGGACAGAACGCACAAGAACTCCTCGCCCTCGTGACGCACCCAGCCGGGGAAATCGTCCAGGCTGCGCGCCCTGATCCGCGCCTTGAACGGCAGGATGTGTTTTTGCGAAAGGTCGGTCGCCAGCACTTCGTAGTCGTAAGTATCGGTCGGGTGCGGCTTGCCCTCGCCGTTTCGGGTAACGCTGCGGCGGCCAAAGGGCGCGCTCTGGCGGCGCTGGTCGAACAGCTCGACGATGTCAAGATCGACCCCACGCGTGATCTTCTGGAGCACGTCATACGTCGGCGACATCTGGCCGTTCTCGATCTTCGATAGGGTCGAGCGCGCGACCCCCGTGCGCTCGCTCACCTCTTTCAAGGTCCAACCCTTGTCGATCCGTACGCGCTTCAGCCGCTGACCGAGATCGTCGCTTGTCTCGGCCGGCGCGACGTCGGCCGAGAAACGCGCTGGCACGATCTCGGCGGCCGCGGTCTCCCTCAGCGACGGTCGCGTCGCAGTCTTCTTCATTGCGGCTCTCTCCCTTTTATTGCGTATGTGAAGCCCGGCGGCGCGAAACCGCCGGGCCTTGCCTCACTTCTTTACGAGCGGGCATTCACTCTGGGCAAGAGATTGAAAGGCCTGCTCCCCAGGGACCGTCGCCACGACATTATAATAGTCCCATGGCTGCTTCGATTCGGAAGGTTTCTTGACCTGGACCAGCAGCATGTCGTGGACCATGCGGCCGTCCTCGCGCACCTTGCCGCCCTTGGCGAAGAAGTCGTCCACAGGCAGCTCGCGCATCTTGGCAGCCACGGCCTTGGCTTCATCGGTGCCGGCGGCCTGGATCGCCTTGAGATAGTGCCGGATCGAGGAATAGACGCCGGCCTGCGGCGCGGTCGGCATGGCCTTACGCACCTCGAAGAAGCGCTTGGCGAAAGCGCGTGTCTCGTCGTTCTGGTCCCAATAGAAGCCCTCGATGAACGAGATTCCCTGAGCGGTCGACAAGCCGATCGCGTGGACGTCGGTGATGAACACGACCGGCGCGGAGATGGCCTGGCCGCCCGCGATGATACCGAACTCATTGGCCTGCTTGATCGCCGTCGTCATGTCCTTGCCGGCGGTGGCGAGAACAATGACCTTGGCTTTCGACGCCTGCGCCGGCAGCAGGAACGCCGAGAGATCGTTCGCGCCGAAGGGATGGCGGACGGCGCCCAGAACCTTGCCGCCATTCGCCTTGATCGCCTCACTCGCGATCTTCTCGAGCGAATGCCCGAACGCGAAGTCGGCGGTAATGATGAAGAAGGTGTCGTTGCCCTTGTCGATCAGGGCCTTCATCGGTCCGACCGCGTTGGAATAGTTGTCGTAGACCCACTGAAAGCCGGTCGGCGAGCACTGCTTGCCGGTCAGATCCGTGGTGCCCGGCGACGAGAACAGCGCGACACGGTTGGTGTCGCGCGTCAACTGCTGAACCGCGAGCGCAATCGCACTGTTGGTGACGTCCGAGATCGCATCGACTTTCTCGTTCTCGATCCAGCGCCGGGCGATGCCGACGCCGATGTCGGCCTTCTGCTGATGATCGGCGCCGACGATCTCGATGGGCTTGCCGAGAACCTTGCCGCCGAAGTCCGCTGCCGCCATCTGCGCCGCCAGCAGTGAGCCCGGCCCGTTCAGATCGGAATACTGGCCGGACATGTCGGTCAGCACGCCGATCTTGACCACATCGTCGCTGACCTGGGCCGTGGCCTGACCGCCGACGGCGACCGAACCGAGGCAAAGCGCGGCCGCGATCCCGCGCAGGAGTTTGGAAGACGTCTGTTGCATGATCTATTCCCTGTTATCAGATCCGCTCTTCCGAGCGGGTTTGGCCCGGTCCTGTCCTGCTCCGCCGGATGGCGAAGCTTTGTTCAAAATGTCTCAGCTCACTCCTGTGGCGCGACCGCCACCTCGCGGAGCGCGGCGGGCGCCGCTGCCGGTGTCCGGCGCAGGCGATGCCAGAGCTCAATCAATTCGCCGACGATGCCGCGCCGGAAGGCAAGCACGCAGAGCACGAAGATCAGGCCGTGAATGACGGTGACCCATTGCCCGAATGCCGCCAGATAGTTCTGCATCGCGACGACGATGAAGGCGCCGACGAGCGGGCCGTAGAGCGTGCCGACGCCACCGAGAAACGTCATCAGCAGCACTTCGCCCGACATCGACCAGTGCACGTCGGTGAGGCTGGCGAGTTGGCTGACGATCGCCTTGGTCGAACCTGCAAGCCCCGCCAGGGCCGCCGAGAGCACAAAGGCGACGAGCTTGTAACGATTGGTTTCAAAGCCGAGCGACTGGGCACGCACGTCATGATCGCTGATCGCCTTCAACACGCGCCCGAACGGCGACCCCACCAGCCGCATGATCAGGAAAAAGCCGCCGAGGAATATCACCAGCACGAAGCCATAGAGATTTGCCGGCTGCGAAAGGTCGATGAGGCCGAACAGCGTGCCACGTGGAACGGCCTGCAACCCGTCTTCGCCGCCGGTAAAACGCGCCTGGAGCGCCACGAAATAGACCATCTGCGCGAACGCAAGCGTCACCATCGCGAAGTAGATGCCGCTGCGACGAATAGCGAGCCAGCCGGTGACGAGGCCGAGCATGGCCGCCGTTGCAGTCCCGGCCAGGATCGCAAGCTCGGGAGATAGCCCCCAGATCTTGGCGGCATGGCCGCAGACGTAGCCGGCCGAGCCCAGGAACATCGAGTGGCCGAAGGAGACGAGCCGCCCGTATCCGGCCACCAGGTTGAAGGCGCAGGCGAACAGCGCGAAAATCATCGCCTTCATCATGAAGCCGGGATAGACGACGAGTGGCGCGGCCGCGAGGCAGCAGGCGAGTGCCAGGAAGATCAGCGTCTGCGTACGCATCGACGGCGCGGTCGCCGACAGGCCGGACTGCGGTTGGCCCTGCGCCGCCTCGAGCTTCGAGCCGAACAACCCCGCTGGACGGATCAGCAGCACCACCGCCATCACGACAAAGACAACCGTCGTCGAGGCTTCGGGATAGAAGGCCTTCATCAGGCCCTCGATGATGCCGACGAGAAAGCCGGTCACGATCGCGCCCATGATCGAGCCCATGCCGCCGATCACCACCACAGCAAAGACGACGATCAAGAGATCAGCGCCCATCAGCGGACTAACCTGGTAAACCGGCGCGGCCAGCACGCCCGCCAGCGCGGCGAGCCCGACACCGGCGCCGTAGGTCAGCGTGATCATGCGCGGGACGCGGATTCCGAACGCCTGTACCAGCATCGGGTTTTCGGTCGCGGCACGCAGATAGGCGCCAAGCTTGGTGCGCTCGATGACGTACCAGGTGCCGAGGCAGATCACGACAGAGGCTACGATCACCCAGGCCCGGTAGTTCGGCAGGAACATGAAGCCGAGATTGCGGCCTCCCGTCAGCGCTTGTGGAATCGAATAAGGCTGGCCGGAGGATCCGAACCAGTTGCTGAACGCGCCCTGCACCATCAGCGCGAGACCGAAGGTGAGCAGCATGCCGTAGAGATGATCGAGCTTGTAAAGGCGCCGCAGCAGCAACACCTCGATCACGATGCTGATCGCGCCGACGATGAGCGGCGCCAGGATCAGCGCCCACCAATAGCCGACGCCGAGATAATTGAGCAGCAGCCACGCGCCCATGGCGCCCATCATGTACTGCGCGCCATGCGCGAAGTTCACGATATTCATCATGCCGAAGATCACCGCCAGCCCGAGGCTCAGCATGGCGTAGAAGGCGCCGTTGATCAGCCCGAGCAGGAGCTGGCCATAGAGGACTGCGGAAGGGACGCCGAGGATCGTGGTCATGATGCCCTTTAAAGTCCGAGATAGCTCTTGAGCGCGCCCGATCTGCCTTCGAACGCCGCGCCCGGAATTTCCTCGACGACGCGGCCGAGCTCCACGATGTAGTGGCGGTCGGCAAGGCCGGCGGCAAAGCCGACATTCTGTTCGACCAGCAGGATGGTGAAGCCGAGCGCCTTCAGTTCGGTGATCGTCCGGCCGATCTGGCGGATGATCACGGGAGCGAGCCCCTCGGTCGGCTCGTCGAGCAGCAGGATGCGCGCGCCGGTGTGCAGAATGCGCCCGAGCGCCAGCATCTGCTGCTCGCCGCCGGACAGCTTGGTGCCCTGGCTGTCGAGACGCTCCTTCAGATTGGGAAACAGCGTGAGGATCTGCGCGACTGTCATGCCGCCGGCGGCGATTTTCGGCGGCAGCAGCAGGTTTTCGCGCACGCTCAGGCTCGCGAAGATGCCACGCTCCTCCGGACAGAAGGCGATGCCCTTGCGCGCGACGTCGTAAGGCGCGGCACCGATGAGTTCGTCACCGTCGAGCGCGATCGAGCCCGAGCGCTTGTCCAGCAGCCCCATGATCGTCTTCAATGTCGTGGTCTTCCCGGCACCATTGCGGCCGAGCAACGTCACCACTTCGCCGGCGCGGACGCTGAAATCCATCCCGTGCAGGACTTTGGACTCGCCATACCAGGCCTGGAGATTGCAGACCGCGAGGCTCTCACGCATGCGCCTGCCCCGTATAGGCAGCCATCACGTCGGCGCGCGAGGACACTTCGGCATAGCTTCCTTGCGCCAGCACTTCGCCGCGCACCATCACGGTGATGGTGTCGGCAAGCTCGGCGACCACATTCATGTTGTGCTCGACCAGCAAGACCGTACGACCCTTGCCGGCCTCGCGGATCAATTGCGTCACCCGCCCGATATCTTCATGACCGAGCCCCGCCATTGGCTCATCGAGCAGCAGCACGCTGGGCTCCAGAGCGAGCGTCGTCGCCAGTTCGAGCAAGCGCTTGCGGCCATAGGAGAGACTGCCCGCCATCGTCCCGGCGTAGTCGGACAGGCCGAAGCGCTCAAGCAACGCGTCGGCGCGCTCCAGCACGCGACGATGATGCGAAATCCGGCCGAGCAGATTCCAGGCGAGACTATGCTCGCGCAGCAACGCGAGCTCGATATTCTCGCGGACGGTCAGTCCGGCGAAGACTGCCGAGATCTGGAAGGAACGCACCACGCTGCGCCTGGCCATCGCGGGCATGCTGAGGCGGGTGACGTCCTGGCCATCGTGCAGGATCGTGCCGGCCGAAGGCGGAAGGAATTTCGTCAGAAGGTTGAACAGGGTGGTCTTGCCGGCCCCGTTGGGGCCGATCACGGCGTGCATGCTGTTGCGGGCAAGGCGGAAGTTGACACCGTTGACGGCGAAGAAGCCGCCGAACTCGCGGCTCAGGCCGCGAGTCTCCAGAGCGTAAACGGCGCCGTCCGTCATGCCTTTGTCCTGCTGACGTCTGGATCGCAGCTTGGAGAGACGGGTTTGGACCAGACCGCGGGTCCATCCTTGATCAAAAGTTTCCTATCGTCAACTTATTTCCTATAGGATCATTTTGCCGCATTTCTGAATTTCGGGTCTACAGCCGCGCCTCGATCAGATGGACGAACTGCGCCCCGACCTCGTACAGCGCCGTCCTCGCGCTCCGGAAATTGGGCTTGATCGGCGTCGATGCCGGAAGCGGCAGGTCCTTCTCGTCGAGTTGTCCGAGCGCGTAGAGGGCGAGCAAACGCCCGAACGTCGTACCGGGCGCAATGCCGCGCCCGTTGTAGCCGCTGAAACCGAACACGTTTTCGGCGAGCTTGTGGAAGCGCGGCAGGTGATCCTCGGTCATTCCGATCAGGCCGTACCACTCCGCTTCGAACCTGACGCCACCGATTTGCGGGAAAAGCTTCTTGAGCGCCCGTTGGGCCCAGGATCGATGAACCGCAGCACCCGTCCCTCGGAGCGCGCCGCAACTTCCGAACACGAGGCGGCCGGCGCGATCGAAGCGAAACGAACTCAGCACCTCATTGGTGTCCCAGGCGCCTTGCCGTTCGGGAAGAATGGATGCGCGAACATCGTCGGACAGCGGCTCGGTGGCAAAGTTGAAATAAGGCAGATGGATCTGCTCCGTTGTAACTTCGGACCAGGGCCCCGTCGCATAGGCATCGGTCGCCACGATGACGCGATCGGCGATGACGTGGCCGCCCGCAGTGTGCAGCTTCCATTTCCCATCAATCTGCTCGGCCGAGGTGACCGCGCTGTGGGTGAACATCTTCGCGCCGGCATTCACGGCGCTGCGGGCAAGGCCCCGCGCATAGGCCAGGGGCTGGATCGTGCCTGCGCGCCGATCCAGCAACGATCCGGTGTAGGCGGACGATCCGACCTTCGCTTCGGTCTCCCTCGCGTTCAGCAACTCGACCGGCGCACCGCGACGGCTCCATTGCGCCACGCGCTGCTCCAGTTCCTTCAACCCTTTGGGTCCGACGGCGCAATGGAGCGTGCCGGCACGCTCCAGCTCGCATTCGATGCGGTGACGCTCGATCAGATCGAACACCAATTTCGGGGCGTCGCCCAGCAATTCGAGCAGACGCTCGCCGTAATCGCCACCGAGCACATCGCCAAGGACGTCCGGCATCACCCACATGCCGGCATTGACCAGGCCGACGTTTCGGCCGGCCCCGCCAAAGCCGATCTCCACCGCCTCGAGCAGCGCAACATTGGCGCCTGCCTCGGCAAGATGGAGCGCAGCCGACAGACCGGTATATCCGCCGCCGACGATGGCCGTGTCGACCCTGATCGATCCGTTCAGTCCGCTCGTTTCCGGGGCCGGAGGCGCGGTCAACTCCCAAAGACCGTGGGATCTGGCGTTGTCTAGCATCGGCTCCGACGTCCTCGTCTGTTTCCGCCTACAGGGTCGAGTTGTCCGAGGCGCGTTGACTGATTCATTCCAATTCGGCAAGTGAGATGCCGACCGTTGCAGGGGAGCCGAATAGCTGGACTGCGGGTCCGGACGGTAATCTAGCGTTGCCAGTTGCGCCGAGCCAAGTCATGTTTGGTCAAGACCTCATTCGGCCGGAGAATGATGTGCAAGGCCCCCGCCGCTTCTTACCTTCACTGCCCCTGCTGGCCGCCTTTGAAGCGGCGGCGCGGACCGGGAGCATCACAGCCGCGGCCAAGGAGCTGTCGCTGACACAGAGCGCGGTGAGCCGCCAGGTCAAGGCTCTGGAGGAACAGCTCGAGGTCGAGCTGTTTCATCGGGAGCGGCAGACCATCCGCCTGACTGTGGGTGGCGACGCCTATGCCCGCGAGATACGCGATGCGCTGCGCAAGATCAGCACGGCCTCGCTCAATCTGCGCGCTAATCCGTTCGGCGGCACTCTGACTCTCGCAATCCTTCCAACCTTTGGCACACGATGGCTGGCGCCGCGGCTGCCCAAATTCCTCGCGGGCAACCCCGGCATCACCATCAATCTGGTCACGCGGTTGTCGAGCTTCGACTTCAGGCTGGAGCCCGTCGACGCCGCGATCCATTTCGGGCGCCCGGAATGGCAAGGGGGTGAATTGGCGTTACTGCGGTCGGAGACCGTCATCCCCGCCTGCAGCGCCGAGCTGCGAAGTCAATATGGTTTCGAGCGCGCAAGCGACCTTCGGAAGGCCCCACTGCTGCACCTGACGACGCGGCCGGACGCGTGGGAACAATGGCTGACGCTGCACGGCGTGGATGCCCATGCCGTCCATGGCATGCTGCTGGACCAGTTTGCCACCGCATCGCAGGCGGCAATTTCCGGGCTGGGCGTAGCGCTGCTTCCCGAATTTCTCATCGAGGAGGAGCTGAGCACCGGCAAGCTGGTGCGCGCCCTCGACCTGCCGATGAAAAGCGCCGAGGCCTACTATCTGGTGTGGCCGACCGACCGGGCGTCTCATCCACCACTTGTTGCATTCCGGGAATGGCTTCTTCTGGAAACGGCGCCAGACCGCTGAAGGTCCCCGCCTGACAGGGTCAGGCCTACTGGCTTGCACTCACCTCCGAGCGATTTTGGATTTCGCCCCCTGGTCATTCAGCACCGGAATGACTTATTGAACTTCTATCGTTTGAAAATGCCGGGCCATTGTCCTCTCTATGAGGTGGGCGATCGCCTTCAAGGCCCGCGCTGCCGGAGAACGATCATGACTTCTCTCAAGACAATCGCTGACAGCCGCCTCCTCTGAAATCAACGCGAGCCCTCGGAAAGAGTCCCTCATGTCAGACAAACAATCCGCTCATGCCAAAAACCCCTCGCTCAAGGCCGAGGTCGACGCGCTTCTGGTTGAGCTCGGAGTCGAGCCCGCCAGCTACACCGGTGGCACGCTGGTCGCGAAAACCCCGATCAGCGGCGAAACCGTGGCGCAGGTCAGGCAGGTCGATGCCAACGGTGCGACCGCTGCCATCGAAAAGGCTCACGCGGCCTTTCTCCAATGGCGTCTGGTCCCTGCTCCCAAGCGCGGCGAACTGGTCCGGCTGCTTGGCGAAGAGCTGCGCAGCAACAAGCGTGCGCTCGGAAGGCTGGTTTCTATCGAGGCTGGCAAGATCGAGTCCGAAGGCCTTGGCGAAGTCCAGGAGATGATCGACATCTGCGATTACGCCGTGGGGCTTTCCCGACAGCTCTACGGCTTGACGATCGCCACCGAGCGCCACGAGCACCGTATGGCGGAGACCTGGCATCCGCTCGGTGTCACCGGCATCATCTCGGCGTTCAATTTCCCGGTCGCGGTCTGGTCGTGGAATGCCGCGCTGGCGCTGGTCTGCGGCAACAGCATCGTCTGGAAACCGTCGGAAAAAACGCCCCTCACCGCCTTAGCGACCGACGCGCTGTTCGGACGCGCCCTGAGGCGCTTCAAAGCCGAAGGCGGATCGGCCCCCGACGGACTGTCCGCCGTGCTGGTGGGAGGGCGCGAGATCGGTGAGGCCCTCGTCAACAACACCAGGGTCCCCGTGGTCTCGGCAACCGGTTCGACCGCCATGGGACGCGCCGTCGCTCCGAAGCTCGCGCAACGCTTCGCCCGCGCCATTCTGGAGCTCGGCGGCAACAACGCGGCGATCGTAACGCCGACGGCCGATCTCGACCTGACGCTGCGCGGCGTTGCCTTTGCGGCCATGGGCACGGCAGGCCAGCGCTGCACCACGCTGCGACGCCTGTTCGTTCACGAGAGCGTCTATGAAAGCTTCGTGCCGCGTCTGAAGAAGGTCTATCAGTCCGTATCGGTCGGCAATCCCCTGACCGGCAATCTGGTCGGCCCTCTCATCGACGGCCTCGCCTATGAAGCGATGCAGCGTGCACTCGACGAAGCCAAGGCCTCGGGTGCTGCCATCGTCGGCGGCGAGCGCGTCGCCGTAGCCGGCGCCGACGCGGCTTTCTACGTCCGCCCTGCGCTGGTCGAGATCGGCGGACAGACCGGCTCAGTCGAGCGCGAGACCTTTGCGCCGATCCTGTATGTCATCAAGTACCGCGACTTCGATGCCGTGATTGAATTGCACAATGCCGTCCCGCAGGGCCTGTCATCGTCGATTTTCACCAACGACCTGCGCGAAGCCGAAGCCTTCTTGTCGGCGCGCGGCTCCGATTGCGGCATCGCCAACGTGAACATCGGCCCTTCGGGCGCCGAGATCGGCGGCGCATTCGGCGGCGAGAAGGAAACCGGCGGCGGACGTGAATCCGGCTCGGATGCCTGGAAGGCCTACATGCGCCGCGCCACCAACACGGTCAATTATGGCCGCACGCTGCCGCTCGCCCAGGGCGTCAAGTTCGATGTCGATTGAATGGAAGTCGCCGTGAACGCGCCGCGGCAGACATCATCGCATTTCCGGCCGGCGTCCCGCCTTTCGTTGATCGGGGTGTCGGAAATCCTGAAGATCACCGGCCTCGCCACCGATCTGAAGCGCGAGGGTAAGGATATCATCATCCTCGGCACCGGGGAGCCCGACTTCGACACGCCCGCTCACATCAAGGACGCGGCTGCGCGTGCCATGCTCGCAGGCTCGACCAAATACACCGCGCTGGACGGAACGCCCGAGCTCAAATCCGCCATCCGCGCCAAGTTCCGGCGCGACAATGGCGTTGAGTTCGCCCAAGACGAGATCACCGTTTCAAGCGGCGCGAAGCAGATCCTCTATAATGCAATGATGGCCAGTCTCGATCCGGGCGACGAGGTCATCATCCCAACGCCATTTTGGGTGAGCTACGCCGACATCGTCCTCATTGCAGGCGGCAAGCCGGTTCTAGTGCCATGTTCGGAAGCCAACGGCTTCCGGCTCACCGCAGGCGATCTCGAAGCGGCGATCACGCCGCGCACGCGCTGGGTGATGTTGAATTCGCCATCGAATCCCACCGGAGCCGCTTATGCCGAGGCCGACTATCGGCCAATTCTCGACGTGCTGCTGAGACATCAGCATGTCTGGCCGATCGTTGACGACATCTATGAGCATATCGTCTACGACGATTTCCGCTTTGTCACGCCGGCTGCGATCGAACCGCGACTTCGTAACCGCATTCTGACGGTCAACGGTGTTTCAAAGGCTTATGCGATGACCGGCTGGCGCATTGGCTACGCCGGCGGGCCACGCGCGCTGATTCGCGCCATGGCCGTCGTGCAGAGCCAGTCGACGTCCTGTCCATCGTCTATCAGCCAGGCCGCGGCCGTTGAAGCCCTCAACGGGCCGCAGGACATCGTGCGAGATCACTGCAGGTCGTTCCAGGCGCGCCGCGATCTCGTCGTCTCCGCGTTGAACGGGATCGAAGGCATCACCTGCCGCGTGCCCGAGGGCGCGTTCTACACCTTCGCCAGTTGCGCAGGCTTGATCGGCAAGAAGGCTCCCGACGGCGGTATCATCGCGACCGATATGGCCTTCGCGGAATATCTGCTGCGGGCCGTCGGCGTCGCAGTAGTTCCCGGTTCGGCATTTGGCCTCGCACCGTATTTCCGCATCTCCTACGCAACATCGACTGCAGAACTCGAAGAGGCCTGTCGGCGCATCGCGACGGCATCCGCACAACTACTCTAGGACAACGGATCAATGAGAAGCATTCGAAGATAGATACCTGCGGGATTCTCAGGCACGCGGTGGCGCTGCTTCGAAATGGCGCGCGAGCGCACGTTGGTTGTCGCTAGATTATCTTTGACCTCTCGGTGCACACATCGTGCACACGCCACACTCTAACCAATTGAAATTCTTGAACTCTCAGTCCAATCCATCATGGGCGCGACAGAAAAATAGATAGTCTTTATATTTCAATATGTTACGCCTCAGCCATTTCGGATAACCTGCGAAGATGCACCTCCTGCTGATCATCCAAGCGGAGCGCGAATATCATTCGCCTGAACGCGCCTCATGTTCAATTGAAATGAAATTGGTGGCAGGCAAGAAAGGGCCATGCCGATCAAGCGTGATGAAACAACGGGATGCTACATTCGTCGTCAGCGCGAATGGTCCAACGCGTCAACATCACGTGAAGGCCGGCTCGCACTTGCAGGCCTGAGATCCCATGCGCTCGCTACGGATCGCTCTGAGAATTTCGAGCCGGGACTTTTCATTCCAGTTGGTCCGCAGAGCGTACGCCGAGCCCTGTTCCGGTCTGAGATTGGTCGCCATTATCAAGCGCACTCGTCCTTCGCTTGAACATATCCGAGGCCATGAAAGCTGCGACTGCATTGGAATATTCTTCCAACCCCTCAAAGCTAAAATGCATATCGCCCGGCCAATAGAACTCCTCGGGCCGCGATCCGAACCGCCGCTTCAACGGCTCGGTGGCATTGAAGAAAAGAAAGCCATTGTCGATGCACATCTTCTCGACAGCAGAGCTGACGAGATCGTTCCAGACGTGCCCTTCAGCGTCGGGCTTCAAGTGCTCAAGATGAGGATGAAAGATGAAGAGCACCCGGCTCCCGTCCCCGGTGTAATCCTTCAGGATGTCAGCCAGCTCATGCAGGTTCTGCTGGAAAGTCGAGAGCGGTTCTGCATATCTCCGCTCGAGATCGGCGCCGTGGTCCTGCGAATAGCCAAAGAGAGCGAGGTCATCCGGTCGGTTCTTCTTGATCACCGCCGGCATATGTACGAAGGAGAGCCAAATTTTCGCCGCGAACCGCATCAGATACAGTGGATACTCGCGCGCCTCCATCAGACCGACGCTGCATTCGTGTCCGATGGGTGAAGCCTTGACGCCAACATTCTGTCCGCGCTCGTTGCGGACAATCAACTTACGATATCGTGCGAAGTCGTCGTAGAGATCAGTCTCGTCCACGTCCACAACGATGTAATCGGGATGCACAATAGGCAGCAGCTTCTTCGCCTGGGGCACGAAGATCGCGGGAGAATAGGACGTATATCCAGCATTGTGCGTCTTCAGACAAACCCCGCGTTCCTTCTTGATGTATTTTGCAACGTGATACGGGAGCGTGTTCTCGTCGTCATAACCTTCCATGAAGGAATCGCCGAGAAACAAGACCGAAAGCGGCTTCCGACACCCCTCAAGTAGAGCCTTGTCGTCGATTACCCTGACACCGTTCTCGTCATAGCGCCTCTGGTAGCTGAAGCCAGTCAGGTCGCCGTAAATGCAGAGGTTCTGGCTTTCCGGAGCCGGCTTATGGTTCAGGACGTTGGATTCCCAGTTCAGATTGACACTCGCCATCTCCAAATCGAACAGGGGCCCAAAATACTGTTGCAGCCGCAGCCCGATCTCGAAAATCGCGCCCCAGGTGATGAAGAGCAACGCCCCCTGTCCGAGGAGGCGAAACCATGACTTCATCGTAAAATCTCCCAAATGAACTCCAAGTGACTCAATAGATGCATCAACTTTGGAACTGTGATTGCTTTCGATCAATAGATTCCTGATGTTCAAAGGGAGCGAGCAAACGGGCAGCGCCCCGGTCCCAGACAGCTGATAGGGCAGCTTGGATTATCCATGGAGGCTTGACCAGCTACGATGCCGCAAGCAATCCACGAAAGTTTCGTCCGCGACGAGGCACCGAATCCGGTTTGAATCGGAGTTTCGGCTTGGTGACGGCTGGTGCGCTCGCTTTCTTAAGCCTCCTGAACGGCTGGCATCACGGGCGGCTGTGGCCATGGACTCTGTCCGCCGCAGGGCTGCTTCTCGTCATCGCCTGGAGCAGGCCTTGTTGCATCCGCTAAACCGTCTCTGGACGAAATTCGGCTTGCTGCTGCGCAGCAGAGACCTCTTGCGGTTGAAGCGAGCCCGACGCCGACAGCTATTGGATTGCGCGCACGCCGGGGCCAGCGCCGGAAACGATGATAGACCAGTTCTGATGATGGATTTTCTGGTCGAACTCTGGCGCTTCATGCGGGTGCGGAAGAACTTCTGGCTGATGCCGATCATGATGGTGGTATTCGGCGGCCTTACCGTACTGACGAAGGGCTCCGTGGTCGCACCGTTCATCTACACGCTGTTCTGAACCGACGCGCATCCTCGGCATTTCGGCGTTCTATCACGACAGTGCCGCGGCGCTGGTCGAGGGCCGCGCTCTACCCCACGATTACCAGTGCGAGCAGACCGGAGCCGAGCAGAGCGACGCCCACGAGAGTAACCGCCAAAAAAGCAAGAGATGTGAATTCTTCACGCATGAATGTGTGGCCAAGGATTCACCACGCTCCGACCATCACAAGAGTGGCGATGCTCAAAGCCGAGCAGCACAGAATGATGACTGGCGCGACTAGATTTTGGTGAGACCCCATTGCTGGCTCTCCGAGTTAGAAAGAACGCAAACAGTAGTGCGGCAATGTGTTTCCCTGACTTCGAGGTTACTGGAAAGTGGTTTCAATCCGATGTCATTTGTTTCGTCTTCGCGGGGCGAATGAAGTCTCCTCACGGGTTCGCGAATGCGAAACGGAACCAGAGACCGATTCTTCCAATCTCGGATCAAACCTCAAGATGAGGCCTCGTCCGGGTTGGCTTTTGACAATCACAGTTATTACGAGGCCTCGATCGACTCGCTGGGCGTCGCATTTGCCGCTGCCTTCTATGAGGTGACGTCTGGCGTCTGTAGGATGAACCGTCAGGATGAACCGTCAGGATGAACCGTCAGGATGAACCGTCGTGCGCGGCCCCGCGCCCAGGGCCGGCGCGACTGAGACCATCTGCGGATATCCCGATCGATGCTGCTGCCCTTTTCCTCAATTGACATAGGGCTCGCTTATCGGCACGGTTTACGTCCACGTCCCTGCTGGAATGATTTGCAAATCCGGCGGCGTCGGCCCGCAAACGCGCAGCGTGCAAAACAACCGCCTCATCTGATGCTCCGGGCGGAACAACCGCTGAAGTTGATAGATGGTTCCATCGAGAACGGATACGGGCCGGCTTAATCACCAGATGGAGGATGATCCGTCCCGCACTCATCCGCGCGCCGCCGCTCATCCCCCGGGGGACGATCACGTCGCCGAGGACCGAGAGCCGCAGCCACGCACCGATCAAGGCAACAGCGCGCCCATAATTCACCCGCCCCAGGGGGCCCCTGCCTTGTCGTCCGCACACTTCGGTTCCGGGCAGGAGGAGTCCGGACGTGTGACAGCAATTGCGAATTGGATACAGCGTGGACGCCGCATCTGGCGCGGGCACCTCCAGCGCGATCAACTCCCCGAGGCAACCGGAGGGTCGATGGGAAACATCGAGCGCTGGCTGCTCGCGTTACTGAGCGTTCTCGTCATCGTGAGTTGCATTTGCGCGACCATTGTCTTGATGCAGGCCACGGCGCTCAAAGCGGAGATCGCCACACTGCAACGCGAAATCATCGCGCTCAAGCTACGCTTAGCCAGGCTCGATCAGATCGCAAGCGCCAATGAGGCACGTGACAAGCCAGGCACCGAAGCGCCCAAGCCGCCGGCCGAGAATCGCCCCGACCAGGCTGTTCTCGTCCTATCGCGCGAAGAGATTCAGCTGATCCGCGACTATATCAAGCCCGCCCCAGTTGCGGGCTCCGCGACTGAGTCGATCAAGGTCGGCGATCCCGTCACGGGAGAAACAATCCCGTTCCCTTCTCCGATCACGGAGAAGGTCCGCAAACTACTCGGCGCGAGATTTACCATCCGCAACGGCGTCATCGTCATTACCCGCATCGGCAGCCGTCACGCCGATGTTGTGATCGGGCCCAATTAATGAGAGGCGGCTCATGCCACAAGCAACTGCCTCATACCCGGCGCAAGGCATGCCTTCCAACGCACGTCAGCGTGCATATCCGACAAGCGTCAGCTCTTTGCTCGTAGTTATTCCACCTATGGCTGATTATTCGGCGGCCTTTCGATGAACCGACGGCTACCATTGAGAAGCTCAAGGTTATTAGCGATAACCGGATTACCTGGATCGAGCGAATAAGCCTTCTCAAACTTCCGTCGCGCCGCACTCAGATTGCCGCGCAGCATGTACGAATAACCCTGATCATTCAGGATTTGGACGGTCTCGCCCCCCAGCCGAATCGCCTGGGCATAGGCCTGATCAGCCAGGTCAAAACGACGCAGGCGGTCATAGCTTGCCGCAAGCCCAATCCAGGCCGTCAGGTCCTTCGGTGATTTCTCGACAGCGTCCTTGAAGTAGCGCTGGGATAGCCCGTAGCTGCCGCGGTTGAAATGCTCCAGTCCCAGCCGCACCGGCTCGTCCGACGGGTAATATTTGACGTCGGTCGGCTCCTGCACGGGGTCCCCGCCCGGCGGATCCACGGGGGCCACGATTGCGGCCTCCCTCGTTGTGTAGTCACACGCCGCAAGGGTCGTCCCCAACCAGCAACAGGTCAGCACTAAGAAGATGCGTCGCATAACCCTTGCCCCTGCCCGCTCAGCGGGCTCCTTGAAGTATCATCACTCAATCGCCTGCCAACAACAGGTTGCAAGACCTGCTATCGGATAGTCACAAGTCAGCGCGCTCCAGCTTCGAGGCTGAGACACTGTTACTTGCCCACTGCATTTCCGTTAATCGTCTGGTTGATGGTCTGGTCGGTGGTAATAATCTGCTGGGTGGTGGTGGGAGGCGGCTGGCCCATTGCTTTCGTCGCGTCGCCGATGTCGGGAAGCTGATCCACTGGCCGCTTCGTGGCACCGTAGCGGGTCACGGCGGCGCCAACGCGCCGAGCGTCGTACGCGATCCTGCGGTCACCGACGTATCGCGGCCAGGGATTGATCGTGTGGGTGACGGCGTTGACCTCTTTGGCATTGCCGGCGCTCATCGTGATGGTGTCGGACCGCTGCACGTAGCGATCCATCTCATCATGACCGGCGAGACCGTAACATCCCCCAAGCAGGAAAGGCGCGAACAGAACCAGATACCTTATGGTCATCTCTCGCTCCTAGTTGAGGGTCTTCACGACCGGCTGGTTGGCGGCGGCCGGTGGCGGAACGGGCGTCCTGAGTTCAGGAGCGATGATGTGGCCGTACGGGCCCTTCACGTCGCCGCCGGAATTGACGTAGTCGTCGTAGCGCTTGCGGACTTCCATCTGGCCATTGAGGAAGAAATCGACGTCATTGGCCGGAAGGCGGGAGTCGAGCGGAGACGCCAGTTGCTGACCGGGCACCGCCGGCGCGACCAGGTGCGGCGTCACGATGATGACCAGATCCGTTTCCTGCTGCTGGTACGACTTGCTGCTGAACAAGGTCCCAAGCACCGGCACCGAGCCGATCCATGGCAATTGCGAGACGTCCTGGCGGTTACGGGTCTGGAGCAGGCCGGCGATGGCAAAGCTCTGGCCGTCGCGCAATTCGACCGTGGTGCGCGCGTCGCGGCGAGTCAGCGCAGGAACGGACGTGCCCTGGATCACCACCGCATTGGTGAAATCAAGCTCGCTGACCGACGGCTCGACCCGAAGGTTGATCACGCCGCGGGAGAGAACTGTCGGGACGAAGGCCAGCTCGACACCGAACTTCTTGTAATCGATGGTGACGGTCGGAAAACCGTTCGTCGTCGTGTTCGGAATTGGAACTGGAAATTCACCGCCAGCCAGGAAGCGTGCGGCATCGCCGGAAAGCGTGGTCAGGTTTGGTTCCGCCAGCCGGCGAGCCAATCCCTTGGTTTCCAGCGCCGAAATCAACAAGTCCACCGAGCCGCCATTGCTGGTTCGGATGAGGCTGGTCAACAAGCTTCCGAACGGGGCCGGAGCGACGCCGCCTGCGGTGCCGACTAGCGTCCCTATCGTTCCGAGGACCGGAAGGCTACCCGTCGGGGGAGAACCGACAGCGCCATTGACCCCTCCGATCGGTGTTCGACCGGCGGCCGTCACACCGCCCAGCCCGCTAATACCGACGTTGGTGCCGTTGGCATTCGCCGCATAGAGATTGACGCCGAGGTCACGCCCGGCGTCCCGGTTGACCTCAAGAAAACGCACCTCCAGCATCACCTGCTGCGGCGCAGCGACGCTCATCGCGTTGACGACAGTCCCGCCTTTCGCAACGGTGCTGGTGGCGATTGCCATGGCCCGCTCGGCCGCAACCGCGTCGGCTGCGGTTCCGCTGAGCACCACCTGGCCCTCGGAGGCGGTGACGCGAACACCCTGCATGCCGGTGCCGGTCCGGATGTTCTGCTGCAAATTGCCGGTATCGATCACGACCTCGACATCGAGGACCCCGATCTGCTTCATCGAGCTGTCGAACAGGATGACGTTGGTGGTGCCGGTCTGCTTGCCCTGGACATAGATCATGTGGTCGCTCAGCGACTTCACATCGACGATGTCAGGCGAGCCCGCGACAATGGTCGAAAAAGCGGTATCGACCTTGAAGGTGCGCGACTTGTTGACGACCACCCTGACCCGCTGGACGTCGTTCATTTCGCTGACGAAGACGCCGCCGGAGGAACCCCGACGGTCTGCGGCCGTCGCACGGTCACTGGACCCGAAGAAGGGGAGCGCCACGCCAAGGCCCATCGCGCCGACGGCGAGAAGCCTCGCTACCCCTTTACCCAAAATGCTAGCGCTACCCATTCGAGTTCCCCCTGCTGCGACCCGCGGCAATCCCCCGCAAATCTACGCACTCGACGTCCCCTAGGAGTTCCCCTCCGCGCACCACGTCAGAGAGCTTACAAGTCATCCCATTACAAATCGTTATTTCGCATTTCTAACATCACACCCCTCCTGCGGCCTCATCGCAAGACAAGACGTTTGCCGCAGCGCTGCAAGGCCATAGAAAACCTGCGAATGTTGCCAGCGAGCACCACTTTCTCCCGATGCTCGGAACTATCCGGCAGTAGAATCACGGCCGGCTTCCGTCTGGCGAGCGTCATATCGGTTTTCGGCAAATCCGGCGCGACGTCCGGGACCTGCTCCCGCTTACATGGGAACCCTATCGGAATGGAACCGTCGAGGAGCTCTGAGCGTTCAATGCCGGGCCTCCTGATTCTCAGTGAGTTGGACGCAGCACCTTGATAATGGACGTCTCGCGCCAAGGGCCGAGCAGAATTCGGCTCACGCCATGCCGGGCTGCGCGCAGGACGACGATCGCTCCGAATGCCAGCGCCCCGCCGGCGAGCACATCGACCAGATAATGGCCGCCAACCGGCGGGATCGCGAGCAGCATGACCATGTTCACCGCTGCGACCACCCATCCGATCAACCCGGTTCCGCGAAAGGCGTAGGTGTAAAGCACCGCCAGCGCCGTGTGGTAGGACGGCATCTGGATGATGCCCTTCAGCGCCAACAGATTGAAATGCAAGGGTCCACCCGCCCGCAGTTCCAGCAAGTCCTGCAAAAAGCCGCTGTCGTTAGGGGCCAGCGCGGCAAACGGGCCGAGCGTCGGCCAGATCGCCGAGATCAGCACGGTCGGCACCAGGGTGGCGACCATCAGCAGCATCAGCTCTTCAATGCGCGCGACCATGTCCCGTTTGCAGAAGTAGATGACCACAAGCAGGAACTGCGAGAACAGGCTGTTGTAGGTCACGACCAGCAGACGGTATGCGGTTGGCCGGTCGAGCAGCGCATCGCGCCAGGCCGACCAGTCGAAGCCGATCGCGCGATCCAGCCACTCCATCGTCGCGTCCTGGAGCGGCAATGCGCAACTCGCAGCGACGTAAGACAGCACTGCCGCCGCGGCGACGAACGAGAAGAACCACGCAAGCGCCTCCAGCATGTTCGCTCGACCGCGATTGCGGTGACGATAGGCCACGGACATCGCGAGCAAGGCGCCGATCAGGCCGACCTTGATTTCGGCGCCACCGATGGTGAGTCCAATCTGCGAGGCCCACACGACATCGACAGCAATCAGAACGCAAACCACTGCCCAGGCCAGGGGCCATTGCAAGACCGCGACGCGGCCCAGATCCTGAGCCGGCTCGACTGTCAGCGATACCGCTCTCGCGGCATTTGTCATGGCGTCGGATCCGGCATCGTCGTGACCGCGATCGCCATCGCCAAGAGCTGGTCGAATGTTCATCGGCTTGATGCCCGGGAGTGTTCCAAAACGGATCTGAGGTGGACGCGCTCGGCGCGTTGATCTCGCTCAGTAGCCAAGTTGGGTACTCTGAGAGACCTGGGTTATCATTCCTCGCCACACGGGCAGCATGAAGCTGAAATTGTAGCTCGCGCTCGCAGTGATCCCCATCGCCCCGGTGGTGGTATTGATCGGGGATCGCGAAGCCGACGGCGTCGCGGCAAAACCGCTCGTAAACAGGAACGGCACGGTCGCCTCCGCGGTGGCGATACTATGCGTGCCGGTCGACGGCAGTGCGCACGTGGTTGTTTGGTCTTGGTCGGCGCAGTAGATCAGGGTTTGTCGCACCAGCTCACTCGCCAGCGTGCGGACTGAATTCGTCGTGACCCAGAACCGTGCCAGATCGCAGACTGCGAGGAAGATCGTAAAGAACGTCATGAAGACGAGCACGAGCTCGAAGGCGACGGCGCCCGACCTGTCAAGGCCTCTACTGGATGCGGACTTCATAGCTTGCACTGTTGTTGAATGATTGCGACCAGAGCGGAGTGACGACGCTGATGGCAGACATACTGGCCGAGATATTGACCAGGAATGGGAAATCGCATTTGGTGCCCGTCGCAATCGCGCTGCAGCTTGTCGCCGCGCCGTTGCAGGAGCAGGTTACAGCAGGTGTTCCGCTCAAGCTCCACCCCGAGGGCAGAGCATTGGTGACGGCAGTTTGAATTCCGCTCGTATCGGTCGGAAAGAACCGGGCGTATTCTCCACCAGCTCTGACTGCCGTTTGTATGGCGATTTGCCGTTGCGCGACGTTGCCAAAGCCGGCCACGGCAAGCAGCAGCGTAAACAACACCATGGCAATCAATATGAACTCGATAGCAGCGGTGCCACGCCGATCCCGGAGAAACCTGCGGTAGATCATGGCTTGTCCCTACTGCACCAGGGCTACAGTATTGTTCTTGGCGGTCTGGGTCCCGGTCGTGCTGCACCCCGTCAGATTTTCCGTGGTATTGCCGGTGTAGGTGATCGACCAGCCGACGAGCGAGAGACAGCTCTCCGTACCGGAGAACGTGTTGCCGGTCATACAGACGCTGGCATTGGGGAAGTACATTCCCCCGTTCAACGTCACCGTCGAGCTGCCCTGGATTGAGACCGGCGCACTGCCGCAGGCGTTGCTGTGTTCCGAATATTGGGCGTCCATATAGAAAAGTATGCCGTTATAATTCGTGTCCGCGTAGGCCGCGGTCTTCGCAGCAGTCATGTTAATGGTGCCGCCATTGATGCTCAGCTGGCCGAGCTTGTTGGCTGCACTTCCGGTAAAAATGATGGTGCATCCAGTGCAGGTCAGCGACCCGCCCGACGTGCTGATGGATGAATTGTAAAAGAAGTAGGTTCCGGAGGTTAGGTTCACCGTGTTGCCAGTACTGACCTTCAGGTCTGCTCCTACGCAGAACACACCAGTCGAGATGACATACGGAGAGGTCGCCGTCGCCGAGCTCTTGCAGTTCGTGGCGTTGACTGCGGAGGGAATCGCGGAAGGATCCGTTTGCAACGCCTTATACGGGTCGGTTGTGGGCGGCTGATACATCATATTGCCGGGCTGAGTGCATGGGCTACCGCTGCCGGATTGGGTGCAACCGCCCGAGCCAACCAAAATCGCGTTCGCCTGTGTCTTGTTGGCGCCGGCGCCGTTGAATGTAATCGACTGCGGGCCCGTCATGTTCGAGGACAAGGTGCAAGTCGTTGTGGTGACTGCGGCGCTGCCGCTGAAGCTAAGTCCCCCGCCCAAGGCCAAGGAACATGCCATTGAAGGCGTTGTCAGCGCGGCAACCGCCACCTCGGTGACGTTCGTCGGGCCCTTTCCCATGAGAAGGGCGGTGAAGCTCCGCGGGACTGCCCGAACGATGGTTGCCTGGACGGCATTGCACGATGACGAACAGGTTCCGCTCGCGTCGGCGCCGAAGCTCCCGCCGCTCCAGGTGCCCGGCTGGATCGTGACAGTCGCGTTACTCGATCCTGATGTATATCCGTTATCTGTCGCGACATTGCGCCCTGCCGTTTGCGCGCCGGAAAAGTCGGTGCCGCTCTGGACAAGCTGCAAGACGCCGGCAACGGCCGCGGCATCGGCAGTGTTTTGTCCGTGCCGCCGCTCAAGGTACCAGGTGCTGATCTCCATTCCGAAGCCGGCCATACCCATGAACCCGACAGCGGACGCCGTGAACATGAAGGCGGTTACGCCGCGCCTGTCGCGCAAGAACTCCCGAACGGGCACGAACCTTGTCGCCCTCGCCAGTAACGACCGTACCATGGTAACCACCTCGACAGTTCGATGCTCACCAAACATAAGGAATCAATCGCCAGCGCGATGCTTCGTAACTGGAGTACTCAGGGCAGTTGCGCCGAAGCAGGTCTTCCTCGTAGACAATGCGGCAGACTTGGATGGCGATATGCAGCACGAACACGACCACCGTGACCGGCGTCAGGTATTGCAGCACGACACCCAGCACCGCGACCTCTTCCGCAAGATAGAGCGGGTGCTTGATCCATCGGTACGGGCCGGTCTGCACCACTGAGCGCGCCTGCGGCACCAGGCTGAATGCCCCGCCGAGATGTCGAATGGTGACAAGCATCATGATCATGCCGACCAGCACGCAGGCCGTGGACGCCAGGTTGGGCAGCGCTTCGTCGGTCTTGCCGAAAAAGCCGATAGTCCATGGCAGATAGGTGCCGGCGAATGCAGCTATTCTGGGCAACAAGCCATCCGCTTGCGCCCGTGCCGGCGACCTGGTCATGATCAACAGCGCCAGCAGCGTATAGAAGCTGAAAAGGCAACAACGCGACAGTAGCGACGGCCAGGGATCGTCAAGCGAACCTGCGATTTTGACGGCGATGCACACTGCCAGCAACATGAACCACATGCCGCCAAACAGCTGCATCCAGTCGTAAGACGCGCTCTTCGAGACGGTAACGGTGCTCATCGGCTTACTTACCGAGGTTGGAGAACGTACGGATAAGGTGCAGCAACGGACTTCCACCCATGATGACGAACATGGCCGGGAGCATGAACAACACCATCGGGACCGTCAGCTTGGCGCCCAGCTTGTGTGCTCTTTCTTCCAGCTTGGTAATGCGCTCGCGCCGGAGGTCTTCGGCGATGGTACGCAGGGCCTTGCTCAACGGCGTTCCGTACTGGAGGCTTTGGCTGACCATGGTGCCGAAGCGACGCAGGCCATCTGACGTCGCTCCCAGTTTCTCGAATGCGTCGCTGCGATTGGGCAAGATCCGGAGATCGTCAAGAAGGCCGAGCAAGACCCGGGACATGGCTGGATTGGTCTGGCTCAATTCTTCTGCCACACGCCCGAGCCCGCTCTCGAGGCCCATGCCCGCTTCGCTGCACACGATCAGCAGATCGATCATGTCCGGCGTGCCGAGCCGAACGGCAGCGTCGAATCGCCGTCGCAGCACCGACAGAATAAGCCGCGGCCCCATAATTCCGACCACCGCTGCGACGAGGGTGAGCGTCAGCACGTCATTCAGCGACCTCCCAAGAAGCTGTGCAGCGCAACCGGCAACGACCGGCAGCAGCAACATGCTGACTGTTTTGACACCGATCCAGATCGGCAAGGCGCGATGGTGATTGAAACCCGCCGACTGAAGGATCGCGCGCAGCTGATCCAGATTTTCCTCGGCGTAGAAGCGTCGATACCGCTTGCCGAGCGATGAAAGCCAACCGGACACGTCGTGGAAATGTGCCGACTGGGCAGGAAGGCCGATCACCGCATTCGACACCCGGGTTTCCAACGCACGAATGTGTACTTCACGGATGATCAACAGGGCGGCCGCAGTTGCGGCTGCTATGGCGAGGGCGACCACACTGAGACTAGAGGTCATAGCGTTGTCTCCCTTCTGATCATCCAGCGGATCACGAAGTGCCCGACAATCACTGAGACCACCGCGTAAGCCAGCATCTTGTTTCCGGTGGGATCGTAGAACAGCAGATCAACGGATTCCGGATTGATCCAGTACAGTATCCCGCCGATGACCAAGGGGGCGCCCGCAAGTGCGCGTGAGGAAAAGATCACCTCGGCAGCCAGCGCTTTCGCGCGAGCCGCCAGCGCAACGCGCTGATTCACGGTCTCGCCCAGGGTCTGCAAGGTTTCGGCCAGACCACCGCCCGATCTCATCTGGACAGCAAGTGTGACTGCGAACATCCCATACTCTGCGACTTGCGTTCGCCGATAGATGGCTTCCACGGCTTCCTCCGGAGGCCTCCCCAGACTCACCTCGCTGCATACGATTGCAAACTGCCCGGCCGTTGGTTGCGGCATCTCCCGAGCCACGGTGCGAAATGCCTCGGTGACAGGCAGCCCGGATCTGACCGTGCTTGTCACCAGCTGGACCGTGTCAGGCAATTGCCGGAACAGTTGATTGGCAAAGCTTCGTCGCTGCCATCCGAACAGACCGCGTACGACCATGATGGCCGCAATTGCAGCTGCGATCGACACGTAGAGGATAGGAAAATCCAGCAGCGTGTTGCCATAGAAGACTGCCGCTGCGGCGGCGACACCGGCAACCACGACATAGGCCGGGTGCCAATCGTAAGTTATCTCAGGGTTGTAATTGACGAAGCGCTGGAGAAACTGCCTCTTTGATCCCGCCTGCGACCGACGAATAGAGGGCAGGCTGGCCGAATGCGCGGCCGGCAGAGCGATCGCGAGCTGGCGATCGAAGCGCCTTTGCCGGGCGTCAAGCCACAGCGACGCGCATGCCGCGCCCATCAGGAGCGCCAGAACGGTGACGATCACGAACGGCGATATCATATCTGCCTCATCGCCTCAGCCCAGGCTCGATCAAGCCCGTAATAGACCAGACGGCTCTGGAATTTCGGGACTGCGTGGGTGGACTTGTAGATGCCCGATATCCTCCCGTGCACATCCTCGTCCTTGTATTCGAAGGCGGCGATGTCATTGGTCGTGATCACGTCGCCTTCGAGGCCGATCACCTCGCTGATTTGGATGATGCGACGCTGGCCATCCCGCATGCGCTCGACCTGGACGATGATGTCCAGCGCCGCGACGATCTGAGACCGGATCGCCCGGGACGGCAGGTTGACCTGCCCCATCTGCACCATGTTTTCGATGCGGGTCAGGGCGTCTCTGGCGCTGTTGGCATGCACCGTGGAGATCGAGCCATCATGACCGGTGTTCATCGCTTGCAGCATGTCGAACGCTTCGGCGCCGCGCACCTCGCCGACGACGATCCGGTCAGGACGCATCCGCAGCGCGTTCCATAGCAGATCGCGTTGGGTCACCTGCCCCGTGCCTTCGAGGCTGGGCGGGCGCGTCTCCAGGCTGATCACGTGCGGCTGTTGAAGCTGCAACTCTGCCGCATCCTCGATTGTCACGACGCGCTCGCTGTGATCGATGAACTGGCTCATCGCGTTCAACAGCGTCGTCTTGCCCGAACCGGTACCGCCCGAGACCAGAACGTTGAGCCGGGACCGAGCGGCAATCTCCAGCACTTGCCCGATCGACGCGGTCATGGATCCGTTTTCGACCATTCCGGCGATATTCAGACGGCGGCTCGGAAACTTCCGGATCGAAATGCAGGGGCTGTGGATCGCCAGCGGCGGAAGGATGATGTTGACCCGGCTGCCGTCCGGCAAGCGGCAGTCCACCATCGGACTGGATTCGTCGACGCGCCGGCCGACCTGCGCGGCAATTTTCTGCGCCACCGATGTGATGTGATCATTGTCGCGAAATCGCACCGCGACCCGCTCCAGCTTGCCGCTGCGCTCGACATAGACGTTACTGGGTCCGTTGATCATGATATCGTTGATCGATTGATCCAGCAGAAGCGGACGGAGCGGCCCATAGCCGGTCATATCATCCGCGATTTCGTCCGCCAGCAGAAGCTGCTCGCGACCCGACAGTTCGAGGCGTTCCTCGTTGGCGATTCCGTGGATGATTTCCTCGATCTGCCGCCGAAGCACATCGCGCGAAACCGTTGCGGCCGCCGACGGCTCGATTTCCGCGATGACCCGTTCGCGTAGCGAGGCCGACATGAGAGGGTGTGCAGAAGCTTCGTCCCGCCTTGGCGTCGACGCAGGTGCGCTTGTCGTTGCCAGGCTCGGCGCAGATGCCGGCAAGGGCGGCGGAGACGCGGGCGGGCTCGGCGCAGGTGCGCTCGGGCCTGGCATGAGTGAAGGCAAACGAGCTGTCGTGTCGTCTACACGCCGACCAAATTTCTTCATAGCCCGAGCAGCCTCCGCAGACGTCCCTTTCGCTCGGCGCCGACGCCGGTGATCTCGCGGACAATCGGGGCGAGGTGGCGTCGCAGTCCCGACACGTGCTTCAGCGCCGGAATTCCAAGATTGACCGCCTGGGTCATCCCCTTCCCGAGATCGGGAACCACCATGTCGGGCTCTGCCCCCAGAGCCTTGACAATCGTCGCCCTCGGAAGCCCCCCGGCACGATCGGCGCGGTTGAGCAGGGTAAAGACCCGATCCTTGCCGGCGATGTTGGTGACGGCGGTGCGCAGCGCATGGGCATTGCGCAGTCCGGTTACCTCGGCTTCCAGCAGCACCAGCACGTGACGCGACTGAGTGATCACCGGATGGATCGATGGCGGGAACGGGACCGGCATATCGACAACGATGTAGTTGAAGCGTTGGCGGAGCAGACCCAGCACGTGCCTTACTCCCGCCTCGGTGATGTCCAGCTGCGCATCCAGCTCCTCATCGGCGGAGATCAGACAAACCCGCTCGTTGACCTCGATTGCCGCGCGTTCGAGGAACAACGTGTCCGCCCGCATCGGGTTTTCCAGAGCGATGCGCAGCCCAGGGCCAGGCTGAACACCCAGCATCACCGCCGTCTCGCCGCCTTGCAGATGCAGGTCGAGCAGCGCGACCTTGGCCTTGGTGGTCTCGGCCAGTTGCAGCGCGAGGTTGATGGCGATGCTGGTTGCTCCGGCGCCGCCCTGCGCCCCGCAGATCGAGATCACATGTCCGCCACGATCGGCTTGAGCAGGCGCCACGTCGCCGAGCAGCTTCGGGCGCAGTTGATCCAGCACCATGTCCCGTGTGAGCGGCCTCGGGAGATACTCCGTCAAGCCGGTCTCCATGAGCTCGCGGTAGAAGGTGATCTCCCTGCTCTCGCCGATCAGAGCCACCCGGACATCGGGCGGACAGACGCCGGCCAGCCTCTCCAGCTCGGTGAACGGGTCATCGACGCCGCTGATGTCGGTCACCAACGCGGATAGGTTGGTGTCGGTCTCGAGCATCCGTATGGCATGGCGGATCGTGCCGCGCCTGATCGACAAGTTGCTTCCTTCGAGGCCCTTGCGCAAAGCGACGGCACTATCTTCGTCATTTACAAAGCAGACGATCCGGTCGCGCGTGACGACAGATGCAGCTTCAGGCGGACTGGCAATGGCAATGTTCATCAACGTTTCTCCGGCAACTGACCCGCGTACCCGATCGTCGTTGCAGTCGGCCGGGCGACTGCCGGCGACCCACAGCCGGCCATGTCGATGTCGACGTCCTGCTTCCTGACCGCGTATTTCTTGACCTCACCGCCGGAATGGATCGCCACCGACGTGGTCTGGCCGGCAATCGCATCCTGGCGGGCAAGCTCCGGCGACACATCGCAACTGGACATCGCGCCAGTGTCCGCCCTATCCCACTGCTCGACTGCTGCACGCACGGCCAGCGAGAGCGTTCCGAGCTGCTTTGCAACTGCGATCTTCTTGACCTGCTCTGCCGTGAGCTCCAGCGATACGGTTTGCGCAAGCTTGCCGGCCACCGCGCCGGTGGCTCGCCCGCCTTGCGCAATCTCCTGGTCAATCGCGATGACCCGTACATTGCGCAGGACGGTCTCGCTCAGGGCGCGACGCGCGGGTTCGGCCTTGTCGAACAGCTGGGTCAACTGGACATCGACATAGTCGCCCGGCCTGATCAGGCCCGCGACGCCGGATTCCTCGTCGACCTTGATGCTGATAGCACGGCTATCCGGCGCCAGAACGCTGGCGAGGAAACCTCGATCCCGGGGACGCAATATGTCCTGCAAAGTGACCGGACTGCCGGTGTCGACGAACTTGCGAACCAGAGAGCCGGGAAGTCCGATCTTGGTGTCGGCGGACTCAAGGATCGCTCCTGCCGGCACGCGATCCGGCGACACCGAGCGCACCACGAAATCTTCCTCGCGGGCCAACGTGCCTTTCGATAGCGGACGTGCCGCTACAAAATAGCCGACAGTCGGAGGCACCGCCGGGGGCGCCTGCTCCACAACAGCCACCGGAATCTGTTTTGGCTGGTTCATGTCGTACGCAATCAGCCCGAACGCGGCGGTTGCGAGCAGGAACACCATGATGATCGAAACTCGCAGAGCGGATGACATCTCAGAATCCTTTGCTGAAAATGACCCAGATACCGCCGCTCGCGATGGCAACACCGTAAGGAAGCGGCGCATGTCGCAAATGGCGCCAACGCTCAACCGCATAGATGCGGCGCACGAGCGACGATCCGGCGGGCGCCAGGGCGGGATATGGCAGGAGACGCATCATCAGATGCATCAGGGCGAGAACACCGCCGGCCAGCGCGGTAACGCTCAACAACTGGATGACGCTCGGCAACGGAAGTCCAATTGCCAGGGCCACCAGCAACTTGACATCGCCGCCACCCATCCAGCCCCGCGCGTAGATGGCAAACAGCAGCAGAAACAGGATCGCAGCGACGATCAGTGATTCCGCAACTTGCATCGGGCTGGCCAGCTGACCGGCGATCCCGAGAACCGCCAGCGCCACGCAGATCTCATTGCTGATCAATCGTGTCGCCACGTCGATCGTTGCGACATAGAGCAACAACAGGATTTCCAGAAACGCGACTGTGGGAACGATCCAGTTCATGGAATGCACGCCTACAAATCAAAACGTTGAAGGGGGGCACGATCGAGTGCCCCCCTTGGGAATTAGCCAGCCGCGACCGCCGTGGTGATAGCCGTGCTGATCGCACCGATGGCGGTGGTCAGCGCCGTCTGAAGAGCTCCACCACTGCCGAAGACAATGGAAACCACGGCGATGATGCAGGCCGCAACGATGAGGTATTCGAACGACACCACACCGTCGCGGTCCGCCCGCAGACGCTTCAGCGCTTCCGCGGTCTTGATGCAATGCTCCAACAACATGGGTGAAAATCCCTTCTTTCAGAGTGGAGGCACAACCCGGTGCCCCCTCAGGGGATTAACCGGCTGCGACGGCGGTCGTGAGAGCCGTGCTGATCGCGCCGATGGCGGTGGTCAGCGCCGTCTGAAGAGCGCCACCCTTACCGAAGGCAATGGACACGACGGCGATAATGCAAGCCGCGACGATGAGGTATTCGAACGACACGACGCCGTCCTGGTCCTTGCGCAGACGCTTCAACGCTTCCGTGGTCTTGATGTAATAACGCAGCATAGGAGAAACCCCTTCTATTAAGGTGAAAGACATCGCAACGTTCGTTGGCGAAAAACTCCTGCCACCAACCAAGTCCAGTTATAGTGTCCGGCCTGAAGGTTTCTCGTGCTCCATGGAGTGGTGATGCGGAAAAAAGGGGGTACTCCTCGCTCGATTAACCATTTCGCTGAGCGGCCGGCGTTCGGTCGACGCGCGACAACACGCTGGCGCTTCCCGAGCGCTCAGCCATCGTGGGCCTGACGATGCACAGCGTTGTCGACCGCAGAGAAAAGCGTCGAGGGGTTGGATGCGATCGCGGACTGAGGGCGCTATTCAGCCGCCACTGTCGGTGCGCTCTATTCTATCGATCGGCCGAATCCGGCCATTCTCGACCTTGGATAGCGGACAACATCGAGATGACCAATCGCCGGCACTTCACATGAAGCACGGACAGCAGCTAGCGCACGCATTGGCGGACGTAATAACCGTTGACCCGTATCCACTGGCAGGGGCTTGGCGGAGGCTCCTTGATGATGGTGTAGCCGTGGTAGTCAATGTTCGTTGGTGCGGTCAGGCCGCGCCAGAACACCGCGTTCGCGCTGGACGAGCTCAGGGTCATCGCTGCCGAGAAACAGGCCAGGGCGACACAGAATGGAAAGAGTGTTCGCATCAGCGTCTTCCGGTTTGGAATTGCTTACCGTAGCTCGCTTATCCTGACTGGTCCCAGAGACGCTCGCAAGTCCGATCGCGCCATTTCGCGAAATGTGATCCGGTTTTGCGCAGGAGTGGCGAAACACCATTTCAGAACCGCCTCACCTCATCGAAATCGCGATTGTGCTGAGATTGGCGGCGAATTCCAAGCCCGCCTTGGGACCTTGCAGCACGACGCGATCAGGGCGAAACCACCGATCATCTTGCCCTTGACGACGTAGTTGAGAGCACCGCCGGGCGCATCCGACCCCTGCCCCCTTCAGGATACGGAAATTGTATCCATGATACGGGCTCGGCCCTATGCTTCGGGCCTTATAGCCTTCGGCTGAGGCGTTCGCCGCCAGTGCACCGAGTGGGCTCGGGTCGCTTTCGTCGCGCCAGAACAGGCGATCCTTCTTGCCCGGGCTGCTGACGAAGCGTTGCGCGTAGACGCCCACGCCCTCACCACGATCCTTGTCGGCATATTCATTCTGCGCATCGACATAGGCGAGCGCAGTCTGGATCGCGTCAAGCTGCCGGCGCATCGCCGGGCCCACGTCGAACGAGCACTCCTTCAGCGCGGAACGACAGCCGTCGCTTCAATCTCGACGCGCGCTGCCGGTTCGACAAGACGCACGACCTGAACGAGCGCCATGCTCGGATAGTGGGTGCCGATCACCTCGCGATAGGCTTTGCCGAGCGCCTTGAGATTGGAGACGTATTCGTCCATGTCCACGACATACCAGGTCAGACGAACCAGATGATCCGGCCTCGCGCCGCCTTCGGCCAGGATCGCGACGATGTTTTCGAGCGCCTGGCGGACCTGCGCAACAAATCCTTCGCCAAACCGGCCTGAAACGTCCCAGCCAACGACGCCGCCGGTCACGACGAGGCGCCCGTCGGCCATCATGCCGTTCGCATATCCCTTTGGCTGCGGCCAGCCACCGGGCTGGAGGACCTGCAAACCATTCGCCGTGTCGGGCGCCGCTGCGCCCGGCTGTCTCGTCACACTCATCGGCTTCTCTCTATCGTCTCAGCGCGATTTCAGTAAATCACGCGCCACAATCAGTTTCTGGACCTCGGTCGCGCCCTCGTAGATGCGCAACGCCCGGATTTCGCGGTAGAGGCTTTCGACCACCTCACCCTTGCGCACGCCGCGTCCGCCGAACATCTGGACCGCGCGATCGATGACGCGCTGTGCGGTCTCGGTCGCCGTCAGCTTCGCCATGGCAGCTTCGCGCGTCGTCGGAAGCTTCTGGACATCGCGGCGCCAGGCTGCGCGATAGGTCAGGAGCGCGGCGGCATCGGTGTCGGTCGCCATGTCGCCGAGCGCAGCCTGGGTCAATTGGAGATCTCCCAGCGTCGCGCCGAACATGCGCCGGCTGCGCGCGTGCGACAGCGCCTCGTCGAGCGCCCGCCGGGCGAAGCCGAGGCCGGCGGCCGCGACCGATGCGCGAAAAATGTCCAGCGTCTGCATCGCCAGCTTGAACCCGCCGCCCGGCGCGCCGAGGCGACGGCTCGCCGGGATCCGGCAATTGGCAAAGCGCAACGTCGCCAGCGGATGCGGCGCGATGACGTCGATGCGCTCGGCGATGCCGAAGCCGGGATCATCGGGAAAGACGACGAAGGCCGAGATGCCGCGGGCGCCCGGCGCCTCGCCGGTTCGCGCGAACAGCGTGTAGACGTCGGCAATGCCGCCGTTGGAGATCCAGGTCTTCTCGCCGTCGATGACGTAGTCGTTGCCGTCGGCGCGCGCCGTGCAGGACATCGCCGCGACGTCCGATCCCGCCTCCTTCTCGGACAGCGCGAAGGCCGCAAGCCATTCGCCGGAGCGAACCTTCGGCAGCACGGCCTTGCGCAGCTCGGCCGAACCGCCGAGCGCGATCGCGCCGGAGCCGAGCCCCTGCATGGCGAAGGCGAAATCGGCGAGGCCGTCGGCATAGGCGAGCGACTCGCGCGACAGGCAGATCGAGCGGGACTCGATCGTCGTCGCATCGCCGTCGGGCGCCGCGACCGCGCAATCGAGCAGGCCCACCTCGCCCATCGCGCGCACCAGCTTGCGGCAGGCGCCGTCGACACTGTGATCGATTGTGTCGAGCGCCCCCGACTGCACGAAGCGGTCGAGCCGCTCGCCGATCGTGTGATGGCGCGGTTCGAAGAACGGCCAGTCCACCCAGTCACGCTTGATGACCTTTGCCACGACGCTCATCTGATCCCTCCTCCGCTCACTGCGCGCTAGCTGCCGCGGCGCGCGCCAGATTGCTTTCGTATTGCCCCTTGGCGGACAGATACTGCTTCGGCCAACTGACCGACGTGATGCCGATGCGGGCGGCTTCGTGCAGCGTCCAGGCCGGGTCGGCCAGATGCGGCCGCGCAATGGCGCAGAGGTCGGCGCGGCCGGCCGCGAGGATCGAGTTGGCGTGATCGGCCTCGGAGATCGCGCCGACCGCAATGGTCTCGATGCCGACCTCGTTGCGGATCAGGTCGGCGAACGGCGTCTGGAACAGGCGTCCATAGACCGGCCGTTCCTCCTTCCAGACCTGCCCCGACGAACAATCGATCACGTCCGCCCCCGTCTCCTTGAACATCGCGGCGAAGATCGCCGCATCGGCTGGAATGTTGCCGCCTTCGGTCCAGTCATGGCAGGACAGACGCACCGACATCGGCCGATCGGACGGCCACACCGCGCGCATCGCCTTGAACACCTCCAGCGGAAAGCGCGCGCGGTTCTCGTGGCTGCCGCCGTATTCGTCCGTGCGCCGGTTGGTCAGCGGCGATAGGAAGCTCGACAGCAGATAGCCGTGCGCGCAATGGAGTTCGAGCCACTCGACGCCGGCCGCCGCCGCACGATGTGTCGCCGCGACGAAATCGTCGCGCACGCGGTCCATGTCGCTGCGGTCCATCGCCCGCGGCAACTGGCTGTGGGGCAGATACGGCAAGGCCGACGCGGAGATCAGAGGCCATTCACCGGATTCAAGGGGTTGATCGATCCCTTCCCAGGGCACTCTGGTCGCGCCCTTGCGCCCGGCATGGCCGAGCTGAATCCCGACCTTGGCATGCCCGACGCCGTGGACGAGCTCGACCAGGCGGCGCCATTGCTCGGCTTGCGCATCGTTCCAGAGCCCGAGGCAACCCGGCGTGATCCGCGCATCCGGCGAAACGCAGGTCATCTCGGCAAAGATCAGCGCAGCGCCACCCATGGCACGCGCGCCGAGATGGGCGATGTGGAAGTCGTTGATGAGCCCGTCCTCAGCCGAATACATCGCCATCGGCGACACCATGATGCGGTTCGCGAGCGAAAGGCCGCGCACGCGGTGCGGTGTCAGCATCGGCGGCGGCCCCCGCTCGCCGTCCTTCACGGCGATGCCCGAGCGCGCGGCGAACCAGCGCTCAAACCCTTCCAGCCAGGTGCGGTCGCGCAGACGAAGGTTTTCGTGGCTGATGCGCTGGGAGCGCGTCAGCATCGAATAGAAGAATTGCGGCGGCTCGAGCGTATCGGCATAGCGCCGGCCGACCACCTCGAACCATTCCATGGCGTTGCGCGCCGCGTTCTGGATGCGCGCGACGTCGACGCGGCGCACCTCCTCATACGCCTCCAGCACGGTTTCGATGCCGGCGCGATCGTGACCATGGCGATCGAACTGGTTGGCGAGCTCGATGGCGTCGTCGAGCGCGAGCTTGGTACCCGACCCGATCGCGAAATGCGCGGTGTGCGCGGCATCTCCCATCAGCACGACATGAGACTTGCCGTTGAACACGCTCCATTTGCCGCAGATCAGGCGGCTGAAATTGAGCCAGGCCGAACCGCGCAGATGACGGGCGTTGGTCAGGAGCTTCGCGCCATCGAGCGTCTCGGCGAAGATCTTTTCGCAGAAATCGATCGAGGCCTGCTGATCGAGCTCGCCAAGCCCGTGGGCGTTGTAGGCTTCTTCCGTGGTCTCGACGATGAAGGTCGAAGTCTCCGCGTCAAACTTGTAGATGTGCGCCTGGAACCAGCCGTGCTCGGTCCTCTGAAAATCGAACGTGAAGGCGTCGAACGCCTTCTTGGTGCCGAGCCAGATGTAGCGGTTCGGCCGGATCACCATGTCGGGCTGGAATTGCTCGGCATAGCGGGCGCGGATTCTGGAATTGACGCCGTCGCAGGCGACGATCAGGTCGGCGTCGGGAAATTCGAGATCGGACTCGACGTCGCGCTCGAAGACGAGCTCGACACCCAGCGCCTCGCAGCGCCTCTGAAGAATGTTGAGCAGATGTTTGCGCCCGATACCGATGAAGCCATGGCCGGTCGTGCGCTGGCGCGTGCCCTTGAAGACGAGCTCGATATCGTCCCAGTGATTGAAGGCGTCCTCGATCTCGGTCGCGCTCTCGGGGTCGGCAAGGCGCATCGCGGACATCATGGCATCGGAGAACACGACCCCCCAGCCGAACGTATCGTAGGGCTTGTTGCGCTCGACGACCGTGATGACGTGCTCCGGATGCCGGCGCTTCATCAGCAGGCCCAGATAGAGACCCGCCGGGCCGCCGCCGATACAGACTATGCGCATGATCCCTCGCTTTCGCGCACCGCGCCGTGGGCCTGAGCTCTCGCTCGAATTATTTTAAGCATAAAGTATTTTGTCGGCACGGGCCTTGTCAAGGTGGGTTCTGCATGGAGCCTGGGCGACGCGCCCGGCGCCACAGCGGCAATCTTGAGATACAATGCAAAGTGGACCCACGGCAGAGCCGATTCCCAGGCACCCGGGCTCAGCCTTGAATTTACTTTTGGCACGAACTATCTTGCTGGTGTCCACGAGAGCTGCGCCAGCTTTCATCAGGCCACGAAGCCCGGGAGATTCGATTGGCACTCGCGAAGGAGTCGACGCCTGTTTCAGCGAGGAATGGGGCGGATCAGGAAGCCGAGTACAGGGCTCAAACGCGAGTTTGGCTCCGGCTACTCGCCTGCACGACCCTGATCGAGGGCGAGCTGCGGCGCCGCTTTCGCGAAGAGTTCGATTTCACGATGCCCCGCTTCGATGTTCTCGCCCAGCTCGACCGCGAACCGAGCGGGCTTGTGCTGGGAGAGCTGCCCAAGCGCCTGATGGTCTCGGCCGGGAACCTCACGCCGATCGTGGACCGCCTGGTCGCGGATGGATACATCACCCGCACGGCGTCGAAGCTCGACCGCCGCGTGCAGATCGTCTGCATGACGGTCGAAGGCCGCAAGACCTTCAGGCGAATGGCCAAGAGCCACGGCGCGTGGCTCGCCGAGCTGCTGGCCGATTTCCCGGCGGACCGGTTCGACGGATTGATCGGCGAGCTCGACGACCTCAAGGGCGCCGTCAAGGACGCGCTGCAAAAACCCTGAGCGGACGCGACGGTTAGCGTCGCAACCTCACTCCGGCCGCCTCGCGATCCCATGTGTCCGTGGTGACGCCCGCCTCGCGCAGCACGCCCTTCTTGATCTTGCCGTTCTCAGTCAACGGCATCTGGCTCAGAAAGCGCACATAACGCGGGATGGCGAAATAGGCGATCTGCCCTTCGCAATGCCTGACGATGTCGACAGGCGCCAGCGATTGGCCAGGTTCCAGCAGGATCGCAGCCGCAACCTCGTCCTCTCCCAACTCCGACGGCAGCGGGTAGATCGCGCAAGCGGCGACCGCGGGATGGGACTGGATGGTCTGCTCGACCTCCCAGGAGGATACGTTCTCGCCACGCCTGCGGATCGAATCCTTCATGCGGTCGATGAAGCGATGTTGACCGTCAGCATCCCGGACGACCCGATCGCCCGAGTGGAACCACAGATTTCGCCACGCCTCGACCGTCTTCTCCGGCATGCCGAAATAGCCGGTGGCGAAAGCAAAGGGCTCTTTTGCGCGAAGCACGAGCTCCCCGGCCTGTCCGTCAGGAAGCGCCGAATCATTCTCGTCGACGATCCGCGCCTCGATCCCGTCGGCGAGATAGCCCATCGTCCCCGGCCGATCGGATGGGATCGTGCCTGCAAACACGAAATTGGTCTCGGTCGATCCGTAGCCGTCGACCAGCGGCACGCCAAACCGCTCCAGGAACGGACCGTGGATTTGCGGCGGCACGCCGCCGCCAAGCGCGACGCGAAGACGATGCGTCGAATCGTTCGCATTCTTCGGCTGCGCCAGCAGCATCGACGCCATCGCGCCGAGCAGATAGCCGACCGTCGCATTGTGCCGTCGCGCGGCGGCCCAGAAGCCGGTGGCGGAGAATTTCGGCTCCAGCACGTAGGTGCATCCGTTCAGGAGCGCCTGATAGAACGCATTCAGCGCGTTGGTGTGGAACAGCGGCAGTGTCGTGAACAGCACATCGCCCTCGCGGATGCCGAGCGCCCGCGCCGAATAGATGCCCCACCAGAACAGTTGCGCCTGCGGACAACACACACCCTTTGCAGGCCCCGTGGTGCCCGATGTGTAGAGGATCGCAACGGTGTCGCCGGGACGCACGGCACTCGCCGGGGCCGCGGCTCCGAGCGCCGGCAATGGTAACGCGGAAAGCCCGGCATCGACCGCCCCGCCGGCAGCTCCGACGATCCAGGTCCGAGGCGGCAGCTCGACACCCACCTCGACACTCTCGATCGCGACCACGAACTGAGCCTCGACGACAAGGAGCGCGGGACGCGAGTTGCGGAAGATGTGGGAGAGCTGGAAGCCGCGGAGCGCTGTATTGATCGGGACTGCGATGGCCCCGAGCCACGCACAGCCGAGATAGACCTGCAGAAACTCCGGACGGTTCGAGCACATCAGCGCAACCCGATCGCCCGGCTTGATCCCCGCATCGACGAGCGCCTGGGCCGACGCGGCGGCGATCGCCGCGGTCTGCGCAAAGGTCCAGCGCGTCTCACCCGCGACCAGCAGGACGCGATCGCCATAGCGTTCTGCCTGCCGCGTGAGGATGGTGGAAAGGATCCGCTCCGACGGTCGAAACGACGTCACCGCGCGCGCCCAGGCCGGCGTCGCGTTCTCCTGTCCAGCCGCTGCGCCGGCGTTCGCCGGCGCCTCGTTTTCCGTCACGATCGTGCTTCCGCCTCAGGGCAACAGCTTGTATTTGCCGTCCTCGATCTGGACCAGGATGCGCGAGCGATCGTCGACGCCATGCCGATCCGCTGACGTATAGGTGTAGACCGCTTGCGTCCCCACGACCTCCTTGGTGGCGAACAACGCCTGGCGCAGCGCGCTGCGGAATTCCGGCGAGCCGGGCTTGGCACCGGTCGCCATCGCACGCTTGGCGGCATCGACAAGGACCACCCAGCCATCGAAGGAGTAGGAGGAGAACGAGTCGGTCGGCATCTCGCCGTTCGCCTTCTCATAGGCCGCCCGGTAGGCCAAGGCGACCTTCTGAATCGGATTGCCCGCCGGAAGCTGTTCAGCCGCGATCACCGGCCCGGTCGGGCAGATGATGCCATTGGCGGTCTTGCCGGCGAGGCGCAGGAAGTCGGCGCTGATCATTCCATTGTTACCGTAGAGCGGTCCGTTGTACCCGCGCTCGGACAAGGCAATGGCGGGCAGCGCGCCCGGCGTTCCGGTGCCACCCAGCATGATGGCATCGGGACGCGCCGCAAGCGCGCGCAGCACCTGTGCGGTCACCGACGAATCGGACCTGGCGTAGCGCTCGTTGGCGATGACCTTGATGTCCGCCGCCTTGGCGCTCTGTGACAGCGAATCATACAAGAGGTCGCCGAGCGCATCCGAGAACCCGATGAAGGCAACCGTCTTCAATCCGTGCGCCTTCATGTGGTCGACGATGCCCCGGACCAGAAGCGGCATTGGCTGCGGCGTCTGCACGACCCAGGGTCCGCCCTCGCCGTCCGGAACGGATGCGATCGGGGAGACTGCGATCATCGGCACTTTCATCTCGATCGCGGCGGTCGCCATCGCCAGGGTTTGCGGCGCGCCCGACGTTCCGATCAGGATATCGACCTTCTCCTGCTCGACAAGCTTGCGCGCGTTGCGCGCCGAGGCGGTGGCATCGGACGCGTCGTCGAGTTGGATGACGCGGACTTTCTCCCCGCCGATCTCGCCGACATAGGCCTCTCCCGCCGCGATCCCCTTCGCGTTCGGAATGCCGATCGAGGATACCGGCCCGCTGAGACCGGTGACGAAGCCGACGAGGATATCGGCTTGCGCAATGTGCGGTACGGCAAGAAGCAACGCAGTGGAGGCCAGCAGGCTCTTGATCAAGTTCATGGCACCTGTCCTTCGTAAGAATGTCTTGTTCCGATTGGCAAGCGCCATGGATTCGGTTCAGTTCGACGAAACCAGCGCGATGACGCGAAGCGGACTGCCGGAGCCGTTCTGGATCTTCAGTGGCGAAGCCACGATGACGGCCCCGGTGGCCGGAAGCCGATCCAGGTTGCACAGGCATTGCAGACCGTAGCGGCCCGCGCCGTGGAGGAAGTGATGCGCGGGATAAGGCGGCTCGAAATGCCCGGCCTGCCCCGCGTCCGTGCCGATGGTCTCGGTGCCAAACCCGATAACGCCGCGCTCCTCCACCAGCCACTTCATGACATCAGGGTTCGGGCCCGGCGTGTGCGCGCCGTCATCCCTGAGATTGGAGTAGTCGCGCCAGCCCTTCTTCGACCAGTCGGTCCTGAGCAACACCCAGTTCCGCTCGGGGATCCGGCCGTGCTTGGCTTCCCAGGCTTCGACAAGCGGGATGGTCAGCAGGAAATCGGGATCCTGCGCCGCCTGCGCGGAGCAGTCGATGACGCAGGCCGGCGCGATCATGTCCTTGGCCGGCATCGTGTCGACGGCATTGTTCGGCAGGTTCTTGCCGGTGAACCAGTGAATCGGCGCATCGAAATGCGTGCCGGTGTGTTCGCCGAACGTGACATTGTTCCAGTACCAGGCCGGACCGCGACCGTCGTATCGCGAGATTTCCTGGATGCGGACCGGCGCCGCCTGGCCGAACTCCGGCGGTAGCACGATGACCGGAAAGTCCGGACTGAGCGTGAAGGTCAGATCGACGACGCGCACCGCGCCGGAAGAAATCGCACCCGCCAGCTCCAGGAGATTGTTGCTTTGCATCGTCACGTCCTCCGGCTTGGTTGAAATCTCGATGTCACCTGTCGAGCTCGCGTTCGAGCGCTTTCGGATTGGCCGCGAGACGTTGCCGGATCTCTTCGGCGACATCTCCGACATACATCTCCTCGAGCCCGCCTCTCAGCCCCGATACGATCGCCTGCGCGACGGCGCGCGGCGCGACCTTCGGCGGCGGCACGGTCTGGAACCATTCGGTGTCGACAGGCCCGGTGAACAGATTCATCACCTTGACGCCACCGGGTCTGAGCTCGGCACGAAGGCAGTGCGAGAGCGACAGACACGCCGCTTGCGAGGCCGAGTAGGCACCAAAGGCAGGCCAGTTCGCCAGCGCATAGACCGAGAGAATGTTGACCCACGCGGCGCTGTTATTGATGCCATCGGCCCCCCGCATCCGCATGGCAGGGCCAAAGGCCTGCGCGAGGTTGATGAAGCCGAGATAGGCCTGGTCGATCTCGTCGCGCGCGATGCTCGTGCCCCTGCGGTCGAGCAGGCCGCCCGGCCGCACATATTCCGTCGTGTTGACGAGGATATCGACCTTGCCGCCGATGTCGGCGGCGAGATCAGCCGCGGATTTTTCGTCGGCTGCATCAAGCGTAACGATTTCGATCCCGTCCTGACCGCGCAGCAGCTTCTCGCCAGCGAAAGGCCGCCATGGTTCGGCAACACCGACGAAGACCGTCTTGGCGCCTGCCGCCTTCAATGCAGCGACGGCTTCCTGGCCGATCACGCTGCGGCCGTTGGTCACGAGCACGCGCCGGAATTTCGGATCGGCCGTCATTTCCCGCCACTGCTTGTCGTCTGCCATGTTGGGAGTCTCCCCCTCGGGATGGGCAAAGGCCACCGCCTGACCGCTCTTGTCGAGTTGAAACGACATGCGGACGGGCGCGCCTTCCGCGGCGTCGGCATGGAGATGTGCGACGATCGTCGGGCCGCAGTCCATCTTGACGAGGCCGATGCGCCAGGGCGCCCGTTCGCGGAAATAGACGTCGCTCGGCACGCGTGCCGTCGTATCCGCGAGAAGGACGCCTCGTCGTGGCGCATCGGCGAACGCGAGGCTGGCCGACAGGCAAGTCGGACAAGCCTCCCGCGCGGGATAGGCGAAGGCACCGCAGGCATCACACCGCTGCAGCATGAAGCGGCCTTCGGCGGCTGCCCGCGTGAACCCATGCGACGTTCTGCTGCGCGGTCGCGGCGGCGAGGCTGGCAGCCGCGTCCGCAGCAGCGGGTTCTTGCGCCGGGGCGGCTTGATCGGCTCTGTCATCGCGACGGCCCTGCAAAGATCGCGGCGCCCGAGGCGAGACCGCGGTCGTAATTGATCATACCGAACCCCGAGGCCAGGGCGAGGTTCGCATTCCTGACCTGGGTGGGGCCTGCAGTCCCCAGGACCTGCCGCAGCCCTTCGACGAGACCGAGATAGGCGCCGGCCGCGCCGGCCTGCCCGGCCGAGAGTTGTCCGCCCGACGTGTTATGCGGAAAGTCGCCATCGATGGTGAGATCGTGCTGGCGCACGAACTCGGCACCCTCCCCCTTCTTGCAGAAGCCGAGATCCTCGAACTGCATCATCGTGATGACCGGATAATCGTCGTAGGTCTGCACGATATCGAGATCGTCAGGCTTCACGCCGGCCATCTCATAGAGCTCGCCGATGTCCATCGCCCAGCCGCCGCGTACCTGCATCGGATCGTCGGCGAAGGCGTTGTGCCGCTCGATTGTCGACAGCAGCCGCGCCGCAGGCAGCTCGAGCGACGCCGCAGTATCTTCGCGCATGACGAGGAACGCTTCCGCGCCGGCGCAGGGCATCACGCAGTCGAACAGGTGGATCGGATCGGAGATCGGCCGGGCCGCGAGATACTGTTCGAGCGTCAACGGTGCCTTCATCAATGCGTGCGGATTGCGCAGCGCATTGGCGCGCTGGGCGACCGCGATCCTGCCGACATCCTCCCGCGTGACGCCGAAGGTGCGCATATAGTTGCGCGCGATCAGCGCGAAGCTCGCATTGGCGCCGCCCGCGCCATAGGGATAGACGGCATCCTGGTTGAAGCGCGAGAAGTTCTCCAGCGTCAGCCGGAAGGAATCGACGTGGTTGGTGTCACCCGCCACGCACGCGACGATGTCGGCGTCACGAGCCTGAACCGCGCGCGCCGCCTTTCGCAAGGCGGCGATGGCGCTGGCGCCACCGAGCGGGATCGTATCCAGCCATCGCACGCAGAGCCCGAAGTGCTGCGTCAATCCGATCCCGCTGTCAGTCCCCATGGTGAAGCTGGAGACGCACAGACCGTCGATGTCGGAGGCCTTGATGCCGACCTGCGCGACGAGCGCGCTGAGCGCACGGCCGATCCACCACTGTGCGCTTTCGATGGAGTAGCGCACATAGGGAATCGTGACGGGAGCCGCAATCACGACGCCGTCGTACGGTGTGCGTAAGGAATTGGTCACCGACCGCCCGCCTCGTTCATCCGCCTCAGACCACCGTCAGTTTCACGGCAATATTGCCGCGGGTTGCGTTCGAATAGGGGCAACGCTCGTGCGCGCCGGCGACGACCTCTTCGGCCACAGATTTCTCGACACCCGGCAAGTTGACTTTCAGTTCAACGGCGAGCGCATATCCGACGGGGACCGGCCCCATCGCAACCTTCGCGGTCACCGAGGGCTCGGCGGATGGCGCAACCTTCCGGGTGCGCGCGACGAGTTTGACCGCACCGAGAAAGCACGCGGCGTAGCCGGCCGCAAAGAGCTGCTCGGGATTGGTGCCCTCGCCGCCGGGGCCGCCCAGCGATTTCGGCACGGACAGCAAGACCGACAGCCGATCGTCAGTGCTGGCCGCCTTGCCATCCCGACCTCCGGTCGCCGTCACCTCGGTCTCGTACAGGATCTTTTCGGGAGTCATCATGGCTTGTTCTCCAAGGCTAGTTCACCGCGACTGGCCGCTGTTGCGGGCGAGCAGCGCGCGGAAATCGTCGCGCGCCTGGGCGCTGGCCCGCTTGAAGCTCGGCCCGCGGCTGGGCTCGGTGCCATTGAGCTTCCGGAGCTGCACCCACATCTCGGCACTCTTCAGGGCCACCGCCGCGCAGTTGACCACGGGCGCGTGGCCGATCTTCAGGCCATGCTCCCTGCCGATCAGGAGGCCCGGCAGCACACCGGCGGGGATCACGACGTCGGCGCCGCGCTCGAGCAGCGGGCGCGCGGAGGCAACAAAATCCTCGATCATGCGGGCTTGCGCGGCCTGATCTCCAGCGAACGCATCGGCGAAATCCGCCGGCTTGCAGCCAAGGCCGGTCACGTGGACCACGCGATCGCCGAGACCGTAACGCTCGGCCTGCTCGTAGTGCCAGACCTCGAAGACGGGATCGAGCGTCACAAGGCCTAATCGCCGGCCGAGCTGCGAGGCCGCCAGCAACGTCGCCTCGCCGGTCCCGATCACGGGAATGTCGAGCGCCGAGCGCAGCTCGTAGAGTCCGGGATCCTGGAAATGCCCCATGACGAAGGCGTCGAACCCGCCCTCCTCGGCCGCGATGCCGTTGTCGATCGCCTGGACGGCGCAGCGCAATTCCGCAAGCCGTCCGAACTCCCGGTCCGGCGGCGAAATGCCCTCGACATGAACCGTCGTTCCGGATGCAGCGATGTTGTTGAGGTACTCCGACAGCCGCGCCATGTAGGGCGCGTTCACGCTCGCATCAACGAAGCTCTGCCAGAAGATGCGCATCGTCCTTCTCCTCAAGCGGTGATCGGAGGATCGGTCGTCGGCTGCCGATGAATATATTTCAATCATAAACTAATTCACGCGTCAAATGCGCGCCGCGGCGCCGACGACGGGCACCGTCACGGCAAGGCAGGCAGGGCCTTTTCGTCCGGTCGAACGGCAAAGAAGCGCCGCGCTCTGGCGAAATTGTATGCAACGACATTTTTTTCTGACAGCACCGTGACACGTGTTGACGGCCCCACCGATAATACTTTAGGCTTTAAGTAATTCCTCGCCGGTCATGGACCGGTGGCCATGACAATGATGTTGCAGGGCACCGATTTTGAGAGACTCGATCGTGTGGACAGTCGCCGTGCTCGAACAGCCGGCAGCAGCAGCACCGCCGGTCGCGCACCGCGGCAGGGCCAACGATCTTTCATTGCTTCAGAAAAGGACCGCCCGCATTCGCCGATGGGCTCGTTGTTCGAACGGCAACCGGGGCCATGGCTGCTGACGCCCGCCCGAGCAAACTCTCTTCGGCCGCGCCCGGGATTTGGCGCTGCAGCAATGCTTTCAATCGGTTCGTTCGTCGTTCGGGCTCCCCGCGCGGCGGCATCAAAGCATTCCTATCCAGCATCAACGGAGGAGAACGCAAATGCGCAAGATTCTGAGCCTACTTGCACTTGTCGCCGGCGTCTTGGCAGCCCCGGCTGCGCAGGCCGACATCACGATCGGCTTCGTCACCTCGCTCAGCGGCAACGGCTCGTCGATCGGAATCCCCTATGGGCGCGGCATCAACGCCGCCTATGAATACAAGAAGACCATCAGCGGCGAGACCATTCGCCTGATCCAGCTCGACGACGGCTCCGACCCGTCGGCCGCGACCCGTAATGCGCGCAAACTGGTGGAGGAAGAGAAGGTGGACCTCCTGATCGGTACCGCGACGGCCCCCTCGACCATCGCCATGGCGGCGGTGGCGAGCGAGCTGAAGGTGCCGATGATCGCGGTCTCGCCGATCGCCAAGTTGCCTGATACGCCGGAGCAGTGGGTGGTCTCGGTGCCGCAGCCGGCTTCGCTGCTCGTCAAGATCATCGCCGATCGCATGAAGCGCGATGGCATGAAGAACATCGGCTATATCGGCTTCTCCGATGCCTGGGGCGACCTCGTCTACAACGGCGCCAAGGCGGCCGAGACGACCGATGGCATCAAACTCCAGAGCAACGAGCGCTACGCTCGCACCGACACCTCGGTGACCGCGCAGATCCTCAAGGTGATGGCGGCGCGGCCGGACGCCGTACTGGACGGCGGCTCGGGCACCCAAGGCGCGCTGCCTCTGCTCAGCCTCGCCGAACGCGGCTTCAAGGGAAACACCTACGGTACCGTCGCGCTGGTCAATCCGGACTTCGTCAACGTCGGCGGCAAGGCGGCCGACGGCATTCAGGTCTCCGCAGGTCCCGTGATCGTCGCCGAGCAGCTTCCCGAGGAGCACTTTGCCAAGAAGATCGCGCTGGATTTCCGCAGCGTCTACCAGAAGACCCATAACATCCCGACCACGGACGGCTTCTCCGCCTACTCCTTCGACGCCTGGCTGATCTTCGCTAACGCCGCAGAGCGCGCGCTCAAGACCGCCAAGCCCGGAACGGCGGAATTCCGCGCGGCGCTGCGGGACGCGGTCCTCAGCACCAAGGAGCTGGCGGGCGTGCATGCCGTCTACAACTTCAGGCCCGGTGCGGTGACCGGCGTCGACGAGCGCTCGCTCGTCGTGGTGCGCCTGACCGGAGGCGCCTGGAAGTACGCGCCGTAGTCAGAAGGCGGCAGACAGTCAGAACGGGGGAACGACGTCTCAATGACGAGTGACATCGCAGCCATTCTTGCGATCGACGGGATCGCCACCGGCGCAGTCTATGCGCTGGTGGCGATCGGGACCGTCCTCATCTTCACGGTGACCCGGGTCATCTTCATTCCCTTTGGCGACATCGCCGCGTTCACCGCGCTGACGCTGGCGGCCCTCGATGCGAAGCGCTTTCCGGGCACGGGGGCGCTGGTGGTCATCCTGGCCTGCCTTGCGACCATGATCGAGATCATCTCGCTGGTACGCGCCGGCGAGACCCGCCTCCTGCCGCGCGCGCTCTTCTTCTACCTCGCGCTTCCGGTGGCCGTGGTTGGCCTCGCCTGGCTGACGATGCGCGCCGATCCTCCGCTCGCCGTCAGGCTCGTGCTTGCCTTGATGCTGATCACGCCGATCGCCCCGCTGCTGGATCGGATCGTCTTCCGCCCCATCGCGGACGGAACGGTGCTGTTGCTCCTGACGGTCTCGGTCGCGCTGCATTTCGCGCTGGTCGGCCTGGGGCTGCTGTTCTTCGGGCCTGAAGGCGTCAGAACCGAACCGCTGACGTCGTTGTCGACCGAGTTAGCCGGCGTGCTGGTCTCGGGCCAGACCATGCTGATCGTGATCGCGGCGCTCGTCTTCAGCGGTCTGCTCTTTCTCTTCTTCGACTTCACGCTGGTCGGAAAATCGCTGCGCGCCACCGCCGTGAACCGGACCGGCTCCCGCCTGATGGGAATACGGCCCGCCCGCGCCGGCACGATCGCCTACCTGCTGGGCTCGCTGATGGCCGGCGTATCGGGCATCCTGATCGCGCCGGTCAACACCGTGTTCTACGATTCCGGCTTCCTGATCGGCCTCAAGGCCTTCGTCGGCGCCATCGTCGGCGGCATGACCAGCTATCCCGGCGCGGCGATCGGGGCCGTCGGCGTCGGCATCCTCGAGAGCTTCGCATCCTTCGAGAGCAGCGCGCTGAAGGACGTCATCGTGTTCTCGCTTCTGATCCCGATCCTGATCTGGCGATCGCTCGCCTCGCTGCATTCCGAGGAGGAGATCGAGGAATGACGCGCTTCCAAATTCAGCTTGCGGCAATGGCGGCGCTGGCGTGTCTGGCGGTAGCCCCCTTCGTGCTCAGTCCGTTCAGCATCACGCTGATGAACTACATCGGCATCTATTCGCTGGTCGCCATTGGCCTTGCCCTGCTCACCGGCGTCGGCGGCATCGTGTCGTTCGGACAGGCCGCGTTCGTCGGCGTCGCGGCCTATGCAACGGCCTGGGTCTCCGCGCTGAACGGGTACTCCCCGTGGCTCGGCCTCCTGTTCGGCGTGGCGCTGACCTGCTCCGTCGCGTCCATCCTCGGCGTCGTCACTTTGCGGCTTCAGGGCCATTTCCTCTCGCTCTCGACCGTCGCATGGGGCCTCGCGATCGGCTTCCTGTTCGGCAATGTCGACGGGCTTGGCCGCTTCAACGGCATCTCGTCGATCCCGCCGATCAGCATCGGATCGATCGCGCTGGTCTCGAGCGCGCAGATCTATTTCCTGATCTGGGGCATCGTCGCTGCCGTCCTGCTGCTCGGATATAATTTGCTGGACTCCCGGCTCGGCCGCGCCATGCGCGCGCTCCGCGGCGGCAACACGCTGGTCGAGAGCCTCGGCATCAACGCCTTCCAGATCAAGCTCGTGACCTTCGTGATCGCGGCCTTCCTGGCCTCGCTCTCCGGCTGGCTCTACGCCCATATGAGCCGCTTCATCAGCCCTGGCCCGTTCGATGCCGGCATGGGCATCGAATATCTGATGATGTCGATGGTCGGCGGTGCCGGCAGCCTTCTCGGCGGCGTCGTGGGCGCCGCCGTCGTCACCCTGCTCAAGAACAGCGTGCAGGATTATCTGCCGCTGATCGCCAAGGGCGCCTCCGGGCAGCTCGAGATCGTCGCCTTCTCCGCATTGTTCATCCTGTTCCTGCAATGGGCGCGGCAGGGCATCGTGCCGTTCGTTGCGCGCTTTCTGCCGAAGGTCCAGCGCGAACGGCCACTCCCGGCACCGCCCCTGCCCCGCCGCGCGCAGCCCACTCCCGGCGAACTGCTTCTGAAGGTCGATGGGGCCGAGCGGCGGTTCGGCGGCCTCGTCGCCGTCAACAATGTCAGCTTCGAGGTGCGGTCCGGCGAGATCCTTGCCGTCATCGGTCCGAACGGCGCCGGTAAGAGCACGATGTTCAACTGCCTGACCGGCGCGCTCCGGGTCAATAAGGGCGAGATCGTCTTTGCGGGACGCCCCATCACGCGCGACGCGCAATCCCGCATCGCCAAGGCCGGGATCGCGCGGACCTTCCAGCATGTGAAGCTGCGGCCGCGCATGAGCCTGCTCGAAAACGTCATGCTCGGCACCTATGCCCGCACGAGCACCGGCCTGTTCGCCAGCGCCTTCCGCCTCAACCAGCGCGAGGAGGCCAGCGCGCGGCACGAGGCCATGATGCAGCTCGAGCGCGTCGGGCTCGGCGAGAAACCGTTCGAGCTCGCAGGCAATCTGCCGCTCGGCAATCAGCGCATCCTGGAGATCGCCCGTGCGCTCGCCGCGGACCCGGCGCTACTGGTGCTGGACGAGCCGGCGGCCGGCCTTCGCCGCCAGGAGAAGCTCCGGCTTGCGGAGCTGCTCCGCTCGCTGCGGTCGGACCACCTGACCATCCTGATCGTCGAGCACGACATGGAATTCGTGATGTCGCTGGTCGACCGCATCGTCGTGCTCGATTTCGGCTCAAAGCTCTGCGAAGGCGCTCCAGCGGCGATCCGCAGCGACGAGCGGGTTCAAGAGGCCTATCTTGGAGGCGTCGCGTGAGCGAGATGTTTTCGATGACCGGCGTGACCGTCTGCTACGACAATGTCGAAGCAGTCCGCAACGTCTCGCTGTCGGTCGAGGAAGGGCAGATCGTCACCGTCATCGGCCCCAACGGCGCCGGCAAGACCACGCTGCTGATGGCCGCCATCGGGCTCCTCGCATCGCGCGGCCGCCTGGTGTTTCAGGGCAACGAGATCGGCAAGATGTCCGTCGAGGACCGCGTCGAGCGCCGGCTGTGCCTCGTCCCGGAAAAGCGCGAGCTGTTCTCCGACATGTCGGTCGCCGACAACCTGCTCCTCGGCTCCTACAGCCTGCGCGACCGCTCGGGCGTCCAGAAGACGCTGGACGAGGTCTATGATCGCTTCCCCCGGCTGAAGGAGCGGCAGCGCCAAGCCGCCGGCACACTCTCCGGCGGCGAGCGCCAGATGCTCGCGCTCGGCCGCGCGCTGATGGCCAAGCCGAAGCTTCTGATGCTGGACGAACCCAGCCTCGGCCTCGCGCCGCTGATCGTGCGCGAGATCTTCCGCACCATCGCGTCGCTGCGCGACCTCGGCGTGTCGATCCTGCTGGTCGAGCAGAACGCCCGTGCCGCACTGGAGACGGCCGACTACGGCTACGTGCTCGAGACCGGCGAGGTGGTGCAGTCAGGCCCCGCCAAGGATCTCATCCATGATCCCCGGCTGATCACGGCCTATCTCGGCGGGCACTAGGACCGGCCCTTGCAGGCCGCAAAACAAAAAAGTCGAAAAACAACCCCATGCACAGTAGCCGGTGACAGCGATATCAATGGCTTAATCGTCGTCAATTACGGATTTTACGAAATCGGCTTGATCCGTCGGGCAAAACAGTGGCATGATGCCATCATCGCCGCGCTCGCCCTGGTCGTTGGCTGGGCGGGCGCCGTGCTGATCCGGGGGCAACGATGCGCGACACGCGGGACCGCTGGCGTCTATCCTCGATGCTCCTGGCGGTCTCCGGCATTCTGTTGGTCGGTGTCGGCATCTACTTCCTGTTCCTCCCCCTCCATTGCTGCCGGAGGACATCCGGTACATGAGCCTCACCCCGGCCGAATTGCAGTCGGTCGGGCCCAGACTGACGTCATGGCTGACCCACGTCTTTCGCGTCATGGGTGGCTACGTGGCGGCTACGGGAGCGCTCGCGCTCACCTTGGTCGCGACGTCCTTCCGCGGCCATCACCCCGTGGCTGCGGTCGGTGCCGGGGTTGCTGGCGGGCTTTCGATTGGGTTGATGGCCGCCGTCAACTTCATGATCCATTCGGATTTCAAATGGGTGCTGCTCGGCATGGCGCTCGTCTGGGGGACGAGCATTGCAACGTTCGTCCGCGAGTCTGCCCTTGCTTCGAAGGCCGCGACCGAGCCGGGTACGAAACCCTGACCTACGTCAAGACCTGAACGGCCCGTCCATCCGACGATCGCGTCCCTGTCCTTCTTGTCGGGCAGTCCCAGCGCAACGCCGTGCAACAATCGACGCCCGCGAAGGAACAAGTGCCCCCTGTAACAGTTGCCAGCGACGGAACCCGGAGTTGACCTTTGATTTAGACACCACCCGAAATTCGAATGTCACAGCGGTGCATTTGAACCGATACAGGTGTTCAACGCGAAATCATTGCGAGACTCAAGATCAGCGAAGGATATGCCATTGCGTGTCTTCATCCTCGCATTATCAGTCTTGGGACTTTTCTTGGGAATTCTCGTCGGTGCAAATGCTGCCGCAGCCGGTCCGAGCACGACCGACCGCGAGCTGATCGCATCCGTCGATCCGGCGATCGTTACCGGTGAGGCAACTCAGCAAACCGAAGATCAGATCGGCCTCAACAAGGGAAAGCGTCGCGACGTACAGCGCCGGCTGACCGGTCTCGGTTTCGACATCAAGGTCAACGGACGGTTCGACGGGTCGACCCGCGCCGTCATCACGCGCTGGCAGGCGGCACGCGGCTATCCCAGGACTGGCTTCCTAGACCCGCTGCAGCATCAGGCGTTACTGGCCGAGTCCTCCTCGGCGGCGCATGCCGGCTTCAGCGGCAGCGACAAATCCGATGACGATCGTTCGGCCCGTCGTCGCACGGGTGCTCACCATCAGCACAGTGGAGGCGGTCCCGGTGGACTGATTGGCGGCGTGGTGGGGGGACTGTTCGGACGCAGGTGACCCAGAAGGCGGCGCGGTACGTTAGCTCCGCCGACCAATCTGAATTTGAGGACGATGCGTAAGGTTTGGCTATGCCGAACTCTGACTTGCTTTTGGACCATTCATCTACGCTGATCCAAGGAATGTTGATTTCACGCACTCCACTT